>NZ_LMNJ01000007.1:0-125308 GCF_001423325.1 Methylobacterium sp. Leaf113
GCCAGAACAGGTCCGCCATCGCCGCCTCCGTGCTGCAAACGGCGGCTCTGAATCACAAAACCAGAATTCTCGCAACGTCTTGGTTCGGTTCACACCCTAGGACTTCGTGTTACTTGATGGGTGAAGGATTTCTGCTGGCGTCAAGCAGGTTTTGAAGGCGGGTCACAACCCGGATGATAGCTTTCAACCGGCTGGAGATGTAATTCGGAGCGGCGCCGATTTCTCTAATCTCGCCTACTCCCGTGCACGATGGGACGCGCCGCTTGGCTTGCGCTCGTATGATGCAAGCCGTCCGAGTACCGTCGCCGAGACGTATATCGAAGGCATCTTCCACGCCCCGATGTGGCCCTTTTGCGCCGCGACAGGCTTCCCTGCGCAGTGTGTACGCACGCTAGGCTGCTAAGTTATTGTAGGGATTGGCGGCACTTAGCATGCGGGAGCGTCGGATCCTCCACCTTCGGAGGGCAACCCTCTATCCAGCTGAGCTATGGGTGCTGACCGTGTCGCTTTGGTAGCCCATGCGAGGGCTCCGCGCAACGGGGGTGTGGAGGCCTTCGCGCACCATGGGATGGGTGCGAGGGAGCCTCAGGCACAGGTCACGGGGTCGGGCGCGCGGGCGGTGATCGTGAAGCACCGGTGGGATGCTCGGCGGCGGCAGGCCTGGCGGACCTCGCTGGTCGGGTAAGCCTCCATGAACTTCGATACGCACCTTCGAAGATTTTCGACAAGCACCTTCGCCCGCTGAATGGACCCCTCAAGTAGCGGATAGCGTCCGCTTCAAGATGTTCGAAAGCGCTCGAAGGCCAGCTTCGGCACCGGCGCTGTCAATGATCTTTTAAGCGCAGGCATTTAAGCACCCGACGACTATCGCATAGGATACGCCGGTGCCTGGACGTCTCAGAGTTGCAGCAACGATCGTCGGGCTCTGCTCGATCTTGACCATCACCCGGGCGCAGGCCGAGGAGCGCGTTCTGCGGCTCGGCTTCCTCTTCGCCCAGACTTCGCAACTCGGGGCGGGGGCGGAGCGCTTTGCCAAGGACGTCGCCCAGCGCACCGGCGGCACCACCCGCGTCGAGCTGTATCCGAACGGCACCATCGGTGGCGAGGTCGAGATGGCGGAGGAGCTCCGCCTGGGGCACCTCGACATCGCCTTCATCACCAGTGCGCCCTTCTCCAGCATCATCCCCGAATTCGGGATCTTCGACATCCCGTTCCTGTTCCGCGATGCCAGCCATGCCCACGCCGTCTTCGACGGCCCCGTCGGGCAGGATTACCTGAAGAAGTTCCAGCAGAAGGGCATGGTCGCGCTCGCCTGGGGCGAGAACGGCATGCGCCACATCACCAATTCGAAGCATCCGGTCATGAACCCGGAGGACCTGAAGGGCCTCTCGATGCGGGTGCCGCAATCGGACATCATGCTCACGGGCTTTCGCAGCCTCGGGGTGAAGGCGGAGCCGCTGGCCTTCCCGGCACTCTACGGCGCGCTGCAATCCGGGCAGTTCGACGGGCAGGAAAACCCGATCGCGGTCATCTCGGCCTCGCGCTTCGAGAAGGTCCAGAAGCACCTGACCCTCAGTGGTCACGTCTATTCCTGGGCCGTCATCGTCATGTCGAAGACGGCCTGGGACGCCCTCGGCCCTGCCGAGCAGAAGGCCTTCACCGAGGCTGCCCGGGCTGCGGGCCAGGTCTCCCGCGAGGCGGCCGGGCGCGCGGAGCGGGAGGGGGTGGACGAACTGCGCAAGGCCGGGATGAACGTGGTCGCCTCCGTCGATCGCGCCGCCTTCGAACAGAGCCTGCAATCCGCGACCGCCGGATTCAGCGCCAGGTTCGGCGCCGAAACGATCCGCCAGATCAAGTCCGTCCGCTAACGCTTTCGAGGCTCCCGCCCATGTCCCTTCTCCGTCCGGACTCCCTTCTCCGCCTCGACTCCCTCCTCCGCCTCGACCGCCTCTCGGTCTCCCAGCGCATTCTCGCGGGTTTCGGCGTGGTGCTGCTGCTCCTCACCGTGTCCGCGCTCATGACCTTCCGCAGCGTCAGCGTGCTCAACGCCGAAATCGAGGCCACCGGCGCCCGCATGCAGGCGGCCGAGGAGGCGAGCGCGTTCGAGCTGCGCCTCAACGGGGCGCGGCGCCTGGTGCTCAACTACATGCGCACGGAACAGGGCGAGATGTTGAGCGACCTCAAGACCGGTCTCGCCGCCCTCAAGGCGGAGATTGCCGGCCAACAGGCGGACGGCCGGGACGCGGCGGTCCGGAACCGGGCTCTCGACTACGTCACCGGCGCCGATGCCCTGGTGAGCGTGATGCAGAAGCGGAAAGCCGCCCTCGGCGACCTGGTGAAGCTCGGTGCCACGCTCTCGAACGCCGGTTACGCGATGGCGCAGCGCGCCGCGCCAGAGCCGGGTCTTGCCGCCGCGACCTTTCGCGCCGATCGGGCGCTCCAGGCCAGCATGAGCGCCGTCTATCTGTTCCGCTCCAGCAACAACCCGGCGGATGCCAGCACCGCCACGGTCGAGTTCGGGCGCTACACCCGGGAGCTGCAGGCGTTGTCCCAGCTCGACGAGGCCGGACTGCTCCAGACCTCCCTCAAGGTGGCGAATGCAAGGGTCGCAGCCTTCAAGGCAGCTCTGGACGGCGTCCTGCAGGGGGCCAATGACGTCGAGGTCGCTTATCAGGCCCTGAAGCAGACCGGCGACGGGCTGATCGGCCTCGGCCGGGAGACCCGGGAACGGGCAGTCCAGGAGCAGCGCCAGATCATGACGGTGATGACCGAGGATGCGAGCCAGTTGAGCCAGCGGGTGATCGGGATCGGAGCCGTCGCCCTGGTCATCGGGGGGCTGCTCGCCTGGCGCGTCGGCCGCGGCGTGTCCGGGCCGGTGACGGCCATGACCGGCGCGATGCAGCGCCTCGCCGCAGGGGATCACGGCGTGATCGTGCCGGGTGCCCGCCGCGCCGACGAGCTCGGCGCCATGGCGCGGGCGGTGCAGGTCTTCAAGGACGCACTCATCGCCAAGGAGCAGGCCGACGCTGCGGCCGCCGAGGAGGCGGACGCGAAGACGCGGCGTGCCGACCAGCTCGACGCCCTGACGAAGGCGTTCGAATCGAATGTCTCCGTTCTCACGCAGGGTCTGGCCGGCGCCGCCACGGAGATGGAGGCCACGGCCCAGGGCATGGCAGGCACCGCGGAGCAGACGACCCGGCAATCCACCGGCGCGATGCGGGCGGCCGAACAGACCTCGGCGAATGTCCAGACCGTCGCCGCGGCCACCGAGGAGATGTCCGCGTCGATCCAGGAGATCACGCAGCAGGCCGGTCAGTCGGCCCGCATCGCCCAGCAGGCGGCCGACGAGGCGCGCCGGACGGATGGGCTGGTCCGGCAGCTCGCCAGTGCGGCCGAACGGATCGAGACCGTCGTCGCGATGATCAACAAGATCGCCGGACATACGAATCTCCTGGCGCTGAATGCCACCATCGAGGCGGCCCGGGCGGGTGAGGCCGGACGGGGCTTCGCCGTCGTCGCCTCCGAGGTGAAGGAGCTCGCCGGTCAGACCACGCGCGCGACGGAGGAGATCGCCGGGCAGATCGCGTCCATCCAGGCCGTCACGCAGGATTCCGTCGCGGCCATCCAGGCCATCGGCAGCACGATCGGGCAAATGGCGGCGGCCTCCAACGCCATCGCGGCCGCGATGGAGCAGCAGGGGGCGGCGACCCAGGAGATCGCCCGAAACGTGCAGCAGGCGGCCAACGGGACCGGACAGGTCGTCGGCAGCATCGACGACGTGCGCCTCGGCGCCGATTCGACGGGCACGGCGGCGACTCAGGTGCTCGGCGCGGCACAGGCGCTCTCGCACCATTCGGAAAGCCTCCGCCAGGAGGTGGGCACGTTCCTGACGGCGGTGAAGGCTGCCTGAGGCGGCCGGACGGCGTCGAACAGGCGGGAGACCGGGATCGAACCGGTCTCCCCGGCTCGACGAGGGCGTTCCGCATTCCGCGCGCGGCGTCGCCGTCATCGGACGATCACGGCGGGACGTGGTGGCGGCCGAGCGAAGCGCAGCAATGCGGGTTCCGCCATCGCAGCCGGATTAAAGTGCGCTCTGTAACGTGCCTAGATGTCCTGAAATCAAACCTTGAAATCGAGCGTATGCGTAGACGCCGGCCCTTGTGGAGACTTCGCGTTACGGCATAGATTCTGGACAACAATCATTTTCGACGACCCCGATCCGACAGGGCGCATCGTCCTGTGTGAACGGAAGCGCTGGCTGCCGAGGCCATCCTCGAGCCGGCCTTCCGTCAGTACGAACGGGAACGCGCATATCGCCGTGCCATACGCCCGAGAAACGAAGGCGGGGCGCGCAGGGGAGGAACGATGAGCGACGCATCCGACGCCGTGCGGCGGACGAGGTCCGTGGTGCGCGCGCCACAGAGCTTCGTGGCCGGCCTCGGGCTGGTCCTGCTCGGGATGTTCGGCCTCTGGGCCGCGAGCGATCTGCCGCGGGGCACCCTCGGCGCCATGGGACCCGGCATGCTGCCGCATTGGGTGGCGATCGGCGTCGCCGCCTGCGGAAGCGTTCTCGCCGTGACGGGCCTCGCCCGCGAAGGGGCAGGCCTGCAGACCACAGGCCTGCGCGGCCCCCTCACCGTCGTGCTGGCCATCCTGGCCTTCGCGATCACGATCCGGCCCTTCGCCCTCGGCTCCGTTGCCAGTCCGGGCCTCGGTCTCATCGTTGCGGGACCGCTCGCGGTGATCATCGGAGGCTATGCGACTCCCGAGGCGCGCTTTCGCGAACTTCTCATCCTGGCCCTGCTCCTCACCGCCGGATGCATGCTGCTGTTCGGCGACCTGCTCAACCTGCCCATTCCCATCTTCCCCACCGCCCTCATCGAGGCGGCGAGCGGGACGATTCCGTCGCGCGTCATGCTGCGGCTCGCGGCCGGTGCGCTCGCCCTGGCGGGACTGGGCCTGCTCGCCCTGGAGCGCCGCTCCACCCGCCGGAGCCGGACCGACGTCGCCCCGCACGCGATGACGACCTGATCGGGAGCGCGGCACGTGACGGATCTCCTCGCCAATCTCGGCCTCGGTTTCGCCGTCGCGCTGAGCCTTCAGAACGTGACGCTCTGCTTCCTGGGTTGCCTCGTCGGCACGCTGATCGGGGTGCTGCCCGGCGTCGGGCCGATCGCCACCATCGCCATGCTCCTGCCGATCACCTTCGGGCTTGATCCCGTCGGCGCCCTGATCATGCTCGCAGGGATCTATTACGGGGCGCAGTACGGCGGCTCCACCACCGCGATCCTCGTCAACATCCCGGGTGAGGCGACTTCGGTCGTCACCACCCTCGACGGGCACCAGATGGCGCGCCAGGGCCGGGCCGGCGTGGCGCTCGGCATCGCCGCCATCGGCTCGTTCTTCGCCGGCACCGTCGCCACCCTGCTGATCGCGGCCCTCGGCGCACCGCTGACCCGCCTCGCGCTGATCTTCGGACCGGCGGAGTATTTCGCCCTGATGGTGATGGGGCTCGCCTTCGCGGTCGTCCTCGCGCACGGCTCCGTGCTCAAGGCCGTGGCCATGATCCTGGTCGGCATCCTGTTCGCCACGGTGGGCACCGACCTCGAGACCGGCCAGGAGCGGATGACCTTCGGCTTCGGCTTCCTGACCGACGGCGTCGACTTCTCGGTGCTGGCGATGGGCCTGTTCGGGGTCGCCGAAATCCTGCGCAACCTCGACCAGACCGAGACCCGAGAGATCGCCCGGGCGCGGATCGGCCGCCTGCTGCCGAGCTGGGCGGACCTGCGGCAGGCGGCCCCCTCGGCGCTGCGCGGAACTGCGATCGGGTCGATCCTCGGCATCCTGCCCGGCAACGGCGCCGTGCTCGGCCCCTTCGCGGCCTACACGATCGAGAAGCGGCTCGCCCGCGATCCGGGCCGGTTCGGGCGCGGGGCCATCGAGGGCGTCGCCGGCCCGGAGAGCGCCAACAACGCCGGCGCGCAGACGGCCTTCATTCCACTCCTCACGCTGGGCATTCCGCCGAACGCCGTGATGGCGCTGATGGTCGGCGCGATGACGATCCACGGCATCGTTCCGGGTCCCGGCGTGATGACCAAGAACCCCAACCTGTTCTGGGGCATGATCGCGTCGATGTGGATCGGCAACCTCATGCTGCTCGTCATCAACCTGCCGCTCGTCGGCATCTGGGTGCGCCTGCTGAAGGTGCCCTACAGGCTGATGTTCCCCGCGATCCTGATGTTCTGCTCCATCGGCATCTACTCCATCAATGCGCAGCCGACCGACGTGATGCTGATCGCGGCCTTCGGGGTGTTCGGATACGGGCTGATCAAGTTCGGCTTCGAGCCCGCGCCGCTCCTGCTGGGCTTCGTCCTGGGCAAGCTGATGGAGGAATACCTGCGCCGCGCCCTCACCCTGTCGCGCGGCGACGCCCTGGTGTTCCTCGAGCGCCCGGTCAGCGCAGTGCTGTTCCTCGTCACCTTCACCATCCTGGCGGCGGCGCTGCTGCCGTCGCTGCGACGAAGCCGCGACGCGGTGTTCACGGAGGCCTGACGGCGTGGACGCCTCGGCGTCTTGCGGCAACGGGTTCGACAACCAGAAACCAGAAGGATGAGGAACATGAGACGGGCACTCGCCATCGGCCTCCTGTCGGCACTCGCTGCGTTCGGTGCGGCCGCCGACACCTATCCCCAGCGCCCGATCACCATGGTGGTGCCCTTCGCGGCCGGCGGACCGACCGACGTGGTGGCGCGGATCGTCGCCGAACCGATGTCGCGCGCGTTGGGCCAGCAGGTCGTCATCGAGAACGTCACCGGGGCCGGCGGCACCACCGGCATCACCCGCGCCGCGCAGGCCGCGCCCGACGGCTACACCATCATGATGGGCCACATGGGCACGCACGGCGCCGCGCCGGCCCTGTTCAAGGGCTTGAAATACGATCCGGCCAAGAGCTTCGATCCGATCGGCCTCGCCGCCGGCACGCCGATCGTCATCGTCGCCAAGAAGAGCTTCCCGGCCCAGGACCTGAAGGGCTTCATCGAGGTGCTGAAGGCCCGCGGCCCGACGATCAACCAGGCTCATGCGGGCGTCGGCTCCGTCTCGCATTCGACGGGCGTGCTGTTCAACTCCCTCGCCGGCGCCAAGCCCACGCTCGTGGTCTATCGCGGCACGGGGCCTGCGCTGAACGATCTGATGGCGGACCAGGTCGACTTCATGACCGATCAGATCGTCAACGTCGCGCCTCAGATCGCCGGCGGGACGATCAAGGCCTACGCCATCGCCACGCCCGAGCGCTCCCCGAGCCTGCCCGACGTGCCGACGACAAAGGAGGCGGGCCTGCCCGGCTACGAGGTCAGCGCCTGGAACGCCGTGTTCGCGCCGAAGGGCCTGCCGGCGGATGTCAGGGCCAAGCTCACCGCCGCCCTCGACACCGCGCTCAAGGACCCGGCCACGACCAAGCGCATCCTCGATCTCGGCGGAACCGTGCCGAAGGAGGCCGAAGCGGGTCCCGCCGCCCTGCAGGCACTGGTCGAGCGCGAGGTGGCGCGGTGGACGCCCGTGCTCCGCTCCGCCGTCGAAGCCAATCCCTGACACGACTTCGGGGCCGGCCTCCCGTCCGGGGGGCCGGCTCTTTCAACACGTCGGTTGCCCTTCTTCGCACGGGCGTCCAGGACAACGGGCGCCGGCACGGGACACCACCGCTTCACCGGGCCGGAGCATCAGAGGCGCCTGATCGTGGATTCCTACCTTACCTCCTCCTTCCTGCTGTCGCTCCTCCAGATCGTCTGGATCGACATCATCCTGTCGGGCGACAATGCGGTGGTCATCGCCATGGCCTGCCGAGGCCTGCCCGAGCGGCAGCGGCGGATCGGCGTCTTCGCGGGCGCCTTCGCGGCGGCCCTGCTGCGGATCTTCTTCGCCGTCATCATCTCGCAGTTGCTGGCGGTGCCGCTGCTGAAGGTCCTGGGCGGACTCATCCTGCTGCACATCGCCGTCAAGCTGGTGCGCGGCGAGGAAGAGGACGAGAGCGCCGTCAAAGAGCATTCCAGCCTGCCCAAGGCGATCTGGACCATCGTGGTGGCGGATGCCGTGATGAGCTTCGACAACGTCGTGGCGGTGGCGGGCGCAGCCAAGGGGCACGACGAGCTCTTCATCATCGGCCTCGCCTTGTCGGTGCCGCTCCTCGTGGTCGGCGCCAGCCTGATCACCCGGCTGATCGACCGGTTCCCGATCCTGATCTGGTTCGGCGGCGGATTGCTCGGCTGGGTGGCCGGCGAGATGATCGCCACGGATCGGCTCGTTCAGCAGCAGATGGTCGCGGTGCTGCCCGCAGGCCTGCAGGGGGCCGTCCCGCACGCGATGGGCGTCCTCGGGGCCGCGCTGGTGGTCGGCATCGGCCTCCTTCTCAAGCGCAAGTCCGACAGGGCCATCGCGCAGCAGCAGGCCGCAGCGGTGGGCCGGGCAGAGGCGGACGTGCTCGGCAGCTGATCGATCGAGACTTATGTTCCGATCGAGGTTTGCGTTCCGATCAAGACTCGCGCTCCGATCAAGACTCGCGTTGTTTCGGCGGGCCTTGCCCGGCTCGGCGCGGCGACAGGTGACGGGTCAAAAAAAAGCCCCGCCTTCGAGGGGCGGGGCCGATCGGTTCGGTCGCGTGGGTCCGCTGATACGGGCCGGGGGACGGTCCGTCAGGCCGCCAGCTTCACCGCGGAGGCCGGAACGTTGTCGTTCACGATCGCCAGTTCGCCGGCCGAGATGACGGACGCAGTGCTCTTCGGGGTCAACCGATCGGCCACGAAGGCCACGAGCGCGATGTTGGCGGTACCGGCGGCGACGACGAGAAGCAGGGTGAGCATGAAGGTTGTCCCGAGAAGCGATTGCGTTGACGCTGATATGACGCTTCCCGCCCAAGACTGGTATGCCAGATGCGTTATGCCAGATATACCAGTCCTGCATGGATGAGGATACGAACCGGTCAGGTCGAAGTATCTTGCATTATGGTTCTTAGACTTCATGTTCGAGACAGCAATATTATGCCGCGCGCCGTCACCGCGTCATCGGACCTCCGAAGCCTGCCTCAACGGCCGTTCGCGTGCCCGACGAACACGTGATGGGCGAACAGAGCGCGGTATGGCACCCGAGGCGGACCTGACGCGTTTTCCTGCCGGTCTTGGACGAAGGCGGTGCCGTGCCGGATTGGATTGAACACACGATCTGGTGGCAGGTCTTCCCGCTCGGCTTCGTCGGCGCCGAGCCCGAGACCGCAGCGGGTGCTCCCGTCGTGCATCGCCTGGATCACCTGCAGGCCTGGCTCGATTATGCCGTCGAGCTCGGCGCCACGGGACTTGCGCTCGGGCCCGTCTTCGCCGCCTCCACCCACGGCTACGACACGGTCGATCCCTTCCGGGTCGATCCCCGCCTCGGCGACGAGGCCGATCTCGTTGCCCTGATCGAGGCCGCCCATGCGCGGGGCCTGCGCGTGCTCCTCGACGGCGTCTTCAACCATGTCGGACGCGCGCATCCCGCCTTCCAGGAGGTTCTGCAGCAGGGCGAGCAAGCACCCAGGGCCGGGTGGTTCAAGCTGTCCTGGCCGCATGGCGGTCATCCGGGCGCGGAGCCGGACTACGCCTGCTTCGAAGGGCACCGGCAACTCGTGACGCTGAATCACGACGCGCCCCCAGTGGCCGATTACGTCGTCTCCGTCATGACGCACTGGCTCGCCCGCGGCGTGGATGGCTGGCGCCTCGATGCGGCCTACGCCGTGCCGCGGCGATTCTGGGCCGATGTCCTGGGCCGCGTGCGGTCGGCCCACCCGGACGCCTACCTGCTCGGCGAGGTGATCCACGGCGATTACGCCGCCCTCGTGCGCGACACCGGCCTGGATGCGGTGACCCAGTACGAGCTTTGGAAGGCCATCTGGAGCGCGCTCAACGACCGTAACCTGTTCGAACTCGCCCACGCGCTCGACCGCCACAACGCCTTTCTCGATACGTTCGTGCCGCTCACCTTCGTGGGCAACCACGACGTTACGCGGATCGCCAGCCGCCTCGTGGATGAGCGCCACCTTCCCCATGCCCTCGCGATCCTGCTCGTCTGCGGCGGCACGCCTTCGATCTATGCAGGTGACGAGCAGGCCTTCCGCGGCCTGAAGGAAGATCGCATCGGCGGGGACGATGCGATCCGGCCGGTTTTTCCAGACACGCCGGCCGATCTCGCCCCCTTCGGCTGGCCGATCTACCGGCTGCACCAGACGCTGATCGCCCTGCGCCGCCGCCATGCCTGGCTGCACCGCGCCCGCACGCGGACGCTTCACCTGACGAACACCCAGCTCGTGCTGTCGGTCGGCGACGGAACGCGACGCCTTCTCCTCGCCCTGAACCTCGCCGAGGACGCGGCGGTCGTTCCGGCGCCGGACGCCCGCTCGGTGGAAGCCGGAGAGGCTGTCGTGACGGACGCCGGAACACGGGATGCGCGGGCAAGTCTCGGACCCCATCGCTGGGCCGTGCTGGCCGTCTGACACGCTCGCGAACGGCCTGCGCGGGACAGAACGCTCGGCGCGAGACGGCGCGGATGCGTGCGTGGTTTGCGAACCGGCCGCGGTCCCGTATCCACGGTGTCGGTATCGGAACCCCGGGGCGGCTGTGGAAGAGGCGTTTCATCGGTGGATCGCGGCGTCCGGGTCGATCCGATCCAACGTCCTGATGGGGATCGGTCTGGCGTCGGCGCTTCTGCTGACGATCCACGTGCTTCTGCACAAGCGCGAGGTCGGCACGGCCATCGGGTGGATCGGACTGGCTTGGCTCGCGCCCCTCTCCGGGTCCGCGCTGTACCTGCTGTTCGGCATCAACCGCGTCACCCGCCGCGCACGACAGCTCGCGGTGCCCCCCTCGGAGCCGGCGCAGACGGAGCCGCCGCAGGCACCCGCGATCGCCCCGGCCTTTCGGGCGCTCGACCACGCTGTTCGACACATCACGCGCCTGCCGCTGGTGGCGGGCAACGCCGTCCGCCTGCTGCGGAACGGCGACGAGGCCTATCCGGCGATGCTCGACGCCATCGGCCGCGCGCAGCGGTCCGTGGCCCTGTCGAGTTACATCTTTCGCAATGACCGGACCGGTGCGGCCTTCTTCGACGCCCTCGTCGCCGCGAAGGCCCGGGGCGCCGAGGTCCGCGTGCTGATCGACGGCATCGGCGGCGGCTACTTCCGGCACCCGATCTACCGGCGCCTGCGGGGGGCCGGCGTGCCGGCCGCCCTGTTCATGCACTCGGCCCTGCCCTGGCGCATGCCGTTCCTGAACCTGCGGACGCACACCAAGCTCCTCATCGTCGACGGCGCGACCGCCTTCACCGGCGGGATCAACATCGCGGACGAGAACCGCGTCGGCTGGCATCCTCCGAACCCGGTCCGCGACACCCACTTCCGCATCGAAGGGCCGGTCGTCCGGCAGCTCGCGGGCGCCTTCGCCCGAAGCTGGATGTTCGCCGCGGGCGAGGATCTCCACGGCGACCGCTGGCAACCCGCCCCGGCCAGCGACAGCACGGCCTTGGCCGGCGGCACGGCGGCTTTGGCCGGCGGCACGGCGGCTTTGGCCGGCGGCACGATGGCCCGGGTCGTGACCTCCGGGCCGGATGCCGACATCGAGAAGATCGAGCACGTGGTGCTGCATGCCCTCAACGGGGCACAGCGCAGCATCCGGCTCGTCACCCCCTACTTCCTGCCGAGCGAAGTGCTGACGATCGCGCTCCTGCTCGCGGCGACCCGGGGCGTCGGCGTGGACGTCATCATTCCGCGTGCCAGCAACCACCGGTTCGTGGATTGGGCCACCCGTGCCCATGTCGGCCTGCTGCTGGATCACGGCGTCCGGATCTGGCTGAACGATCCGCCCTTCGAGCATTCCAAGATGCTCGTCGTCGACGAAACCTGGTGCTTCGTCGGCAGTGCGAACTGGGACATGCGGAGCTTCCGCCTGAACTTCGAACTCAACCTGGAGCTCTACGACCCGGCTCTGGCAACCGAGCTCGGCCGGTCCATGCAGGCGAAGATGACGACCCGCCTGGAATGCGCCGAGCTGACCGGTCGCAGCCTACCGGTCCGGCTCCGGGACGCGAGCGTGCGGCTGTTGCTGCCCTATCTCTAACCCCCCGATCTCTTATCTCTGCCCCGCCCCGGGATCGGATCGTGTCTGGGGAGCGCGGTTCGACGGCGCACGAATCCGCAGCTCGCCCGGGCAGGGGTGACGTCGAAGCGCGGAATCGGTCGCCCCCGCCGTGCCGCCCGCTCGGGCGGGCATCACGAGGGCTGTGCCGCCGCGTGCTCTGCCAAGGGACGCGCATGGAACCAGGCGCCGCCGAGATGGGGGGCCGACGACACCACGCCGCGGGTGTTGACCAGGTAGGCGAGCTCGGTCCGGTTCTTGGCCTGAAGCTTCTTCATGATGTTGCGCACGTGAACCTTCACTGTGTTGGTGCACATGTTGAGTTCATAGGCGATCACCTTGTTCGGCTTGCCGATCTGCAGGCCGCCGAGCACGGCCGCCTCGCGCTCCGTGAGCCGGACCGCATCGGCTCCGCGCGGCTCCGGTACCTGCGGTGCCGGGATTGCGCACAGGATTTCGGAAGGTACGAAGCGCCCCCCCGCCAGCACGAGCGCGATGGCGCTCTGGGCCACCTTCAGCGAACTCGTCATCGGAATGAAGCCGCGCAAGCCCCGGCGCATCGCCTCGGTGACCTGATGATCGTCCTCGATCTCGGACAACAGAATCACGGGGACGCCCGGGCTGATGATGGCCAGGGTGTCCAACTCGCTCCGCATCTGGGCGACGCGGCGGTGGGTCGCCGCGATGACGATGACGGAGGCGCCCGGATGCGCCGGCGCCACCTGCTGCCAATGCGTGACCGTGCAGACTCCAAGGACGTTCGGCGCGTCGCCCTTCATCTGGATCTGGCAGAGCAGACTTTCCCGGAACAAAATTCGAGGATCGATGATGACGATAGTCGAAGTCTCGACCTTCTCGTGGGGAAGGACGGATTCGATCATGATACCGGACATCATCGGAACTCCCATCGCGATCCTTGAAGGATGCCTTCCGGCGGCATCCCGACGCGGACCGGTGATGAATTCCGCGACAATTTTTTCAGTTATCGCGTTAGAATTTTAATGACAAGCGATTACTTTATAATCATCGCCGGATTGATATTTGATAATGTCATAATACCACTCGGACTGGAGACGAATGAGGATACTCAGTCGATCCGCCGCGACGACGCAAGACCACGGTCCAGTGACGCTCATTCTATTGCCGGGCGGTCCTCTCAAGCACTTTCGCCGGCCTCGCCCGTTGTGCCGGAATCTCCTGTCCGTCGGGCCCCTGCCGAGAGCAAGCGCGCCCCATGACCAGTCGGATGGCGGCTAGACCGGCCGCACGTCCCGCAGCACGAGCCCGCTACGCGGGCGGGCGGGGATGTTCGCGAGGTCGAGGGTCAGGTCCTGCGGTGGGATCGTGTACGTCATCCCGTTGGCCAGTTGATCGGTCAGGGTTTCGACCAGAATCTGGGTGATGCCCTCGCCCGGGCAGCGATGGCCGGTCGCGGCCGAGCCGGCGCCGTGGGAGACGAGGTCGAAGGCGCCGGGCGGCGCGTCGCGGAAGCGCTCGGGATCGAACCGGTCCGGCTCGGGCCACAGGCGGGGATCGTGGTTGGTGCCGTAGAGGTCCATCAGCACCCAGGCTCCGGCCTGGAACGCATGGCCGCGCCAGGTGAACGGCTCCCGCACCCGGCCGCCGATGAACGGGATGAAGGGGTAGACGCGGCGGACCTCGAAGGTGAAGCGCGCCAGGGCGCCCGGATCGGCTCCGCGCAGGGCCTCGCGACAGGCAGGGTTGTCCCGGAGCGCCATGGCGGCGAACACGACGTAGCGGGCATTGGCCACGGTCGGCCGCAGCACGTTGATCAGCTCGACCCCGGCGGTCTTCACGTCGAGGAGGCGGCCCTGGAGGTCGCGATGCTCGGCGATGGTGCGGGCCGCACCCTCCGGCACCGCCCGCCGCCCGTCGCGGATCTCGGCGATGACCCGGCGCGCCCATCGCTCGGTACGGGCGCGGTAGAGATGACCGCGCCAGTTGCGGGGGCCGACCGCCCCCGTGCCGGCGATCATGGCGGCGAACTCGGTCGCCCGGTCGCGGGTCTCGCCCGAATCCAGGGGGAGGCCGACCCATTCGCTGATCGCCGCCGTCAGCACGGCATGCGCCTCGTCGAGGAGGATCACCGCGTCCTGCCGCGCCCAGCGGGCAGCGGCCGCCCGCCAATGCCCCACCGTCAGGTCGGCGAGGCGGCGCAGCGCCTCGGGGCCGACGAGCGAGAGGAACATCGCCTTGCGCCGGCGGTGGGCCTCCCCGTCCATCACCATCACGCTGCCGTGGTCCTGGATCAGCGCGAACGCGGTCGGCGGAAGGGCGTGTCGTCGGGTGAAGCGGTGATCGTCGTAGAAGTGGCGCGCGGCCTCGGCACCGGACATGCAGAGCACCGGGCTCAGCATCAGGCGGGTCGCGAACAGGTCGGTGCCGAGGGCCCGGCAGCGGTTCGGGATGAAGGCGTAGCCCTCGGCCAGCAGCGCCAGGGTGCTGTCGAAGCCGGACGCGCGCGGCAGGGGGGTGGCGTCGCGGCTCTGGTCCAGCATGGCGGGGTTCGCGGTCATCGGGGCTCCCTGGGGTCGAACCGTTCAAGCCCGTCGAACCGTTCGGGGTGGGGTCCAACGTCGACTCTCGGGGTCCAACCCGCGGGCCGCAGGGGATGTTCAGCCGCGCGCCGGGCGGCCCCCTGCGGTCACAGTCGCAGCAGGGGCAGGGCCTTGAGACTGCCAGGCGCGTGGAGATCGAGCCCGTGCTCGGCGATCTCCTCGGGGCTCAGTTCCCGCAGGGTTTCGGCCTGGGCACCCGAGCCCGCCGCCTCGGCGGCCACGAGCGCCGCGTCCTGTTCGTCGCGGGCGACGACGATCACCGGCGCCACGGTCGCTTCCCCCGCACCCGCCGGAATCACCGTCACCTGCACACCATAGGCCTTGTTCATCACGCCTTCTCCGTCCGCCAACGATCCGGCCTCCCCTGCGCGCTACGGGCCGCCGCGTCCCCCCACGGCGCCGAAGACCTGCCCCGTCGAGTAGCTCGCCTCATGGGAGGCGAGGAGGACGTAGATGCCCGCCAGCTCCGCCGGCTGGCCCGGGCGCCCCATCGGCGTATCCTTGCCGAAACCCGGCAGTTTCTCGGGCGGCTGGCCGCCACAGACCTGGAGCGGGGTCCAGAACGGTCCGGGGGCGACGGCATTCACCCGGATGCCGCTCTGCGCCAGCTGCTTGGCGAGCGCCTTGGAGAAGTTCACGATCACCGCCTTGGTGGCGGCGTAGTCGAGCAGGGTCTCGGAGGGCTCGTAGGCGTTCACCGACGCGGTGTTGATGATCGCCGCCCCGAGGCCCAGATGGGCGAGCGCCGCCTTGGTGATCCAGAACATCGCGTAGACGTTGGTCTTGAAGGTCTGGTCGAACTGCTCGGTGGTGATGTCCAGGATCGAAACCTGCGATTTCTGGTACACGGCGTTGTTGACCAGGATGTCGAGGCCGCCGAGGGACCGGGCCGCATCGGCCACGAGGCGTTGGCAGAAGGCTTCGTCGCGGATGTCGCCGGGCAGCGCCACCGCCTTGCGTCCCGCCTGGCCGATGAGCGCCACCACCTCGGCCGCATCCGACTCCTCGGCCGGCAGGTAGTTGATGGCCACATCCGCACCCTCGCGGGCATACGCGATGGCGGCGGCGCGGCCGATTCCGGAATCGCCGCCGGTGATCAGGGCCTTGCGGCCGGCGAGCCGGCCGGAGCCCTTGTAGGTCGTCTCGCCGTGGTCCGGGCGCGGCACCATCCGGCTCGCGAGGCCCGGCCAATCCTGCTGTTGCCGCTCGAAGGGCGGCCGCGGATAGCTCCGGGGCGGATTGGGGGACGTATCGGTCTGGGCCACCTGCTCCTGGGCACCGGCCGCACTCCCGAGGGCGGCCACCATGCCGGCGGAGAGGCCGCCGACGAGGGCACGCCGCGAAGGATCGGTCTTCGTCTCGGTCATGAAGACTTTCGCTGCTCGATGAACGGGGCACCGGCGGAACCGCCGTACCCGTCGGGTCAACCCGAACCAGCCGCGTTCGTTCGCGGCCGGGCGAGAGGCGGACGATCGCCCAGGCCGCTACTGGGTCTGGCTGGCGCCGCTGACCCGCCAGATGGTCTTACCGACATCGTCCGAGACCAGCAGTGCCCCGGTCTTGTCCAGGATGACGCCCACCGGACGCCCCTGCGCCTTCTCGTCGGCATTGAGGAAGCCGGTGAGCACGTCGACCGGCGTCCCGGCGGGCTTGCCGTCCCGGAAGGGCACGTAGATCACCTTGTAGCCGCTCTTCGGCCGGCGGTTCCACGAGCCGTGCTGGGCCACGAACAGACCGGTTTTCCAAGCCTCCGGCAGGCTGCTCTTCGAAGCCTCCGGCAGACCATTTTTCGATGCCTCCGGCAGGCTGCTCGCCTGCGAGAAGGCGAGGCCGAGGGAGGCCGTGTGGGTGCCGACCGCGTAGTCCGGCGCGATCGCCTTGGCGACGAGGTCGGGCTTCTGCGGCTGCACACGCTCATCCACGTGGTTGCCCCAGTAGCTGTAGGGCCAGCCGTAGAACCCGCCCTCGCGCACGGAGGTGATATAGTCCGGCACGAGGTCGCTGCCGATCTCGTCCCGCTCGTTCACGACCGTCCACAGGGTGCCGGTCGTGGGTTCGAAGCCGAGGCCGTTGGGGTTGCGCAGGCCGGTCGCGTATTCACGCATCTGTTTCGTCGCGATCGTGTATTCCCAGATCGCCGCCCGGCCCGTCTCCTTGTCGAGGCCGTTCTCACCGACATTGCTGTTCGAGCCGACGGTGACGTACAGCCGCTGGCCGTCCGGGCTGGCGATGACGTTCTTGGTCCAGTGGTGATTGATGCCGGACGGCAGGTCGACGACCGTCTCGGGAGTCGCGGTGATCTCGGTCTGGCCCGGCTGATAGGGCACCTTCACCAGGGCGTCCGCATTGGCGACGTAGAGATCGTTGCCGACCAGCGCCATGCCGAAGGGCGAGTGCAGGCCTTTCAGGAAGACGTGGCGCTCCTCGGCGACGCCGTCGCCGTTTGCGTCGCGCAGCAGGACGATGCGGTCGGGGCTCTTCACCCCCGCCCCGGCCAGGCTCTTGACCTTGTCGGCCACCCAATCGGCGATCCCGGTCGAGGGATCGTCGGTCTGGGGCTTGTTCGCTTCCGCCACCAGCACGTCGCCGTTGGGCAGCAGGGCCATCCAGCGCGGATGGTCGAACCCTTCCGCATAGGCCGCGACCTGAAGTCCGGCGGCGGCCTGCGGCTTGGCGCCGTTCTCCCAGCGTGCCACGCGGGCGATGTTCACCGTCGGCATCAGGGTCGGGTTGGGGGCGGGCAGGGTCGGGCTCGCCCCCTGCCCCGCCGAGGCTTCGAGCGTCGCCTGTTCGGGGAAGACGATGAAGCGCACGAAGGCAGCGCCGCCGAGGAGGACGACGGCCAGGGCCGCGAGGCCGATTTTCGATCGGGTCCGCATGACATTCACTTCGGTTCGCGTGGGCGAGGTGTCGCGTCGGCGAAGCCTCGCTTGAGGGAGAGGGCGCTCGCCGACAGGGCGTTCGCCGCATGCGGCCCGCCGGATCGCACCGCATAGACGTCAAGCGTGCGAGACCGGTTTTGGCTCCCTTCCGTTCGCCCTCGGCGCAACGGTACCCCAGGGGGTGAGCCGGGTCGTCAGCCCGTCATTGCGCGGGGCGCCGTCACCTCCCGGCCGTAGACCTGAATCTGGTTGCGCCCGTTCGCCTTGGCGCCATAGAGCGCCTGGTCGGCCGCCTCGACGAAGCCCGCGGGGTCGGCGGCACGCGTTTCCGGGATCTGCGCCACGCCGATGCTGACCGTGAGCACGCCGTTCGGACTCCCCGCATGGGGCACCTTCCAGCCCAGAACGGCCTCGCGGATGCGGTTCGCGACGACTTCGGCGCCCGCCGCATCGGTCTCGGGCAGAAGGACGGCGAACTCCTCACCGCCGATCCGGCAGGCCGTGTCCGCCTGGCTGCCGATGCTGGCCTCGATCGAGCGGGCGATCAGCCTCAGGGCCTCGTCGCCCCTCTGGTGGCCGTAGCGATCGTTGAAGCCCTTGAAGTTGTCGGCATCCATCACGAGCAGCGCGAGGGGCACCTGGTTACGAATGGCGCGGCGCCACTCGCGGCCGAGCACGTCGTCGAACCGTCGCCGGTTGGCCAGACCCGTCAGGGCATCGGTGGTGGCGAGCTTCTCCAGTTGGATGTTGAGTTCGTGGGCGGCCCGCTCCGCAGCCCTGCGCTGGCGCAATTCGCGACGGAGGAGGCCCGTGAGCACCACGGTGGTGGCGCACAGGCTGAGGACCACGGCGCCGAGGCCCAGGGCACGGTGCCACCAGTCCGCGTAGACCTGCGCCGGAGTCACGGCGATGCTGAGATGGAGCGGCAGGTCCCCGACCTTCGTGAAGACGAAGTCGCGGGTGCCCTCCCCCACCATCGCAGGTCCGCTGAAGCTGTCCCGGTCCGTATCGAAGAATTTCCGGTAGCTGTCCGTCGCCGAAACGCTCTGGCCGATCACGGTCTCGTCGTACGGCTCGCGCATGATGATGGCGCCGCCCGGTCCGTAGAGGGTCACGGTCCCGGCGTGATCGGCGCCGACGGCCGCGAACAGCTGGCGGAAATAATCGAGGTAGATCGAGCCGAGGACCACGCCCGCGAAGGTGCCGTCCGGGTCCGACAGGCGCCGGCTGATGATCAGCACGCGCCGTCCCGTCAGACGCGAGACCAGGGGCTGGCTGATGTGCAGGCCGTTGCCCGGATGGGTGGCGTGGTACTGGAAATATTCGCGGTCGGCGTAGTTCAGCGGCTCCGGATTGAGAGAGCGCGAGCTGATGATGAGCTTGCCGGTCCGGTCGAACACGAGGGTGTGGCCGAAATTCTCGGCGGTGGCCGCCCGGTCGAACAGGATCATCTGCCGGAGTTCGGGGTCGGCCTGTGCCAGTTCGGGCAACTTGAGGCCGTCGACGACGGAGCGGAGCGAAAGATCGTAGAGTTCGATGTTGCGGGCGATGTCGCGCCCCAGAACCTGGACCAGGCTGCGCGAGGTGACCTCCGAGCGCCGCGCCGCATCGAGGCGCATCTGCCAGAGCATGAAAGCGGACACGGCACAGAGCCCGATCACCGAAAGCAAATTGATCGTACTCAGCCATCGGGCCGAGTGGGTCCACCGAAATCGCCGCGTCAGGATAGGTCGCTTTGGCATCGTCAGGACCCTGACATCCATCGTTGATCCAGCAGGGAGCGCCTTTGACGGAAGAATGACATCCGTCGACAGGGCTCTTTCATCGCTCGACGGCGGTTAATTCTTCCTCCGCCCACCGGGGTGCCATGCGGTTACGAACTTTCGCGGGCCGTTTGCTCCACGGATCAAGCGGCCGCTCGGCCGCGTTGCCCAGTCGACGCAGACCGAGCCGGACGGAAGGACCCTTCATGGCATCTCGACAGAGCCTGCTGCTGCTCCTCGCCCTCGGGTTGGCGACGCCGGCTGCGGGTCAAGCCTCGCCAGCATCCGACCGAGCGCCGGCGGCCTCCAGCCAACCGCCAGCGGCCTCGACCAATGCGGCGCGCGGCGAGGCGGTCTGCGCGACGCAAGCCGACAAGAACGGGCTCACGGGAGCGGGCCGCGACACCTTCCTGCGGGAATGCGTGGCAGGCGAGAGGCTGGATCAGCCGAAACCGGCTGGGGCGAAGCCCTAAGCGTCCCGGCCATGGCGGGCGACGCTCAGAGCACCGCCGTCAGCTTGTCCGCCATGGACTGCACCTTGTCGCGCCGCGACGAGAACGCCATCGTGAAGAAGACCCGCTGGACGCCGAGTTCGCTGAGCCGGGCCTCGCAGGCCTCGATCAGCGCACAGATGTCACCGAGTTCGCCCTCGATATTGGTGCCGTTGGCATGCATCTCCGCCTGAAGGGGACTGGCGTCGATGACCGCCTTGATCTCCTTCACGTAGGGCGAAACCGAGGGGCCGACGCCCATCGGGACGATGCACAGATCCGCGACGACCTTCATGATGTTTCTCCCTGCGCCCGACGGCTCTGCCAGAGGTCGCACGCATCCCGGCCTGTCAATCACATCGCGGGGCCGCCTGCGCACATCGATTCCGCCCCGAATGGGTAAGCCGCGCCTGGGCCGTCGACGTGATGGCGTGCCAGCCCCCGGATCGGCCGCCACCAGGGCAGCAGGCCCGGAACCGGACGCCCAATATCGGAACGGCCGGATCGCAGCGGTCGGGATCAACCCGGTCTCAGATGTGGATCGCGCGCTTGCCCACCGCCAACGCCGCTTCCTTGACCGCCTCGGTCAGGGTCGGATGGGCGTGGCAGGTGCGGGCCACATCCTCGGCGGAGGCGCCGAACTCCATCGCCACCGCGACCTCCGCGATGAGGTTGCCCGCATCGGCGCCGACGATGTGCACGCCGAGAACCCGGTCGGTGGTGGCGTCGGCCAGGATCTTCACGAAGCCGTCCGTGGTGTGGTTGACCTTGGCGCGACCGTTGGCGGTGAAGGGGAATTTTCCGCTGTTGTAGGCGATGCCGTCCTTCTTCAGCTCCTCCTCGGTCTTCCCGACCGAGGCGACCTCCGGATAGGTGTAGACCACGTTCGGGATCACGCCGTAATTCACGTGGCCCGACTGGCCGGCCAGCAGCTCGGCCACCGCCACGCCCTCGTCCTCGGCCTTGTGCGCCAGCATCGGCCCGGCGATGACGTCGCCGATGGCGTAGATGCCCGTGACGTTGGTGGCGTAGTGGCTGTCGGTCTGGATGCGACCCTTGTTGTCGAGGCCGACCCCCACCGTCTCGAGGCCGAGGCCCTCGGTGTAGGGCACGCGGCCGATGGCGACGAGCACCACGTCGGCCTGCAGCGTCTCGGCCTCGCCGCCGGCGGCGGGCTCCACCGTGACGGTGGCGGCCCCGTCCGCGACCGCGACGCCCGTCACCTTCGAGGACAGCTTGAACTGGATGCCCTGCTTGCCGAGGATGCGCTGGAACTGCTTTCCGACCTCGCCGTCCATGCCGGGCAGGATGCGGTCGAGATACTCGACCACGGTGACCTCCGAGCCGAGGCGGCGCCAGACCGAGCCGAGTTCGAGGCCAATGACGCCGGCGCCGATGATCAGCATCTTGCCCGGCACCTTGTCCAGGGCGAGCGCCCCCGTGGAGGTGACCACGACCGTCTCGTCGATGGTGACGCCGGGGAGCTTGGTAACGTCCGAGCCCGTGGCGATGACGACGTTCTTCGTCTCGAGAAGCTGATTGCCGCCGTCCTCGGACAGCACCTCGACGCGACCGGCGCCGGCCAGACGGGCGGTGCCCCGGTAGGCATCGATGCCGTTCTTCTTGAGCAGGAACTCGACACCCTTGGTGTTGCCGTCGACGCCGTCCTGCTTGAACGTCATCATCTTGGCGAGGTCGAGTTCGGGCGTGCTAACCATGACGCCCATGTCGGCGAAGTGCTTGGAGGCCTCTTCGAAGGCCTCCGAAGCGTGCAGCAGCGCCTTCGAGGGGATGCAGCCGACATTGAGGCAGGTGCCGCCGTGGGTGGCCCGCTTCTCGACCACCGCGGTCTTGAGACCGAGCTGGGCCGCCCGGATGGCGCAGACATAGCCGCCGGGGCCGGTGCCGATGACGACGAGATCGTAGGACATGGAGTTCTGACTCGCTGGATTGGGCGGCGGGTCATGCCCCACCATCGATGGACGAAGCGCGCGGAAGCGTCCGGCCGCGCGGGGGCGCGGCCGGCGGACGGCAGCTGCCGGGCCTTAGAGGTCGAGCACGAGGCGTGCCGGATCCTCCAGCGCCTCCTTGACGCGCACGAGGAAGGTCACGGCCTCCTTCCCGTCAACGATGCGGTGATCGTAGGACAGGGCGAGGTACATCATCGGCCGCGCCTCGATTTTTCCGCCCCGCACGACAGGGCGTTCTTCGATGCGGTGCATGCCGAGGATGCCCGATTGCGGCGCGTTGAGGATCGGGGTCGACATCAGCGACCCGTAGATGCCCCCGTTGGTGATCGTGAAGGTGCCGCCCTGCATCTCGTCGATCGAGAGCTTGCCGTCGCGGGCCTTCTTGCCGAAGCCCGCAATGGTCTTCTCGATGCCGGCGATCGACAGGTCGTCGGCGTTGCGCACCACCGGGACCACGAGGCCCTTATCGGTGCCGACGGCGATGCCGATGTGATAGTAGTTCTTGTAGACGAGGTCCTGCCCGTCGATCTCGGCATTGACCGCCGGTACGTCCTTGAGGGCGCCGATCACCGCCTTGGTGAAGAAGCCCATGAAGCCGAGCTTGGTGCCGTGCTTCTTCTCGAAGATGTCCTTGTACTGGCTCCGCATCGCCATCACGGCCGACATGTCGACGTCGTTGAACGTCGTCAGCATCGCGGCGGTGTCCTGCGCGTCCTTGAGACGGCGGGCGATGGTCTGGCGCAGCTTGGTCATGCGCACGCGCTCCTCGCGCGCCGCATCGTCGGGCTTCGAGGGTGCGCGCGGAGCGGCCGGCCTGGCCTCCTTGGCGGGAGCGGCCGCCGGGAGGGCGGAGGGCCCGGCGGAGGGCCCCTTGGCGGTGGCCTCCAGCATGTCGCCCTTGGTCACGCGGCCGTCCTTGCCGGTTCCATTAAGGGTCGACGGATCGATGCCGGATTCGCGCGCCATCTTGGCGACCGCCGGGCCATGATCGCCGGATTCGCGGGCCGCCGGGGGCGCGGCGTCGCCGTGATTGCCGTAGCCGGCGGAAGATTCCTGGGCCGGCGCCTCGGCCTTCTTGCTCTCCTGAGCCGGCGCCTCGGCCTTCTTGGGGGCCGCCTTGGCGCCGCCGGTGGCCTCGACGATCGAGCCGAGGAGCGCGCCGGGCTCCACCGTCTCGCCGTCCTTGGCCAGGATCTCGCCGAGTTCGCCCGCCGCCGGCGCGTTGACCTCGAGGGTGACCTTGTCGGTCTCGAGTTCCACCAGCGGCTCGTCGGCCGCCACGGTGTCGCCCGGCTTCTTGAACCAGCGACCGATGGTGGCCTCGCTCACGGATTCGCCCAGGGTCGGGACGACGATATCGGTTGCCATGGTTCAGTGTCCGTCCGGAGAGTTGGGGCGCCTCGACGCGGCGCCTTCGGATCGAGAAACGGTGCGGGATGCGCCGGCGGTCAGACCGCCAGCGCCTCGTTGAGGAAGGCCTGGAGCTGGGCCTGGTGCTTCGAGAGCAGGCCCACCGCCGTGGAGGCGGAGGCGGGGCGACCGACGTAGCGCGCACGCTTCACCGGCGACTGGGCCTGGCCCAGCACCCATTCGAGGTAGGGTTCGACGAAGGCCCAGGAGCCCATGTTCTTGGGCTCCTCCTGGCACCACACCACCTCGGCGTTGCGGAAGCGCCCCATCTCGCCCGCGAGCGCCTTGAGGGGGAAGGGATAGAGCTGCTCGACCCGCATCAGGTAGACGTCGTTGACGCCGCGCTTCTCACGCTCGTCGTAGAGGTCGTAATAGACCTTGCCCGAGCACAGCACGACGCGCCGGACCTTGTCGTCCTTGACCAGCTTGATGCCGTCCTCGTCGCGCTCGGCATCGTCCCAGAGCACGCGGTGGAAGCTCGATCCGTCCGCCATCGCCTCGATCGGAGAGACCGCCTTCTTGTGCCGCAGCAGCGACTTCGGCGTCATCAGGATCAGCGGCTTGCGGAATTCGCGGTGCAGCTGTCGGCGCAGGATGTGGAAGTAGTTCGACGGCGTGGTGCAGTTGGCGACCTGCATGTTGTCCTCGGCGCACATCTGCAGGAAGCGCTCCAGGCGGGCGGAGGAATGCTCCGGCCCCTGGCCCTCGTAGCCGTGCGGCAGCAGCAGGGTCAGGCCCGACATGCGCAGCCACTTGCGCTCGCCCGACGAGATGAACTGGTCGATCACCACCTGGGCGCCGTTGGCGAAGTCGCCGAACTGCGCCTCCCACAGCACCAGGGCGTTGGGTTCGGCCGCGGAGTAGCCGTATTCGAAGCCGAGCACCGCCTCCTCGGAGAGCATCGAGTTGATGACCTCCAGGCTCGCCTGGCCCTCACGGATCGAGTTCAGCGAGGTGTAGCGCTGCTCGTTCTCCTGGTCGATCACCACGGCGTGGCGCTGCGAGAAGGTGCCGCGCTCGACATCCTGGCCCGACAGGCGGACGCGATGGCCCTCGATGAGCAGCGAGCCGAAGGCCAGGGCCTCGGCGGTCGCCCAATCGATGCCCTTGCCCAACTCGACCGCCTTGGCGCGATTGTCGAAGAAGCGCTGGATCGTGCGGTGCAGGTGGAAGCCGGGCGGCGGCGTGGTGATGCGCTGGGCGATCTCCCGCAGGGTCTCGGCCGGCACGCCGGTCTTGCCGCGACGGGGATCGTCCACGTCCTCGCGCACGGCCTTGAAGCCGGCCCAGCGTCCGTCGAGCCAATCGGCCTTGTTGGCCTTGTAGTTGGTGGCGACCTCAAGCTCGGCGTCCAGGATGGCGCGGAACTCGGCCTTGCGCGTGTCGAGCTGCTCCTGGCTCAGGACGCCCTCGGCCACGAGCTTCTTGCCGTAGGTCTCCAGCGCGGTCGGGTGCTTGCGGATGCGTTGGTACATCTTCGGCTGGGTGAAGGCCGGCTCGTCGCCCTCGTTGTGACCGAAGCGGCGGTAGCACAGCATGTCGATGACGACGGGCTTGCCGAACTTCTGGCGGTACTCGATCGCGATCTTGGCCGCGAAGGTGACGGCCTCCGGGTCGTCGCCGTTGCAGTGGAAGATCGGCGCCTCCACCATCTTGGCGACGTCCGACGGATAGGGCGAGGAGCGCGAGAAGCGCGGATCGGTGGTGAAGCCGATCTGATTGTTGATGATGAAGTGGATCGAGCCGCCGGTGCGATGGCCCTTCAGCCCGGACAGGCCGAGGCACTCGGCCACCACGCCCTGCCCCGCGAAGGCGGCGTCGCCGTGGATCAGAAGCGGCACCACCCGGGTGCGCTCCACCGTGGGCTTGGCCCGCTGGTCCTGCTTCGCCCGCACCTTGCCGAGCACCACCGGATCGACGATCTCGAGGTGCGACGGGTTGGCGGTGAGCGAGAGGTGGACGTTGTTGCCGTCGAAGGCGCGGTCCGACGAGGCACCGAGATGGTACTTCACGTCGCCGGAGCCCTCGACCTCGGCCGGATTGGCCGAGCCGCCCTTGAACTCGTTGAACACCGCCCGGAACGGCTTGGCCATCACGTTGGTGAGCACGTTGAGGCGGCCGCGATGGGCCATGCCCACCACGATCTCCTCGGCGCCGAGGGCGCCGCCGCGCTTGATGATCTGCTCCAAGGCCGGGATCATCGCCTCAGAGCCGTCGAGGCCGAAGCGCTTGGTGCCGGTGTACTTGAGGTCGAGGAACTTCTCGAAGCCTTCCGCCTCGATCAGCTTGTTCAGGATCGCGCGCCGTCCCTCGGGGGTGAAGGTGATCTCCTTGCCCTTGCCCTCGATGCGCTCCTGGATCCACGCCTTCTCCTCCGGGTTGGAGATGTGCATGAATTCGACGCCGAGCGTCTGGCAGTAGGTGCGCTCCAGGATCTCGACGATCTCGCGGATGGTCGAGAATTCGAGGCCGAGCACGTTGTCGAGGAAGATCGGGCGGTCCCAGTCCTTCTCCTCGAAGCCGTAATGCTGCGGGTGAAGCTCCTCGTGGTCGCCGCGCGGCGCGAGGCCGAGGGGATCGAGCTTGGCGTGCAGGTGGCCGCGCATGCGGTAGGCACGGATCAGCATGATCGCGCGCACCGAGTCCTTGGTGGCCTGCTCCACCGAGATGCCGGGAGCGGAGGCGACGACGACGCCCTTCGCGGGGGCCGAGGCGGTGTCGCTCTTGGCGCGGATCTTGTCGCCGATGGCCTTCTCGACGGTGGCCCAGTTGCCGTCCAGCGCCGAGACGATCTCGCCATTGGCGTGGATGGGCCAGTTCGGCCGCTCCCAAGAGGCGCCGGCGGCGTTCTTCTCCGCCAGGCCCTTGTCCTCGTTCAGGGAGCGGAAGAACGCCTGCCACTCGGGATCGACCGAGTTCGGATCACGGGCGTAAGCCGCCTGCAGTTCCTCGATGTAGGCGGCGTTGCCGCCGTAGAGGAACGAGGTTTCGAGCGCGTCCTGGCGTGCCATCGTTCGGGTCATCCTGCCGCTTCGCGGAGCCTGCCGTCGGGGCGAGGCCCTGCCCGATCCGTTCCGCCGGGATCGCGGTCGGGAATCGGAAGTGTGGGGAAAGACGCGGGACCCTGTCCCGCGTCGCTCGTTCCTAGATGGGGTCTCGGACCTGAACGCCGGAGCAATGCAGGCCTGCGATCCCGGAGTGTCAGCCGCGCAGGACGTCGACCAGCGTGCTGCCGAGGCGGGCCGGCGAGGGCGAGACCCGGATGCCGGCCGCTTCCATGGCGGCGATCTTGTCCTCGGCGCCGCCCTTGCCGCCCGAGATGATCGCGCCCGCATGGCCCATGCGGCGGCCCGGAGGCGCCGTGCGGCCGGCGATGAAGCCGACCATGGGCTTCTTGCGGCCGCGCTTGGCCTCGTCGGCCAGGAACTGCGCCGCCTCTTCCTCGGCCGAGCCGCCGATCTCGCCGATCATCACGATCGACTCGGTCTTGTCGTCGGCCAGGAACAGCTCGAGCATGGAGATGAATTCCGTGCCCTTCACCGGGTCGCCGCCGATGCCCACCGCCGTGGTCTGGCCGAGTCCCGCATTGGTGGTCTGGAACACGGCCTCGTAGGTCAGCGTGCCGGAGCGCGAGACGATGCCCACCGAGCCGGGCTTGAAGATGTTGGCCGGCATGATGCCGATCTTGCACTGGCCGGCGGTGACGATGCCGGGGCAGTTCGGGCCGACGAGGCGGGACTTCGAACCTTCCAGGGCGCGCTTGACCCGCACCATGTCGAGCACCGGAATGCCCTCGGTGATGCAGACGATGAGCGGGATCTCGGCCTGGATCGCCTCGCAGATCGCGTCGGCCGCGCCCGGCGGCGGCACGTAGACCACGGAAGCGTCGGCGCCCGTGGCCTCGCGCGCCTCCGCCACGGTGTCGAAGACCGGCAGGTTGAGGTGCTTCGAGCCGCCCTTACCGGGCGAGGTGCCACCGACCATCTTGGTGCCGTAGGCGATGGCCTGCTCGGAGTGGAAGGTCCCGTTCTTGCCGGTGAAGCCCTGGCAGATGACCTTGGTGTTCGCGTCGATCAGGATGGACATGGGTACTCTCAGCCCTTCTTCACGGCGGCGACGATCTTCTGCGCGGCATCGTCCAGGTCGTCGGCGGGGATCACGTTCAGGCCGGAATTCCGGATGATCTCCTTGCCCTTCTCGACGTTGGTGCCCTCCAGGCGCACCACCAGGGGCACCTGCAGGCCGACCGCCTTCACCGCCGCGATCACGCCGTTGGCGATCACGTCGCACTTCATGATCCCGCCGAAGATGTTGACCAGGATGCCCTTCACCTGCGGATCGGCGGTGATGATCTTGAAGGCCGCCGTGACCTTCTCCTCGGACGCGCCGCCGCCGACATCGAGGAAGTTCGCCGGCTCCTCGCCGTAGAGCTTGATGATGTCGAGGGTCGCCATAGCGAGGCCGGCGCCGTTGACCATGCAGCCGATGGTGCCGTCCAGCGCGATGTAGGCCAGATCGTACTTGGAGGCCTCGATCTCCTTGGCGTCCTCCTCGGTCTCGTCGCGCAGGGCCACGATGTCGGGGTGGCGGTAGAGGGCGTTCGAGTCGAAGGAGATCTTGGCATCGAGGCACTTGAGATGGCCGTCGCCGGTGAGCACCAGCGGGTTGATCTCCAGCATGCTCATGTCCTTGGCGGTGAACGCCTCGTAGAGCCGGGTGGTGAGGTCGCCCGCTTCCTTGGCCTGGGCGCCCGAGAGGCCGAGGGTCTTGGCGACGAGGCGGCCGTGATGGGGCATCACGCCGGTGGCCGGGTCGACCGAGAAGGTGACGATCTTCTCGGGCGTGTCGTGGGCGACCGTCTCGATGTCCATGCCGCCTTCCGTCGAGACGACGTACGCGACCTTGCCGGTATCGCGATCCACCAGCATCGAGAGGTAGAACTCCGCCTCGATCTGGGCGCCCTCCTCGATGTAGAGACGGTTGACCTGCTTGCCGGCCTCGCCGGTCTGGATCGTGACGAGGGTCTGGCCCAGCATTTCGCCGGCGAACTGCTTGACCTCGTCGAGGGACTTGGTGACGCGCACGCCGCCCTTCGCGCCGGCGGGAGCGCCCTTGAAGGTCCCCTTGCCGCGGCCGCCCGCGTGGATCTGGGACTTCACCACCCAGACCGGGCCGCCGAGTTCCTTGGCGGCCGCCTCGGCCTCCTCGGGCTTGAAGATCGGCACGCCGCGCGAGACGGGCAGGCCGAATTCCTTCAGCACCGCCTTGGCCTGGTACTCGTGAATGTTCATGGATTCAGACCCTCAACGTCATCCCGGGGCCGCGACGCGGAGCCCGGGATCCAGAAACACAGGTTGCGATCCAGCCTGCCGCGACGGCGGCCCTGGATTCCGGGCGCGCCGGCGGGCGCCCCGGAACGACGGCCGGCGATCAGGCCAGCGCGGGGTTCACGCTCTTGCAGGCCTCGATCAGGGTCTTCACGGCGCCGACCGACTTGTCGAACATCGCCTTCTCGTCATCGTTGAAGGCGACCTCGAGCACGCGCTCGACACCGTTGGCCCCGATCACGATCGGCACGCCGACATACATGTCGGTGATGCCGTACTCGCCGTTGAGATAGGCGGCGCAGGGGAGCACACGGCGCTTGTCGCGCAGGTAGCTCTCGGCCATGGCGATGGCCGACGCCGCGGGGGCGTAGAAGGCCGAGCCGGTCTTGAGCAGGTTGACGATCTCGCCGCCGCCCTTGCGGGTGCGCTCGACCATGGCGTCGAGCTTCTCCTGGCTGGTCCAGCCGAGCTTGACCAGGTCGGGCAGCGGCACGCCGGCCACCGTGGAGTAGCGCACCAGCGGGACCATGTCGTCGCCGTGGCCGCCGAGCACGAAGGCGGTGACGTCCTCCACCGAGACCTTGAACTCGTCGGCGAGGAAGTGGCGGAAGCGGGCGGAATCGAGCACGCCGGCCATGCCCACCACCTTGTGCGTGGGAAGACCCGAGAACTTCTGCAGGGCCCAGACCATGGCGTCGAGGGGATTCGTGATGCAGATCACGAAGGCGTCGGGCGCGTGCTGCTTGATGCCGGTGCCGACCGCTTCCATGACCTTGAGGTTGATGCCGATCAGGTCGTCGCGGCTCATGCCGGGCTTGCGCGGCACGCCGGCGGTGACGATCACCACGTCGGCGCCGGCAATCGCCGCATAATCGCTGGCACCCGTGTAGGTCGCATCGAACCCGTCGACGGGCGCGGACTCGGCGATGTCAAGGCCTTTGCCCTGGGGCACGCCGTCGGCGATGTCGAACAGGACGACGTCGCCGAGTTCCTTCAGGCCCGCCAGGTGCGCGAGGGTTCCACCGATCTGTCCGGCGCCGATGAGCGCGATCTTGCTGCGTGCCATGGGGGAAACCAACCTCCGGTCCTTGAGTCGCGGGTCGCGGCGCGCGGAGGGGTCTCGACCACCGGCGCAGTGCTGCCGCGGTGTGTGGCCGAAAAGGCCCAGGGCTTCAACCGAGGCACGAACGGCAAAGCAGGGTTCGGGCCAGGGCGGCTCTCAGGCGGGCACCGGCCACCGCCGAAAAAGCGCAGATCTCTCAGTCAGTTGGCAGAATAGGCATCGACTTGGTTCGGCGGCGAAGCTCAGGTGACAGATCAAAAACTCTGTCACGGAGGCTCAGAGCGTCCCGGTCCGCAGCACCTTCTGGATCGCCAGAATCACCGCGCCCAGACGGGCTTCGACGAGGTCGCGCGGCAGGTCGGCATCGTGCTGAATCGCCAGCGGATGGGTGAAGCGGTAGCTGGCATCGAAGATGTGCGCGATGGCCCGCTCGCGGTCCCGGGCGACGAAGGCGCCGGCCCCGATGCCCTCCTCCACCACGCGCTCCACGAGACTGCGCAGCCGGACCCGGTGGCGCCGGGCGATGGGGCGCGCGCCCACGGTGGCGTCGAGGTGGACGGCGAACAGGTTCGGCTCATGCACCAGCGTCTCGCGCTGGACGCTCGCCAGGGCGGTGAGCAGGCGCTCGATCTTGTCGTCGGCCGGGTCCGGCGCATCGGCGATGCGGGCGAGTTCCGCCTCGACGTCGCGCAGCCAGCGCCCCGCCACCGCATCGAGGAGCGCGTCCTTCGAGGGGAAGTAGCGGTAGACATTGGCGTGGGTCATGCCCGCCTCGGCGGCGACGGCCACCACGGTCACGCGCTTGGGTCCGAGGCGGCGCAGATGTTCCGTGGCGACGGCGAGCAGGCGCGCATCGACGGCCAATGGCGCGGTCGGCCGGGGCGCCGGACGCCCCAGGCGCGGCACCGTGAGGCGGACACCGATGTCCTTGGCGCCGGCCTCGTTGGCCGCACCCTCCCCCGATGAGTCGAAGTCGCGCGACCCGGAATCGCGTGACCCGGAATCTTCCGACTTGAAATCTTCCGACTTGAAATCTTCCGACTTGAAATCGTGCGACTCGGAATCCTGCGACTCGGAACTCTGGCCGTGTCCGAGGTTGATCGCGTGATCGAAGGCGAAAGGCGGGCCGGGCGGCTGCATCAATGGGACACCGGGGCTCGTGGAAGGGATCGGCAAGCAGGAGATAGGCAGGCAGGAGATAGGCAAGACAGGGGTGCGCAAGGCTCCCATTGGGTCCGTCTTGCCAGAACGGATCTCACCCACCGGAACGTCCAGATGACGGGAACCAATGACAGCACCCGCCCTTCTGTAATGCCCCCTTTAGCGAGTTAGAACCGGTTCTTCCAGGCCCTTAGTGCAGTAAAGACAACCGAGGGCTGGGTTCCGGGGGTCAGACCCACGGCCTGCGCGAGGGCCGCCTCACCGGCGCGCAGGAACGGATTGGTCGCCCGCTCCGCGCCGATCGTGCTCGGAATCAGGAAGCGTCCCTCGGCCTTCGCGCGCTCCGCCTCCGCCGCCCGTTCGGCCAGAACCGCGTTGCCGGGCTCGGCCGCCAGCGCGAAACGCGCGTTCGATAGGACGTAGTCGTGGCCGCTGTAGACCGCCGTCGCATCGGGCAGCGGCAGGAAGCGCGCCAGCGAATGCCACAGGGTGGCGGGCTCGTCCTCCATCACCCGCCCGCAGCCCAGGGTGAACAGGGTGTCGCCCGCGAACACCACGCCGGCCTCGGCAAACCAGTAGGTGACGTGGTCGGCGCAATGCCCCGGCGTTTCCCAGACCTCGGCGGCGAGATCGCCGACCCGGACCCCATCGCCCTCCGCCACGGTGACGTCGACCTCCGGGACGGCGGCGCCCGCCTTGAGGGGCGCCGTCACCCGCGCGCCGGTGCGACGTTTCACCTCCGGGATGCCCTCCACATGGTCGCCGTGCCGATGCGTCACGAGGATGTCGGTGAGGGTCCAGCCGGTCTCCGCCAGGGCGGCCAGGACCGCGTCGGCCTCCGGCACGTCGATGGCCGCGCAGGCGCCGGTGGCGGGGTCGCGGATCAGGACTCCGATGTTGTCGGAGCGGCACAGGAAGGTGTGAATCTCGGGCTTTGCGGCAGTCATGGCAGCGTCCTCGGGGATGGCGGCGTCGAGCAGGACATCGTTGCGTCGAGCAGGACATGGGACCCGCGGACGCCGGGTCCAGGTGGTTTTTCCCCGGTCCCCGCCCCCCTCGGGCCGATCCGGGCTTGTCGGGCGGGGTGCCGGCCCCCATTGATGCCCCTGCACCTGTTTTTTCGCGCCCCGCCCCGTGGCCGCTCGAAACCTGTCCCATGCGCCTCGACGTCACCGATCTGCGCGCCTTCTATGCGAGCCCCCTGGGGGGCGTGACGCACCGCATCGTCGCGCGCGCGATCCACAGCTTTCTGGGCTCGGTGTCGGGCCTGCGCGTGCTCGGGCTCGGCTACGCCACGCCGTATCTCGGCCCCGTCCACGTCATCGCCGAACGGACCCTGGCCTTCATGCCGGCGACCCAGGGGGTGGTGAACTGGCCCGGCAGCGGCCGCTCCTGCTCGGCGCTGGCCGATCCCACGATGATGCCCCTGCCGGAAGCGGCGGTGGACCGGGTGATCCTGGTGCACGCCCTCGAATCGGTCGAGAGCCCGACGGAGCTGCTGCAGGACGTCTGGCGCGTGCTGACACCGGGCGGGCGCATGATCCTGGTGGTGCCGAACCGGCGCGGCGTCTGGGCCCGGCGCGATGCGACCCCGTTCGGTCACGGCCAGCCCTACAGCCGCTCGCAGCTCGCCCGGCTGATGCGCAGCACCCAGTTCTCCCCCGAGGGCTGGGCCGAGACCCTGTACATGCCGCCGGTGGAGAACCGGTTGCTGCTGCGCACCGCGAGCGCCTGGGAGCGCATGGGCACGAGCCTGTCCCTGCCCTTCGCCGGGCTGCACGTGATCGACGCCACCAAGCAGCTCTACCGCCCGGTCGCCGTGCGGCGGGCGCGCAAGGTCGCCCGCCTCGCCCCGGCCCGCGTCCTGGTGCCCGCCCCTTCGCCGGGTTGAGCGCATGCTGAACCTGATCGCGCCGGAGGCCGCGCTCCAGAGCTTCGTGCTCGCCTTCTCGTCCCTGTTCTCCATCGTGAACCCGGTGGGTTCGTCCCTGATCTTCGCGCAGGTGACGGCGCTGAACTCCCACGCCGAGCGCCTGGAGCTGGCCCGGCGCATCGGCTTCTACGCCGCCCTCATCATGCTCTCGACCCTGTGGGCCGGCGCGCCGATCCTCAACTTCTTCGGCGTCTCGCTGGCGGCGCTGCGCATCGCCGGCGGCCTCGTGGTGGCGGCCTCGGCCTGGACGCTGCTGACGGCGCCGGAGGCGCGCGAGGCCCGCAAGCAGGCCGAGGTGACCCGGGACCCCGCCGGAAACCTCGCCGAGATCGCATTCTTTCCCCTGACGCTCCCCTTCACCACCGGGCCCGGCACCATCGCGGTGGCGATCGCGCTGGGCTCCAACCGGCCCGCGCCCGGGCCGGACCGGATCGGCTTCTACGTCGGCATGTCCCTGGCGGCGCTGGCCATCGCCGTGCTGGTGCGCTTCACCTACGGCTCGGCCGACCGGGTGGTGACCTGGATCGGCCCCGTCGGCGCGCGGGTGCTCGGACGGCTCTTCGCCTTCCTGCTGCTCTGCGTCGGCACCCAGATCACCGTGAACGGCGTCACCGACGTGCTCGGGCCGCTGCTGGTGCAGGCGGGGCGCTGAAGTCCCTCCGGGGCGCCGACCCTTGCAAATCTTTGCCGATCCTCGCCGATCCTTGCCGCTGCCCGCCGGAGGCTGTACCGCAGGCGCGAGTTCGACAGGATGACGAGGCCAGGCATGCGGCTCGTGGTGGTGGGCGCCGACGGGCGCATGGGGCGGATGCTGATCCGCGCGGTGGCGGAGACCGAGGGCTGCACGCTGTCGGGCGCCATCGAGCGCGCGGGCTCCGAGGCCCTGGGGCAGGATGCCGGCACGTTGGCGGGTCTTCAGCCCCTCGGCGTCGCGGTCACGGACGACCCGCTGCCGGTCTTCGCGGCGGCCGAGGGTGTCCTCGACTTCACCGCGCCCGCCGCCACCACCTTCTTCGCCGAGCTCGCCGCCCAGGCCCGCATCGTCCACGTGGTCGGCACCACGGGCCTGCAGGAGGCCGACCTCGCCAAGCTCGGAGCGGCCGCCCACCATGCCCGCATCGTGCGCTCGGGCAACATGTCCCTCGGGGTCAACCTCGTCGCCGGCCTCGTGCGCCGGATGGCGGCGGCCCTCGGCGAGGATTTCGATATCGAGGTCGTCGAGATGCATCACCGCATGAAGGTCGATGCGCCCTCGGGGACGGCCCTGCTGCTCGGCGAGGCGGCGGCCGAGGGGCGCGGCGTCGCCCTGGCCGACGCCCGCGTCTCCACCCGCGACGGCCATACCGGGGCGCGCCGGCCCGGCGACATCGGCTTCGCCACCCTGCGCGGCGGCACGGTGGTGGGCGACCACAGCGTGGTCTTCGCCGGCCCCGGCGAGCGCATCACCGTCAGCCATCACGCCGAGGACCGCGCGATCTTCGCGCGCGGGGCCGTGCGGGCGGCGCTCTGGGCCTTCGACAGGCCCCCTGGTCTCTACGGGATGGACGACGTCCTCGGGCTTTAATACGGAAGCCACGTCGGCACGGCGGCCCCGTCATCCGCCGTTCAGATTCGGGCGCCCATGAGCCGCCGAACGCACGTTCGCTGCATTGCACCATCGCCTCGCGAGGGTGTTGTCTCCAAAGACCAAGAGGATCGCCCCCCGATGGATCGCCTTCTCGTCCTCGCTCGCCATGGCCAGAGCGAATGGAACCTCAAGAAGCTCTTCACGGGCTGGCGTGATCCCGAGCTGACGGACCGCGGCGTCGAGGAGGCCCGCAATGCCGGGCGCTGGCTCAAGGAGCAGGGCTACGGCTTCGACGTCGCCTTCACCTCCAACCTGAAGCGGGCCCAGCGCACCTGCGCGCTGATCCTGGAGGAGATGGATCTCGGCGGCATCGAGACAATCCGCAACGAGGCCCTGAACGAGCGCGATTACGGCGACCTGTCCGGACTCAACAAGGACGATGCCCGCGAGCGCTGGGGCGACGCCCAGGTGCATCAGTGGCGCCGGTCCTACGACGTGCCCCCGCCCGGCGGCGAGAGCCTGAAGGACACCGCCGCGCGGGTCCTGCCCTACTACATCCAGGTGATCCTGCCCCGCGTGATGGCGGGCGAGCGCGTTCTGGTGGCCGCTCACGGCAATTCCCTGCGGGCCCTCGTGATGGTGCTCGACGGCATGACCACGAAGACCATCGCCAGCCTCGAGATCGCCACCGGCATCCCGCTCGTCTACCAGCTCAAGGCCGACACCACGGTGGAGAGCAAGACGGTGCTGGAGCACGACATCGACCACAAGGCCTGATCGCGGGCGCATGGCGCCGACCGCACCGGCCGGGATCGTCCTCGCTCCCGGCCTGATCCATGTTCCGGGCTACCTCGATCAGGCCGCGCAGGCGCGCCTGGCCGCCGAACTCGACGCCGTGCTGGCGCACGCGCCCGCCTACATTCCCCGCATGCCGCGCACCGACCAGCCCTTCTCGGTGCGGATGTCGAATTGCGGATCGCTCGGCTGGGTCTCCGACCGGACCGGCTATCGCTACCAGGCGCATCATCCCGAGACGGGGGCGCCCTGGCCGGCCATGCCCGCCACGGCCCTCGCCGCCTGGACGAGGCTGGCCGCTTATCCGGCCCCGCCCGAGGCCTGCCTCGTCAATCTCTACGACGCCGGCGCCCGCATGGGCCTGCACCAGGACCGCGACGAGGACGCCCGCGATGCGCCGGTTCTGTCGCTCTCGCTGGGCGCCACCGCCCTGTTCCGCTACGGCGGCCTGAAGCGCAGCGATCCGACGCGCTCGGTGCGCCTTCGGGCCGGTGACGCGCTCGTGATCGGCGGGCCGGCCCGACTCATCCATCACGGCGTGGACCGGCTGATCCCGGAGGTGCCGGACCTGCTCCAGGGCGCCGCGCCGGCGCCGGTTCCGGCCATCCTGGCGGCAGGCGGCCGCTGCAACCTGACCCTGCGCCGTGTCACGCGGCCGTCAGGCGCTTGACAGCGACGGGGTGTGGGCCGACCCATCGCGTCAGCCTCACCGGCGATCGGCCTCCCGGGGGCTGACCCGGCCGACCTGCCCTGCGAGACCGGGGCCTTGCGGAGAACCGATTTGATGCGTCTGCGTATCCTCGTCCGTCGCGTTTCCATCCTGGCCCTCGCCCTGGGGCTGGCGGGGCCCGCGCTGGCCGCCGACCCGGTCTTTCCGCCGAGCTCGCGCTTCGGCTTCGATCCGCCGTCGGACATGGTCTCCTCGAAGCGCTTCTCCGGCCTGGAGCGGCTCGAAGGCGGCGCGACGGTCTCGGTGGTGGAACTGCCCGCCAACGCCTTCGCCGACCTGGAAACCAATTTCACCGACGAGAACCTGAAGGCCCAGGGCTTCATCGTCTCGAGCCGCCAGGCCATCAAGGTCGCGGGCGACGTCGATGCGGTGCTGTTCACCGGCGAGCAGCCGGCGGTGGAATCGGCCGGGACCCCGGCGATCAAGAAGTGGATGCTGCTGGTCGGCGACCCGACCGTCACCGGCATCATCATCGCGCAGGCGACACCGGATGCCGAGACCGAGGAGACGATGAAGCGTCTTCTGACCGGCATCCACATCCGCCCGGCCCTGAGCCTGCAGCAGCAGGTCGATGCCCTGCCGTTCCGCATCGGCAACGATGCCGGTTTCCGACCGGTGCGGGTGCTGGCCGGCAACTCGGTGCTGCTGACCCAGGGGGCGAAGGACGAGATGCTCGGGCTCGAGCAGCCGATCCTGGTGCTGGCGCAGGCGGTGCAACCGCCGCCGGCCACGGAACAGCGCGAAGCCTTCGCCCGGGCGGCGCTCTACTCGAACCAGACGATGAAGGACTTCGTGATCGAGCGGGCCCAGAGCTACCGCCAGAACGGCGTCGACTGGCACGAGATCGTGGCCCGGGCGGTCGACACCGCCACCGGCACGCCGGTGGTCATTTCGCAGACGATCCGCTTCGCGCCGGACGGCTACCTGCGCGCCGTCGGCGTGGTCAAGGCCGACAAGCGCGAGGGCGTGCTCGCCCGCTTCCGCGAGGTCGTCGACAGCGTGCAGATGCGCTAGGGCGAACCGCTTCCCTCCCCTGCGGGCGGGGGGATCGCAGAGGCGAAGCGGCTTTGGCGAAAGGTTCTGCCGGAAGCCCAGACGCAGCACCGCGTCATCCCGGGGCCGCGCAGCGGAATCCGGGATCCAGAAACGCAAAGCGTGCAGAACCTTACGCCGCCGGCGGATCTGGATTCCGGGCTCGCCTACGGCGCTCCGGAATGACGGCGCGACACCGCCCCCCCGCCCGAACGGCGAGGGTCGGGGTGGCGCTTCGGCCGGCCTTCAGGCGGCGTCGGCCGGGGGCGCGCTCGGCTTCGGACCGCCCTTGGCGACGCCGACCAGCGCCGGGCGCAGGACGCGATCGCCGATGACGTAGCCGGCCTGCATGACCTGGACGACGGTGCCGGTTGGGACCTCGGGGTCGGGCACCTCGAACATCGCCTGGTGGCGGTTGGGATCGAAGCGCTGGCCCTTCGGCTCGACCAGCTTAACGCCGTGGCGCTCCAGGGTCTTGGCGAGGTCGCGCTCGGTGAGCTCGATGCCGTCGATCAGCGCCTTGAACGACCCGTCGGCGCTGGTCCGGTCCGCCTCGGGGATGCTTTCCAGGGCGCGGCGGATGTTGTCGGCGGAGTTGAGAAGGTCGCGCGCGAAGTTCGTCACCGCGTAGACGCGGGCGTCGGCGACCTCGCGCTCGGTCCGCCGGCGCAGGTTCTCCATCTCGGCCAGGGTGCGCAGGACGCGGTCCTTCAGCTCGTCGCGCTCGGCCACCAGCGACGCCAGGGCATCGGGGGCCTCATGGGTGCCCTCAGCCTGCGCGGCCCCCTGGATCTCCTCGACCGACTGGGTCGGGTCGCGCCGCTCGTCATGCATGTCGTTCGCCATCGTTGGATTTCGTCGCAGGAATCGGGTGTCGGGGTTGGCGCTGATATCAGGCGGTGCCGCCCTGAAATCAAGCGCACGGGCGATCGTGCCGGCTCTGCCGTTCAGGCTTCGCGCAGCGGTTCAGGCTTCGCGCGGCGGTTCAGGCTTCGCGCGGCGGCGGCGAGTCGATCAGCGCATCAAGACCTTCGGCGCGCAGGGCCGCCACGTCGCTGGCAAAGACCTCCATCACGGCGGCCCGGATCGCCACCTGCCGGTCGGGCTGCGTCACCCGGGTGCCGGTGAGGTCGGTCACGTAGAACACGTCCACCGCCCGCTCGCCGAAGGTCGCCACATGGGCCGAGGTGATGTTGAGGCTGAGCCGGCTCAGCGCCGTCGTCAGCTCGTAGAGCAGGCCCGGGCGATCGAGGCCGGTGATCTCGATCACGGTCTCGCGGCTCGACAGGGCGTTGTCGATGGCCATGTCGGGCGGCACCAGGAAGGTCGGCGCCCGCCCGCTCGGCGGGTGCCGGTCGGCCACCAGGTCGGCGATGCGAATCTCGCCCCGCAGGGCCTTCTCGATCGCGATGGTGATGCGGCCGGCCCGGCGCATCTCGTCCTCGTCGCGCTCGAAGGCCCGCGAGATGAAGATCGAGTCGAGGGCGAAGCCATCCGTGGTGGTGAAGATCTGGGCGTCGACGATGTTGCCGCCCGAGGCCGCGCAGGCCCCCGTGACGATGGCGAGCAGGCGCGGATGGTCGGGCGAGTAGATCGTCAATTCGGTGACGCCGCGGACCGGATCGGTCTCGGTGGCGGTGGCGACGGTGCGGCCCTCCGCCGTCAGCGCCTTGACGAAGCCCGCATGCTTGTACTGGCGCGTCGTGTCGACCTTGAGCCAGTAGGCCTGATTGTGCCGCGCCGCATAGGCGTCGAAGGTCTCGGATTCCCAGCCGGTGAGCTGCTCGCGCAGGGCCATCTGGATCAGGCGGACGCGATCGGTGCGGGCGATCTCCGAATGCCCGCCGGACAAAACCACCTCGGTCTCGTCGTAGAGGGTGCGGAGCAGCGTGCCCTTCCAGGCGGTCCAGACGCCGGGGCCCACGGCCTTGATGTCGGCGACCGTCAGGATGGTGAGCAGCTTCAGGCGCTCCAGGGTCTGGACGACGCCGGCGAACTTCTCGATGGTCTTGGGGTCCGACAGGTCGCGGCTCTGGGCGGTCATCGACATCAGCAGGTGGTGTTCCACCAGCCAGGCCATCAATTCGGTCTCGGCCGGGGTCAGGCCGAAGCGCGGCCCGAGCTTCTCCGCGATGGCGGCCCCCGCGATGGAATGGTCTTCGGGCCGGCCCTTGGCGATGTCGTGCAGCAGCACCGTGACGTAGAGCGCGCGGCGGTTGCTGATGGTGTCGATCAGCCGGGTGGCGAGGGGATGCTCCTCCTCGGTGCGGCCCGACTCGATCGCCGACAGCACCCCGATGGCGCGGATCAGGTGCTCGTCCACCGTGAAGTGGTGGTACATGTTGAACTGCATCATCGCGACGATGCGGCCGAAATCCGGGATGAAGCGGCCGAGCACGCCGGCCTCGTTCATCAGCCGCAGGATCGTCTCCGGCGAGTTCTTCGAGCTCAAGATGTCGAGGAAGAGCCGGTTGGCCTCCTCGTCGGCCCGCAGGGAATGGCCGATGAGGCGCAGGGAGCGGTTGGCCGCCCGGGTGGCGTCGGGGTGGATCGGCAGGTTGTGGCGGTCGGCGAGCCAGAACAGCCGGATCAGGTTGACGGGATCGCGGCTGAAGGCGTCGGGGTCGCGCAGGTTGATGCGGCCGTGATCGTCGACGAAATCCTCGGCCTCGATGGCGGTGGCGCGGAAGCGGTCGCGGAAGCGGCCGATCCAGCGGTCGAGCACCGGAGTCCGCTTGGCATGGCGCGCCTCCAGGGCCGCGCACACGATGGCGGTGAGGTCGCCGACCTCCTTGGCGATGAGGAAATACGCCTTCATGAAGCGCTCGACGCCCGACAGGCCGCCGCGCGGCTCGTAGCCGAAGCGCTCGGCGATCTTCGGCTGCAGGCCGAAGGACAGGCGCTCCTCGGCCCGGCCGGTGACGAAGTGCATGTGGCAGCGCACCCGCCACAGCAGCTCGTCGCAGCGCTCGAACACCCGGTACTCCTCGGGCGTGAACAGCCCGGCGGCCACCAGCTCGCTCTGGTCGCGGACCCGGTAGGTGTACTTGGCGATCCAGAACAGCGTGTTGAGGTCGCGCAGGCCGCCCTTGCCGTCCTTGACGTTCGGCTCGACGAGGTAGCGCGAGGCGCCCGCCTTCGAGACCCGTGCGTCGCGCTCGCGCAGCTTCGCCTCGACGAATTCGGGCGCGGTCCACATCACCAGTTCGGTGTCGAAGCGGGTGACCAGCTCCTCGAACAGCACGCGGGTGCCGAACAGGTAGCGCGCCTCCAGGAGCGAGGTGCGGATGGTCATGTCGGCCCGGCCCTCGCGCAGGCATTCCTCCACCGAGCGGGTCGCGTGGCCGACCTTCAGCTTCAGGTCCCACAGCACGTAGAGCATCGCCTCGACGACGCTCTCGGACCAGGCGGTCTGCTTGTAGGGCAGCAGGAACAGCAGATCGATGTCCGAGCCCGGCGCCATCGTGCCCCGGCCGTAGCCGCCGGTGGCCACCACGGCGAGCTGCTCGCCGGTGGAGGGATTATCGTTCGGGTAGAGCCGCCAGACCACCGCGTCGTAGATCGTGCGGATCACCGCGTCGGTGAGCTGGCTCAGGCGCTGGGCGCAGGCGATGCCGTCGCGCTCCTCCAGCAGCCGCGCCTCGGCATCGGCCCGCCCGAGCTCGATCACCCGGCGCAATTCCGGCACCAGCACCGCCCGCAGACGCGTCGCCTCGCGGGCATCGCGGTCCAGGTTCTCGAGGATGTCTTTGAGGGCGGCGACGGCGTCGAACATGGCCAACCCCGTTAGCATGTTGGCAGAATGACGCCAGCGGCATCACCGCGCGGGCGAGGCGGCGCGCCCCGCCCGCGCGGTGTTTCAGCGGGTTCCAGCCGGGAAAAATCGGCCGTGGCGCACGAAGCCGCCGTGGATACCCGATGGGTCACGGTTGCGCCGCAAGGCCGCGCTAGCGCTGCGCCGGACCCCGTCCGATCTCCCGTCACGCGCCCCCTAGCATTCACGAAGGCCCCCGATGCGTTCGATCCTGCATCCGATGTTTGTCCGCCTGGCCGGAGCCCTGCTTCTGACGACCGGGCTGCTCCCGGCGCTCGGGAGCCCGGCCCGGGCGGCCTCGTTCGAGTTCGTGCCGGCCCCGCAGATCGATCTCAACCGGGTCTACCGCGTCGACAAGGTCACGGGCGAGGTCACCTCCTGTCAGTACGGCCTGCGCGAGGGCGCCGTCGGCAGCGTCGGCGTAACCGTGTGCTACGGCTCCGGCGAGGGAGCGAGCGCGCAGGCCCCCTCGGAATACGGTCTCGTGGCCTCGCGCCACACCCGCGAGGCGGGGGTGTTCCGGGTCAATTACCGCACCGGCGAGATGAGCATCTGCTACGTGCAGCTGCAGAAGGAGGCCGTGGTCTGCACCGCCCAGGCGAATCCGACCGGTCCGGGCGCGGACGAAGCCCCGGCCACCGGGGCCGCGCCGGGGCGGGCCGGGCCGAGCGCCACGCCGCCCCAGAGCGGACGCCCCTGACGGCAAGCCTCGCGCAGTGGACGGCAAGCCACGCGCAGCGGACGGCAAGCCTCGCGCAGTGACAGCCACGGCGGAGCGAGGCGGCATCGGCGGCACGCCGCGTTGGACCGGCCGGCCCGGCGTGCTAGGGGCACCCGGTCGCATCCTCCCGCGCCACCGGCGCGCTTCGCTCCCCGCCCCTCGCCCGAGCCGTCCCATGCCGCACGCCCGTTCTTCCGAAGTCGCCGGAGCCCCCGCGTGAGCGGGCCGGATCTGCGCCGCGCCGCGGCCGAGGTCGCCGTCGGGTTGGTCACGCCCGGGATGCGCCTTGGAATCGGCACCGGCTCCACCGCCAACGTCTTCGTCGCATTGCTCGGTGAGCGCGTGCGCGCCGGCCTCGACGTCGTCGGCGTGCCCACCTCCGAGGCGACGCGGGTCGCGGCGGAGGCGGCCGGCATCCGCCTCGCCACCCTGGAGGACCTGCCCGAGCTCGATCTGACCATCGACGGCGCCGACGAGATCGACGGCGCGATGCGCCTCGTGAAGGGCGGAGGCGGCGCGCTGCTGCGCGAGAAGATCGTGGCCTTCGCCAGCCGCCGCATGGTGGTGATCGCCGATGCCGCCAAGCGCGTCGAGACCCTCGGGGCCTTCCCCCTGCCGATCGAGGTCAACGCCTTCGGGCTCGGCGCCACCCGGAAGGCCGTCGCGGCGGCCCTGCGGGCGAGCGGCTGCACCGGGGACATCGTCCTTCGGATGCAGGACGGGGCGCCGTTCGTCAGCGACGGCGGCCACCATATCCTCGACGCCCATCTCCAGCGCATCCCCGACCCCGAAACCCTCTCGGGCGCCCTGTGGGCGGTGCCGGGCGTGGTCGAGCACGGCCTGTTCCTCGGTCTCGCCACCGGCGCCATCCTGGCCGAGGCGCGGGACGGACAGGCGGTGGTGACCCGCCTCGGCACCGTCTGAAGGCAAGCTCGCACGCCGTTCCGCTCACGTTCTGCCGCCCAATCTTTCCTGATTTCGAATTCTTCCCGACTTCTGTCCTTCCCGGAGCGTCCGCCATGTCCCGCCGCCTTGCCGCCCTGGCCGCCCTCGTCCTCGCCGGTGCCCCCCTGGCTGCCCTGGCCCAGGCCCCGGCAGCGAAGCCGCCGGCCGCCAACGCCAAGCCCGGCACCAAGCCGCCCGCCCCCGCCGCCGCGGCGCCGAGCACGCCCGCCGCTCAGACGCCCGCCTACTCGGCGAACCACTTGGCGCTCGCCCGGGAGGTGATGCTGAATTCCGGCATCGCCCGCTCGTTCGACTCGATCATCCCCGCCTTCAGCGAGCGGATCCGCCAGGGCGCGGTGACCCGTCCCGAACTGACCAAGGACCTCGATACGGTGCTGGCCTCCCTCGAACCCGAGATGGAGATGCAGAAGCAGACGATGATCGACACGGCCGCGCGCATCTATGCCTCGCGCCTCTCCGAGGCCGAGCTGAACGAGATCGCGACCTTCTTCCGCTCGCCCGCCGGCAAGCGCTACGTCGAGACCCAGCCTCAGGTGCTCGACGAGATGGTGCAGGCCATGCAGAACTGGACCCAGGACGTCTCGGAATACATCATGGTCCGGGTGCGGGCCGAGATGGCCAAGAAGGGCCATCAGCTCCAGTAAGCCCAGCTTGGCGGTTGCGGACCTTGGCGGCTTCTTGACCTTGGCGGTTCCCGCCTTCAGGCGGCGGCCGCCTCGACCCGGTTCCGGCCGGTGCTCTTGGCCCGGTACAGGGCGAGATCGGCGCGCTTGAGCATGTCGGCGGGGCCGGCATCCTCGGCCCGGCGCCAGGCCACCCCGATGGAGACGGTCACCGGCACGGTCCGGGTCTCGCGCTGGATGGCGAAGGGCGCCGCCTCGATCCGCTCGCGGATGCGCTCGGCGATGGCGTAGGCGCCGTCGGCCTCGGCATCGGGCAGGATGATGACGATCTCCTCGCCGCCGTAGCGGGCGACGATGTCGATGCCGCGGGTATGGGTGCGGATGCGCTCCGCGAAGGCCTTGAGCACCTCGTCGCCGGCCTCGTGGCCATAGGTGTCGTTGATCGATTTGAAGCGATCGATGTCGAGCATCAGGGCCGCGACCGGCCGGTTGCGCAGGGCCGCCTCGTTGAACATCGCGCCGAGATGGCTGTCGAGATAGCGCCGGTTGTGCAGCCCCGTCAGGCCGTCGGTGATGGCGAGTTCCATCGAGGCCTGGACGGCGCCCCGCAGGGCGTCCGAGAAGCGGCGGCGGCGCACCTGCGTGCGCACCCGGGCGACGAGTTCGTTCCGGTCCACCGGCCGCATCAGGTAGTCGTGGACGCCGAAATCGAGGCCGCGGATGACCCGGGCGCGGTCATGCTCCTCGGCGATCATCATCACGGGCATCGAGCGGGTGCGGTCGAGGGAGCGCAGCTGGCTGCACAGGCGCAGCCCGTCGAAGCCCTGGATGTCGAGGCTGACGAGAGCGAGGTCGAAGTTGCCCTCCGTGGCCAGCACCAGGGCCCTGTGCGGGTCGGCCTCGACCGTCAGGGTGTGATGCTGGCCCAGCGCCGCGGCGAGGCGGTCGGCCGATCCGGGGCGGTCCTCGACGAGGAGGATCGAGGCGTCGAGCCCGGTCTCGGCGGTCGCGAGGGCGAGCGGATCGCCGATGCCGAAGTCGCGCGAGGCCATGGCGCGGGAGCGCAGCTCGTCCGTCACGGCCTTCAGGCGCACGAGGCTGCGCACCCGGGCGAACAGGGCGGTGTCGTCGATCGGTTTCGTCAGGAAATCGTCGGCGCCCGCATCGAGGCCGCGCAGGCGGTCCGAGGGCTGGTCGAGGGCCGTGACCATGACCACCGGAAGATGGGCGGTGTTGGGGTTGCTCTTGAGCCGGCGGCAGACCTCGAAGCCATCCATGCCGGGCATCATCACGTCGAGCAGCACGAGGTCGCACAGGCCCTTCTCGCAGATCGCGAGGGCATCGGGTCCGTTCATCGCCGCCAGAACGTCGAAATACTCCAGGGAGAGCTTGGTCTCCAGGAGCTTCACGTTCGGGAAGAGATCATCGACGATCAGGATGCGGGCCGACATCGTTCCTCGCGCAAGGTCGTTCGTTCTAGGCCGTCGGGGACGCGGTGTGCGAGGCGATCGGGTCAGGCGGTCCGGGCGTCGCCCAGGTATTGGCGGACGGTGGCGAGGAACTTCGCCACCGAGATCGGTTTCGACAGGTAGGCCTCGCAGCCGCCCTCGCGGATGCGCTCCTCGTCGCCCTTCATGGCGAAGGCCGTGATGGCGATGACGGGGATCCCCTTGAGGTCGTCGTCCTCCTTGAGCCACTTCGTGACTTCGAGGCCGGACACCTCGGGCAACTGGATGTCCATCAGGATCAGGTCGGGGTGGTGGGCGCGGGCGAGCTCGATGGCCTCGATGCCGTTGGCGGTCTTCAACGTGGCGTAGCCATGGCCCTCCAACAGGTCGTTGAAGAGCTTCATGTTGAGTTCGTTGTCCTCGACGATGAGCACCGTCTTCTTCATGGCCCGTTGTCCCCGATGCGTGGACGGCCCATTGTCGTTCGACGCATGCCCCGCCTGAGGAGATTTAGCGGATACATGTTGACGAAACGCAAACCCAATGGCGGAGACGACTCCGCCGAAGGCCTGGCCCTGGCGGCCCTCGCCTGGATGGCCACCGACGACGAGCGCCTGTTTCCGTTCCTGAACGCCACCGGCGTCACCCCCGAGACCTTGCGGGCCAGTGCCCAGGACCCTGGATTCCTGGCCGGCATCCTCGATCATATCATGGGTGACGAGGCGACGCTCATGGCCTGTGCCGAGGCCCTCGACGTCAAGCCGGACCGCATCGCCGCCGCCTGGCGCCGCCTCGGCCCGCCGGACTTCGACGACGGTCTCTAGGCAGCGATCCCCAGCGGAGGCGGGGCGCACGGGTCGCCGCGGCCGATCCGGCGCGCTAGGGTCGGCGTTGCGGGCGCGACGCGCACCCCCTCCGGAGACCAAGCCATGCCTCTCGCCGCCACCATGAGCGCCTGGGCGCCGCGCCTGCTCAGCGTCCTGCGGATCATGTCGGGCCTGCTGTTCCTGGAGCACGGCACCCAGAAGCTGTTCGGTTTCCCCGCCCGGATGGGCGGTGGACCCGCGCCCGACCTGCTCTCCCTGCCAGGCATCGCCGGCGGCCTCGAGCTGGTGGGCGGCACGCTGATCGTCCTCGGCCTGTTCACCCGGCCGGTGGCTTTCCTGCTCTCGGGCCAGATGGCGGTCGCGTATTTCCTGGCGCATGCGCCCAAGAGCCCGTTCCCGGCGCTCAACGGCGGCGATGCCGCGATCCTGTTCTGCTTCGTCTTCCTCTACCTCGTCGCCGCCGGTCCCGGCCCCTGGAGCCTCGACGCCCAGCGTCGCGGCCGGATCTGAACGGCGGTCCCGGGGCCTGTCAGGCGCAGAAGCGCCAGACGCTGCTGCGCTTGATCTCGGCATCCTCCAGGCTCCGGCTCACCGGCACCGTGTAGGTCGCCAGCTCGGTCAGGCGGTCGCGCGGCAGGTAGGACCGGCCGGGATCGCCCACCAGCACGGTGGCGCCGCGCGCATGGAGGCCCGAGAGCCATTCGGTGACGCGGCCCGCGAGGTCCTGCTCGTAGAAGATGTCGGCGGCGAGCACCACGGCGCTGCCGGGGTCCGAGCCGATGAGGTCGCGCGACACCGCCTCGATCCGGCCGGCGACGCCGTTGGCCTCCGCGTTCAGGCCGATGGCCGGGATCGCGAAGGGATCGAGGTCGCTGGCGGTGACGTGGACCGCGCCGGCCTTCGCCGCCGCGATCGCCACGAGGCCCGAGCCCGAGGCGAAATCCAGGACCCGGCGTCCCGCCACGATCCCGGGCGTGTCGAGAAGGTAGCGGGCGAGCGCCTGGCCGCCGGCCCAGGCGAAGGCCCAGAACGGCGGCGGCAGGCCGATCGCCTCCAGCTCGTCCTCGGTCTTCTGCCACAGCTCGGTGGCCTCGTCGGCCACGTGCAGGACGATTTCGGGCGCGTGCGGCACCGGTCGCAGCCGGGTGTTGGCCCGGATGAACGCGAGGGGATCGGCGGACGCGATCATGCGCGGGCGAGGTCTTCGTACAGGGTCCGGGCTGCGGCCCCGAGCCCGTCCGGCCCGACGAGCGCCAGCCCGGTCTCGGCCGGATCGAGCCCCAGGGCGGCGGCATCGGCCGCGGTCTCGCACAGGAACCGGGTGGATCGGGTGGCGAGCGCCCCCCGGACCACGCCGCGGAGCGCCAGGCGCGACAGGCGCCCGGCCGCGTCGGTGCGGGCGCCGAGGGCGGCAAGGTCGTCGGGCTGGTAGATGCGGGCGCCGAGGCCCGCCATGGCGGCGGCCGAGCCGCCGACCACGATGGCGCGCAGGCCGAGGCAGTGGATCAGGTCGGTCTCCAGCGCCCGGAGGATGCCGGCGAGCTGGCCGGCCTCGTAGCCGGCCGCCATCGGGTTGAGACGGGACACCCCCAGGGCGAAGGGGACCACGCGGGCGCCGAGCGCCTCGATCGCGGCGCGATGGTCGACGACCCGCGTCACCACCGTGGGCCTCAACCCCGCCGCCAGGGCCGCCTCGATCAGGACCGGGAAGCGCGCCGCGAAGGTCGCGTCGTCGGGGCTGAGGAGGACGAGGCGTCGGGACGCAGCCGGGGAGGAGGCCGAGGAGGAGGCTGTGGAGGAGGCGGAGGCGGGGTGTTCCATCGGACCGGATGTAGCACGTCGGCGCCCGGAACACGGTATGGCGCGGCCCCGTTGATCGACAACCAGAAACGTCAGGGATGGGTGCCAGCATGGCGACGGCGCGCGACGAAGAGGGCACGGTGGCCGATCCGCGCGACGCGGCCGAGGAAGCCGGCCTGCGCTACGTCGACGACGCGATGCCGGGGCTGACCCGCGTCAAGAGCGGCACCGGCTTCCGCTACCGGGATGCCCAGGGGCGGCCGATGCGGGACGAGACGGTTCTGGCCCGCATCCGCGCGCTCGCCATCCCGCCGGCCTATACCGATGTTTGGATCTGTCCCAAGGCCAACGGCCACATCCAGGCGACCGGACGCGACGCCAAGGGGCGCAAGCAGTACCGCTATCACCCGGATTTCCGTGCGGCCCGGGACCTGACCAAATTCGAGCACGTGATGGCCTTCGCCGACGCGCTGCCGGCCATCCGCGCCCGGGTCGACGCCGATATGGGCCGCAGCGGCCTGCCCCGCGAGAAGGTGCTGGCCACCGTGGTCCACCTCCTGGAGACCACGCTGATCCGGGTCGGCAACGACGATTACGCCCGCACCAACAAGAGCTTCGGCCTCACCACCCTGCGCGACCGCCACGCCCGGATCGAGGGCGCGGACCTCACCTTCCGCTTCAAGGGCAAGAGCGGCAAGACCTGGGACCTCGGCCTCAAGGACCGGCGCGTGGCCCGGATCGTCAAGGCCTGCCAGGACCTGCCGGGCCAGGAGCTGTTCCAGTATCGCGATGCGGACGGCACCGTGCGCGACGTGACCTCGGCGGACGTGAACGCGTATCTGCGCGAGATCACCGGCCGGGACATCACCGCCAAGGACTTCCGGACCTGGGCCGGGACGGTGCTGGCCGCCCTGGCGCTCCAGGAATTCGAGGCCTTCGACAGCGAGGCCAAGGCCAAGAAGAACCTGCGCACCGCCATCGAGGGCGTCGCCGCGCGCCTCGGCAATACGCCGACCATCTGCCGCAAGTGCTACATCCACCCGCAGGTGCTGGATTGTTACCTCGAAGGCGCCCTGCTGCTGCAGATCAAGGACGCGGTGGAGGAGGAGCTGCGCGAGGACCTCGACGGCCTCAGGCCCGAGGAAGCCGCAGTGCTCGGCCTCCTCCAGGCGCGGCTGGCCGAGGTGAAGGACGACACGGGCCGAGACCTCTCGGATCAAGGAGCCGGCAAGGCCGTCGGCAAGGCGACCGGGAAGGCGGCCGGGAAGCAGGCTGGCAAGACAGCCGAGCAGGCCACCGGGAAGGTTACGAGGAAGTCCGTCCGCAAGCGGGTCGCGAAGGCGGTCGATGCCGTCGCCGGCCGGAAGACCACCTCGAAAGCGAAGACCTCCCCGAAAGCGAAGACCTCCCCGAAAGCGAAGACCTCCCCGAAAGCGAAGACCTCCCCGAAAGCGAAGACCTCCCCGAAAGCGAAGACCGCGTCGCAGGCGAAGACCACCTCCAAAGCGAAGACCCCACCGAAGAAAGCGGCGTCCAAGCAGGCTCCGGAAAAGAAGACGGCGGGACAGGAGCCCCGGCGCCCTAAAACCTCCGACGCCGCACGGGAGCACGCAGCCTCGTAGGAAAGACCTGACCCTCGGGGCCCGCGCCGAACGTCCGGGGCGGGTGAATATCTGCCGGCCTGCTTTTACGCCGGAGCTGACTTTGCCGTTTGGCATCTTGGCGCCCCGAGGCAGGGAACCCGGACTGAGCCGGGTCCCTGATCCGAGGGTCAGGCGAAGGCGTCGTCGCTGGGCGTCGACACTTGCCCCCGCGCACCGCCCGCGCTGACCAGGATTTGCCCTTCCGACAGGCCTGCACCGTCCCGCACCTCGTACACTCGCGCATGGCCCGAGGCGCCACCAGCTCCAGCGTCGAGCCCGCGGCAAAGCCCGTGAAGCGGATCACGTGGCCGCTGGTCTGGCCCGCCTCCTGGAAGTCCACGAGCAGGTCGGTGGCGCCCCTGACGGCGATGTCGCCAAGGGCGATGCGGAAAATGTCGTTGCCTGCACCGCCGCCCATTCGGTCAGCCCCGACGACTGCCAGCACGCTGGGTCGGGTCGGGCTCCGCCGGCCCATGCGATGGCCGTATGGGGCGGGGGAGCGGCCCCTCACCCTCCGCCCTGAAGCGGACGTTCCGCCTCCGACCCAACTACGACGAAGAAGCGATTTCGTCGGGGGCCCTGACGCAGACCTAATCCGTGCCTTCGTTGCGGTCTGCTTGCCCAAGCACGATCCGCTGCAACGCGCCGACGGCTGTCTCGATCTGCGTTTCGTTGAGCGACGAGTAGCCGAAGACCAGCATGTCGTCCCGTGCACCCGGATCGAAGTCGTAGGCAGCTCCGCTCGAAAGGGCGTAGACGCCGATGCCCTGCTCTCGCGCCATGATCTGGATCTGCCGAGCGGGCGGAAAGCCGGGCGGGAGGCGCCAGACCAGGTGCAGGCCACTCTCGCCGCCGAGGACGACAGCCCCGTCGAACGTCCTGCGAAGTGCTCCAACCAGACAGTCACGGCGCGCCTTGTAGACCTGCCTCAGGCGGCGCAGGTGCCGGTCGAAGTGCCCCTCGTCGATGAAGGCGGCGAGCGCGGCCTGCTCAAGCCAGGCCTGGCCATTGCTCATCCGTGCTTTCAGCATCCGCGCCTCGTCCCAAAACATGCGCGGGACCGTGGCGAAGCCGATGCGCAGGCCGGCGCCTACCGACTTCGAGAACGTCCCGGCGTAGAAGACGCGCCGGCCTCCGTCGAGACCGGCCAGAGCCGTCAGCGGCGGCCCGTCGTACCGGAAGTCGCTGTCGTAATCGTCCTCGACGATGTAGCTGTCGGTTTCCTCCGCCCATCGCAGCAGGGCCAGGCGCCGCGTCAGCGGCATGGTGGCTCCGGTTGGGAATTGATGCGACGGCGTGACGTAGAGCAGGCTGCCTTTGGCCGTGGGCAGGAGGTCCGTTCGCAGCCCCTCGCCGTCGACCGGAACCGGATGGATCTCCAGACCGGCGTTCCGGAAGATGAGCGAGGCTCCGAGGTAGCAGGGATTCTCGATGCAGAGTTGCCGGGTGTGTCCCTTCAGCAAGTTGAACACGAGGTTGAGCGCGTCCTGCCCACCCGTGGTCACGATGACCTGATCTTCCGTCACCGCCACCGCTCTGGCGCGCCGCAGGTGCGTGCTGATGGCCATGCGCAAATCCGGGAGGCCGGCCGGATCGCAGTAATCGGTGAGGTAGGCCGTCTCCCGCGCCAGAAGCCGCGTCACGATCCGTCGCCAGATGGCCAGCGGGAACCCCGCCGGATCGGACCGCCCGACCCAGAAGTCGAGTTCGGGTCGGTCGCCGCCGCCGCCGGGCGAGCCGGCGAAGCACAGCAGGGGTTCGCTCGATGCGTCCGGCACCGGGCCGTTCGTCAGGGACCGACTGCCCTGTTGGATCAGGAGGAGACTATCCGGCGAGATCGGCTCCACGAACAGGCCCGCCGTGCCGCGCGCCCTCACGTAGCCCTCCGCCGCAAGGCGTTCATAGGCCAGCAACACCGTGTTGCGGGACACGCGGAGGCGCTCCGCCAGCAATCGGCTTGGAGGCAGTGCCATGCCGGCCTTGATCTGCCCATCCAGGATGATCTCCCGAACCTGGTCGAACACCTGTGCCTGGAGCGGCTTCTCGGACTTGGCGTCTAGGGTGAGCGTCAGTTCCACACGTTCCATCCTGCCCGAGGTCGCCTGCTGGCCGTGACGTACCCCGTCCCTGTCGTCACGAACCAAGCCTCAGGCGGACCGCGCCGATCCGCGACAAAACCGTTGGTACCATGGCCCAACACTCATTTGGCCCTTCCACCGGACCAAAATTTGGAATTGTTTGCACTTGAGTGCATTGTGCTGACGCACTGGGCCGGCCCGCCAGAAAAATAAGGCGGGACGCTCGGCCGTGGAGGAAACATGAACGAGATCGTCAAGCCCGACTCCCTGATCGTCGCCGAGGCCGAGAGCCTGACCGAGACCTTCTTCGGCGGCTGCCCGCACGACTGTCCCGACACCTGCTCGATGATCTTCGAGGTCAAGGACGGGGAGCTGCTCGGCGTGCGCGGCAATCCGGATCATCCGATGACCCGCGGCGGTTTGTGCGTGAAGCTGAAGGACTACGAGAAGCGCCATTACCACCCGGACCGGCTGCTCTACCCGATGAAGCGCGTCGGCCCGAAGGGCTCCAAGCAGTTCGAGCGCATCACATGGGACGAGGCCCTCGACACCATCGTGTCGCGCTGGAAGGCGATCATCGACCAGTATGGGCCGCAGGCCATCGCGCCCTACAGCTATCTCGGCAACCAGGGCCTGGTGCATGGGCTGAACGGCGGCGATGCCTTCTTCAACCGCATGGGCGCCACCGTGACCGAGCGCACCTTCTGTGGCGAGGGCTCCTGCACGGCCTGGCTGCTCACCGTCGGCCCGACCGCCGGGCTCGACCCGGACAGCTACATCCACTCCAAGTACATCGTGATCTGGGCCTGCAACTCGGTCAGCACCAACCTGCACCACTGGGCCATCGTGAAGGACGCCCAGAGACAAGGCGCCAAGGTCGTCGTCATCGACACCTACGCGTCGCGCACCGCCAAGGCGGCCGACTGGCACATCGCACCGAAGCCCGGCACGGACGGCGCACTTGCCATGGCGCTGATCAACTCGATCATCGCGCAGGGTCTCGTCGACCAGGACTATGTCGACAACTACACGGTCGGTTTCGAGGAACTGAAGGAGCGGGCCGCTCCGCGTACGCCGGAATGGGCCGCCGCGATCACCGGCGTCCCGGCCGAGGACATCCGCAAGCTCGCCCGCGAGATGGCGACCGAGCAGCCGGTCGGCATCCGCATGGGCGTGGCGCTGGAACGGCATTACGGCGGTGGCCAGACCATCCGGGCGGTGTCGTCCATCCCGGCGCTCACCGGCGCCTGGCGCCACGTCGGCGGCGGCGTCACCCAGTTCGGTGTCTGGGAGCATCCCTACAAGTTCGACGTGATGTGCCGGCCCGACCTGATCCCGGAGGGTACCCGCGTCATCAGCAACCTTCAGATCGGACGCGCGCTCACCGGCGAGCTGAAGCTCGACCCGCCGATCATGTCGATGATGTGCTGGAACTCGAACCCCGTCACGCAGGCGCCCGAGACCGACAAGATCGTCGCCGGGCTGATGCGCGAGGACCTGTTCATGGTCTCGGCCGAGCACTTCATCTCGGACACCGCCTCCTATGCCGACATCGTGCTTCCGGCGACGATGGGCGCGGAGATGGAGGACATGATCCTGTCCTGGGGCCACCTCTACCTGACCTACAACACCAAATGCGCGGATGCGCCCGGCGAGGCGATCCCGAACAACGAGATCTTCCGCCAGCTCGCGGCCCGGCTCGGTTTTGAGGAAGAGAACTTCAAGTGGACCGACACGGAGTGCCTGGAGCACTACGTCGACTGGAACGCCCCGGCCTGCGAGGGCATCGACCTCCAGTACATGCGCGAGCACGGCTTCGCCCGGCTGAAGGTCGGCACGCCGGACGACCGCGCGCCCCACCGCGAGGGCAACTTCCCGACGCCGACCGGCAAGTGCATGTTCATGGTCGAGGGCGCCACGAACTTCGTCGCGCCACCGTTCCGGCAGATGTACGAGGGCTTCCAGCCCGGCGAAGCGCTCGATCCGCTACCCGACTACCTCGGCCCGCGCGAGTCCCACACCAACGACCCGGCACTGGCCAAGCGCTTCCCGCTCAACATCGTCTCGCCCAAGAGCCACTACTTCCTGAACTCCTGCTACGCCAACATGGAGGACAAGCAGAAGGGCCAGGGCGAGCAGTTCGTGATGATCAACCAAGCCGACGCCGACACCCGCGGTATCAGGGACGGCGACAAGGTTCAGGTTGCCAACGACCGCGGCGCCTTCAAAGGCGTGGCGCGCATCACCGACGATGTGAAGGCCGGCATCGTGGTCGCGACGCTCGGCTACTGGCGTCAGCTCAACGAGGGCACGGTCAACAGCATCTCCTCGGGGGCCTTCACCGACATGGGCCACGCCCCGTCCTTCTCGGACAACCTCGTCGAGGTGGCCCGGGCGAACTGAGGTCAACGCTTGGCTGCGCAGCAAACAGGCGTCCTACGGGACGCTTGTTCCTGATCCACGGTTCTTTGGTCAGCCTGCGCCGAGAACGCATTGTGAGAGCCCCCGGGTGTTCGTCGAAAGCACGGCCAGGTGTCCGCTTCTTCCATCCTCACGCCCGAACGCGGACCGGCAAAAATCCATCCGGTTCAGGCGTCGGTCATCCTCCACCGAGCTGCTGCGAAGCGGAGCTTCTTGAGGTCGGTGAAGGGACACAAAGAGACGGAACCGAGTGTCAGGTTCTACCCACGAGAAGCTTTCCGCGATCCCGTGTCGTTTGGGCACGCCGGTCGGAGAGCAACGGCGCTGGCGTGAGACCGTTGGCGCAAGCTGTCATCGGCAGGCTGTCTTGGACAGGCTGTCTTGGGCAAGCTCTCCCGGGTTGAGGATACCAACATCATGACCAAGGTTGCGGTCGTCACCGGTGGAACCGCCGGAATCGGGCTTGCCACCGCCCACCTCTTCGCCCGGCGCGGCTGGGCGGTCGCGGTCATCGCCCGCGATCCGGAGCGCCTGCGGAAGACCGAGGCCGCGCTCGCGGCCTATGGCGGGTCCGTCCTGGCGATCTCGGCGGATGTGGCGGATGCGGCCGCAATCGACGCCGCCGCCGAGCGGATCGAGGGCGAGATCGGGCCGATCCGGGCCTGGGTCAACAACGCGATGGCGACCATCGTGAACCCGGCCGACCGGATCACGCCGGACGAGTACAAGCGGGTCACCGAGACGACCTATCTGAGCCAGGTCTACGGAACGCTCGCGGCCCTGCGCCACATGAAGCCGCGCAACCGGGGCGCCATCATCCAGGTCTCGTCCGGCCTCGGCATCCGCGCGGCGCCGCTCCAGGCGCCCTATTGCGCGGCGAAGTTCGCGGTCTCGGGCTTCACCGACGCCCTGCGCTCCGAACTGATCCACGACGCGGTCGACGTCTCCCTCAGCGTGGTCTACCTGCCGGCCGTCAACACCCCGCAGTTCAACTGGGCCCGCAACCGCACCGGCCACGGGCAGTACGCCCCCGACCCGGTCTACGATCCGCGCCTCTGCGCCGAGGCCATCGTCGCCACGGCCGAGAATCCGAGCCGCGAGGTCTGGGTCGGCCACAGCACGGTGATGATGGCCGCCGCCCAGGCCCTGATGCCGGGCTACGCCGATGCCAAGGCCGCCACGATGTGGTCGGCGCAGCTGACCGATGAACCGGCGCCCGACAAGGCCGGCAACCTCTTCGCGCCGGTGCCGGGCGATGTGGGCATCGACGGGCGCTTTTCGGACCGGACCAAGGCCACCCGCAGCGCCTATTGGACGAGCCGGGATCGCGACCTTCTCGTCGCCGGCCTGACCGGCGTGGTCGCCCTCGGCCTGTTCGGCGTCGCGGCGCTGGCCCGGGCACCGCGGCGGCTGTTGCGGAGGCCCTGAGCGCGGCGGCTCCGTCTCCCCCCCGGGCTGCGACCTGAGCGGCGCCGGTGAACCGGGTGCAGCTTTGGCGTCTTCTACGCTATAGCTGTTCCAAGGTTCCCTGATTCCGGGCACCGCATCGGACGAGGTTTCCTATGGAAGTCGACGCGCTCCTGCTCTCGCGCATCCAGTTCGGCTTCACCATGGCCTTCCACATCATCTTCCCGGCCTTCACCATCGGGCTGGCGAGCTTTCTCGCCCGCCTGGAAGCCCAGTGGCTGTGGACCAAGAACCCGATGTACCGGAACCTGTACCGGTTCTGGGTCAAGGTGTTCGCGGTTTCGTTCGGCCTCGGCGTCGTCTCCGGCATCGTGATGAGCTACCAGCTCGGCACCAACTGGTCGCGCTACTCCGACTTCACCGGCAACGTGCTGGGGCCGCTGATCCAATACGAGGTCATCACCGCCTTCTTCCTCGAGGCGGGCTTCCTCGGGATCATGCTGTTCGGCTGGGATCGGGTCGGCGACCGGCTGCACTTCGTCTCGACCTGCATGGTGGCGCTCGGGACGCTGATCTCGGCCTTCTGGATCCTGTCCGCCAATTCGTGGATGCAGACGCCGGACGGGTTCGTCGTGGAGAACGGCCGGGCCATCGCCACCGACTGGTGGAAGGTGATCTTCAACCCGTCCTTCCCGATCCGCTATGCCCACATGGTGCTGGGCTGCTTCCTCACCACGGCCTTCGCGGTGGCGGGCATGTCGGCCTGGATGATCCTGCGCGGGCGCAAGGAACCGGCCGAGAAGGTGGCGGGCGCCCGGATCTCGCTGTCCATGGCCCTGTGGTTCGCGGTGATCTTCACGCCGATCCAGATCTTCGTCGGCGACAGCCACGGTCTCGCGGTGCTCAAGCTGCAGCCGACCAAGCTCGCGGCGATCGAGGCCAACTGGGACCGGCAGGCGAACATGCCCCTGCTGCTGTTCGCGATTCCCAACATGGAGGCGGAGAAGAACGACTTCGAGATCGGCATCCCGCGGCTCGGCAGCTTCATCCTCACCCACGACTTCTCGGGGGTGGTGCCGGGCCTGAAGGACGTGCCGCGCGACCAGCGCCCGCCGGTCTGGCCCGTGTTCTATGCGTTCCGCATCATGGTGGCGATCGGCATGGCCATGCTGGGCCTGAGCCTGTGGAGTCTCTACCTGCGCTGGCGGGGCACGCTCTACACGAACCGCTGGTTCCTCAGGGCGGCGATGCTGATGACGCCGTCCGGCTTCGGCGCCGTCCTGTTCGGCTGGTTCACCGCCGAGATCGGGCGCCAGCCCTACATCGTCTACGGTCAATTGCGGACGGCGGACGCGCATTCGCCCCTGACGGTCAATGCCGTGACGACCTCCCTGATCGCCTTCCTGATCGCCTACGCGTTCATCTTCGGCTTCGGCAGCTACTACCTCGCCAAGCTGTTGCGCAAAGGCCCCGAGCCCCTCGAGGAGGCCATGCGCGGCGGCGACGTGGCGCAGAAGCCCAAGCGTCCCCTCTCCGCGGTCAACGAAAGTCTCACCCCCGCCTGAGGGGCACCGTGGCCCGGCTCAGAGCCGGGCCACGCACTCGCTCTGGTGCTGGACCCGTCCGCGCTCGCCGCCCGACCGCATGGGGCTGGCCTCGACCACCGGAGCGAGCCCGAGGTGGCGCGCCAGGGCGACGAGGTCTTTCAGGCGACCGGTCTGGGTCTTCCGACGCAGGTTGAGGCGGTGGGTCTCCACCGTGCGCACGCTGAGGTTCAGGCGGCGGGCCACCTCCTTGTTGCTGAAGCCGGCGCTGAGGAAGCGCAGGATCTCGGCCTCACGCGGCGTCAGGCCCTCGCTGGCGGGCAGCACGGCCGGCGCCGGCGTCTCGGCGCCCCGCGCCTCGGATCGGGCGGCCAGGCTCAGGATGGCGCCGCACACGTCCCGCGGCGTCGCGCTGCGGGCCACGAAGGCGTCGGCGCCCGCTTCCACCAATTGGCGCAACAGGTCGGCGCGCAGCAGGTCGAAGCCCACCAGGACGTTTAGGCCCGGCGCGCGCTCCTTGAGAGCCGCGATGTCGGCGGCAATCGAGGCCTCCGGCTGCGATCCGACGAAGACCAGGGCGACGCTCCGCGCCGGTGCGCGCGCGAGATCCGATTCACTTAAAGTCTGCAGACGCGGCTCATGTTCGATCACCGCTCGAAAGGTCGAGGCGAACCCGGATGGCTCATTGACGATCAAGACTCCGACGGCGTCATTCATGCCGCATTACTCCCCGTTGTCCCGCCACGACACACCGCGACGGCCCTTGGGAGAGTCAGATCAATTTCCGTTCCAGAGCTTTATTGACCAAACCTCGGGCGAAACCCCGTCGACCTGCTTCGAAACTCGCCTGAAATCCCGCAAGACTGTGGTGAACGCTGTGCAGATGCCCCACCCTGGTCGCGGGCCTCGTCCCGCACTGGGACAGACGACGCGGCCGGATGGTTGGGAATTCTTCGGGCGCCGGCTCAGCCGGCACGGGCCAGGACGAGATCGGATGCGGCGCTGACGACGCGGTTGCGGCCGGTGGTCTTGGCCTCGTAGAGGGCGATGTCGGCGCGCTTGAGCAGCCCCTCGACGGTGTCGCCCTCCGACCATTCGCTGACGCCGAAGCTGCAGGTGAGGCGGATCGGCACGCGGCCGCCGCGGATGCGCAGGGCCTCCATGGCACGGCGCAGGCGGGTGGCGATGGCCTCGGCCTCGGTACCGGCCCGGTGCGGCAGGACGATCCCGAATTCCTCGCCGCCGAGGCGGCCGATGATTCCGTCCAGCGCCAGTTCGCGGCAGACGGCCTGGATGGCGGCATCGCCGACATCGTGGCCGTACTCATCGTTGATGCGCTTGAAGTGGTCGATGTCGAGCAGGATCGCCGACATCTTGCCATGGTCGCCGACCCGCTCCGCGGCATCGCGCGACTTCTGCAGGAAGGCGCGGCGATTCAGGAGACCCGTGAGCGAGTCGGTCTCGGCCAGGCGGATCAGTTCGCTCTGCATCGTCGTCAGGCGCTCGGCGGCCCGCAGGCGGGCATGAAGCTCCTCCGGTCCCGGCGGTTTCTCGATGAAGTCGTCGGCGCCGCTGTCGAGGGCCTCGGCGAGGTTCCGCGCATTGCGGGCGGACGACATCGTGATGACGTAGAGCGGGCGATTGGCCTCCGCCAACAGACGGGCGGACCAGCACAATTCGAGGCCGCCCAAGGGCCGGACCTCGAGGCTGGTGATCAGCACCCGCACCGATGCGGTGTTCTCGACATAGTCGAGCGCTTCCGCCGAGTCGGTAAAGGCCGTGACGGTGTGGCCGTTGGGTTCCAGCAGGGCCGAGATCATCTTGAGGACGACCCGACTGGTGTCGACGAGGACGATATGCATGGCGTGGCCCGACCACCTTCACGGTTGTTGACGTGAGGATGACAGGAACAGATTAACCGGTTGCCAAAGCGTCCCGAGCCGAAACTTCGTCCGTTCGTGGGCGGACAGCCCTGGCCGAGCCTATCGGTGCGAGACGCGAACCGGGATGACCCGCGCGCCGCCGCTCATCTCGGCTGCGGCGGGCGCAGCCTGGACGGAGGCCGGCCCGGTCTGCCGTGCGGGCTCCGACCAGCGGCCCCGGCGATCGCGGACCACAACCCTGGAGCGGCCCATCGCGGACCGGGACCGGATAGTTCCGCGAGCCTCGGCGCGCGGCGCTTCGATGACATAGACGGTCGGCGTGCCCGGGCGGGTGCTGCGGATACCCGCGACGGTCGGAATCCCGTAGGTGCCGTAGCCCCAGGCGCTCGGCACCAACTCGCTCGGGCGGGGAACCCGCGTCAACGGTGCCCCGACATAGGCGCCCTCGATCAGCGCGCCGCCGTAGCCGTAGCCCTGGTCATGCCCATCCGGGAAGGCCTGGCCGTAGGGCGAGCGGTGGCCATAGCCCGACGTTCCGGCGTACGCGACATCCTGGGCGCAGGCCGCGCCGGTCGCGGCGGCGAGAGCCAGGGCCGCACCGAGGAGGCGGGCGCCGAGGGGCGCCGTCAGGAAGCGAGTAGTCATGGGGGGCCGAACTCCGACGCGCGCCGATCCGGAGGAAAACCACCCCATTCCGCCTGTCGTTCCCGCCCCCTGCGCAACGGACACCGTCGAAGACTGCTTAGGGCGCGAGGCAAGTTAGGGCGCGAGGCAAGACGCGCCGAACGCAGCCCGGAACAGAAGCGGCCCAAGACAAAAGCAGTTCAGCACGAAACAGCAGTTCAAACGAAAAACCCTGCCGGGCGGCAGGGTTTCGGTGTCTCACGTCAAGAATCTCGGCCTCAGGTCTTGAGACTGGAAATTTTCAGCCCACCCCGTGGAGCCAACCCGCCTAACGGCAGGTGGTGACCCGGCGCACGATCCAGCCTTCGCCCTCGATCCACAGGCGTCGACGCGAGCGGCTGCAATTGACCGCCTCGTCCTCGGATTCCGTCACGGCCGCCACCGGTGTAATCGTCGGGCTGGAGCCGGAGGCCTTGGCCGGCCCCTGATCGGCCGCGGGTGCCGCCATGACGACACCACCGGAGACGCCGAATCCCATCAAGAAGAAAGCGCCCGCGAGTGCGGGCATCCGCAGTCGATTTGCCATCATCGGAAAGTCTCGCTCGCACATCCCTCGGTGGACGTGCCCTCAACGTGTCGGGTTTGCGCAACGGCCTGCGTTGCTGCTTGAACAGTTAAGTCGCGAGCGGGCTGAAGGGTTGCAGTCAAGAGACCTGCCGGAGCATAAATCGTTGCTCGGCAACGCCGAAATCTCAGGGCGTCGCCGTGACGGACAATATCGGCAGCGTGATCGCCAATTCGGTGACGGCGGCCCGCGGCATGGCCCGGTCGGACACCACCAGCGCGCCGAGCCCGAGGACGAGACTGAAGGCCAGCAGGGCCGTCTCGATCCCGCGATAGAACCCGTCCATCTCACATCTCCGGCGCTGCGATGCCCGGCCGACCGCGCGGCCCCGCATCGCCCATGATCGCCCCGGGAGTGTGAGGGAACCGTAACCGAAGCGCGGTTCAGGCCCGCCCCAGCACCGCCATGTGGGCGAGGTCCGGTTCGGGCGGCTGCATCAGGGCGGCCGCCAGATGGGCTTCCAGCACGATGAGATCGCAATCCGGATCCGGCTCCCAGCCGCAGCGGCACCCGTTCGGGCCTTCATGAGCCTGAGCCACCTGGCGGTAGAGGGCCCCGACGACGCGGGCCGCCACCTCCAGGGCCGACATCGCCGGCAACGGCGCGCGGTTCAGGCTCTGCCAGAACGCCCGGCGCAGGGCCTCGTCGAGGTGACCCTCGGGCGACGCCGACTCGGCGCAGGCCGGCCTGGCCTGTCCGGCGACCGTCCGGGCGGCATCTCCACCGCTCACGCGCGCTCTCCCAATGCCCAGTTCGCAGGTTCCCAGGTCGCGGGCGCCCGATCGCTCATCCCCCAACCCTCCGCCCGCGTCCGCCAGTGCGCCGGAACCAGCGCCGGGTCCGCCTCCGGCACGCCGGCCAGGGCGTCGATGATGTCGGTCAGGCGATGCAGCCGCAGGTCGAGGGCCGAGCCGTCCCACCAGGCAAGCCGCGCATAGCCGCGCATCCAGTCCAGCGTGCGTTCCATCGTCCTGCTCTCCCGGCGGCTTTTGTTCCGTGGAGGCAAGGTTTGAAAGCTGGCACTCGGCTTGGCAAGCAATTCAGACAAGATTGGAATTGATTGAATCTTGTATCATTCCAATATTCGGTCAGTTTTAATTTGGAGGCATTCCACGCGGGGAGAAAACGGGCCATCTTTCCGGCGCTTGCCCGGACGGACTTTGTCTCCGGCAGACTGTCGGCCCCGAACGATCAGCAGGACGGCCCCGGGCTCGGTCCGGCCGCCGCGCCGTCTCGTGCCGCACGGTACCTGCCACGCAGGCCTCAGGCCGATTCGGCCTTCGTCACAGGATCATCCGCATGATCATGAGGCCGAGGAGCAGACCGGCCAGGCCGAGCACCATCGAGCCCAGGATGTAGATGATCGCCGCACCGACCTCGCCGCGCTCCAGCAGCAGGATGCCGTCGAGCGCGTAGGAGGAGAAGGTGGTGAAGCCGCCGAGCACGCCGGTCGCGAGGAACAGCCGCATCGGCTGGCTGCCGCTGCGCATGGCGTACCACCCGGCGAGCACGCCCATCAGGATCGACCCGAGGATGTTGATGCCCATCGTGCCGTAGGGAAAGCTCGTGCCGAAGCGCAGGGCGGCGAGCCCGACACCGTGGCGGGCCATGCCGCCGAGACCGGCGCCGAGAAAGACGATGAGGAACCCCATGCGGCCGCGATCTCCCTGAAACCGGCAACCGGCCCGGATCGCTCGACAGCATACGCCCAAATTCCGCAGGTGCGTCGTCCGATCCCGGTTTGCCCCCGAGGTCCACAGGGTCGGTCCCGCTTTTTTCGCGTCGGCGGTTCGACGGTGGGAAAGTGGGAGACGGCAAGTGGGAGTTGGTGAGCAAGGGCCGGGAAGCGGGCGTTTTGCGGACAACGCATCGTTTCGGCGACAAGATGCGCTGCGGTTTATCTCGGATTAACCAAGTTGGGGCTGTAGTGGTCCCGTTAAGATTGATGTTTCCTCAACAGGCACCTTCGTCCAATCCTGGTTTCGCTTAACCTTTTCTTCAGGTGTGCGCAGCTGGACCGGTGTCCGTTCGGGACTTGCGTATCCGAGTAGCGCCCGCATGAACGACGCTGTGTATCCGTACGGCCGCCGTCTCCGCCGCCCTCGCCGGCCGCGCGGTCGAGTGCTGCTCCAGACGTCCCTGGTCGCGCTGCTCTGCGGCGTCTTCCCGCGCCTGACCGCGCCGGAGGGGACGGTGCCCGCCGGACCGGGACCGTCCGTCCTGGCGGCGGTCCGCGCCCCCAGCGCCTCCGCGTGGATGCTCGACCCGACCCCGGCGCTCGGGGCGTCCGTGCCCCGGCTGGCGCAGGCTTTGCCGCTCGCCGCCACGCTGGTCCCGGCGGTTGCGCCCGCCACCGTGCTGGCGATGGTGACGCCGCGCGCCTTGCCGGCCACGCCGATGCGGGTATCCCAACCCATGGCGCAACCCATGGCCCAACCGGTGGCCCAGCTCGTTCCCCTGCCGGTCGCGCGTCCGGCCGGGCTCCTGGCCCAGGCTCAGGTCCCGGGTCAGGCCGAGCCGGCCCGCTTCGCCCTTCGGTCCGAGCCGGCCCTGCGCGCCCTGACGACGCGCCGGACCCGGACGGAGCGGGCGCAGGCCAATGCCGAGGCCGAGCGCTCGTTCTTCGACACGGTGTTCGGGACCCGCCCGGCGCCGGACCCGGAACCGCGCACCACCCTCGCCTACGCGTCGGTCGATCCGACCATCGATCCGGGACCGCGCCGGATCATCGAGAGCAATCCGGGGGTGAGCGCCGGCACCGCCGTCTACGACATCACCGCCCGCACCGTGACGCTGCCGAGCGGCGAGCGGCTGGAGGCTCACTCGGGTCTGGGCGAGAGCATGGACAACCCGCGCCACGTCCATCGCCGGATGCGCGGCTCCACCCCGCCCGGCACCTACGACCTCACCGAGCGCGAGGCCCTGTTCCACGGCGTGCGGGCGATCCGGCTCAACCCGGTCGGCGGCAGCGCGGCGATCCACGGCCGCGACGGCATCCTGGCCCATACCTACATGCTGGGCCCGAGCGGGGCTTCCAACGGCTGCGTCTCCTTCCGGGACTACAACCGCTTCCTCCAGTCCTATCTGCGCGGCGAGGTCCGCCGCCTCGTGGTGGTGGCCGGACGCGGCGATGCGGGTCCGAGCTTCGCCGAACGCCTGTTCGGCCGCGCGACGCGCTGAGCGCCGCGCACCGGGGGGCACGCGGCTCTCGATCGTCGGGACGGACGGCGGTTCGCCGTCAGCCGATGATCTTGTCGATGGTGATCGGCAGGTCGCGGATGCGCTTGCCGGTGGCGTGGAACACCGCGTTGGCCACCGCCGCCGCCGTGCCGACGATGCCGATCTCGCCCAGGCCCTTCACGCCCATCGGGTTGGCCCTGTCGTCCTCCTCGACGAAGATCACGTCGATGTCGAAGATGTCGGCATTCACCGGCACGTGATACTCTCCGAGATTGTGGTTCATGAACCGGCCGATGGTGTGGTCGAGCATGGATTCCTCCTCCAGCGCCGAGCCGATGCCCATCACCACGCCGCCGAGGATCTGGCTGCGCGCCGTCTTGGTGTTGAGGATCTTGCCCGCCGCGATCGCCGAGACGACGCGGGTGACGCGCACCACGCCGAGATCCTCGTCAACCTTCACCTCGGCGAAGATGGCCGAGTGGGTGTAGCCGGCGAAGTCCTGGGAATGGTTGGAATCCGGCCCGGCCGAGCCGGTGGCCTCGATCTTGTCCATCCCCGCCTTCGCCATCACCTCCGTGAGGGCGATGCTGCGGGACGGGTCACCCGCCACCGAGATGCGCCCCTCCTTGAACACCGCGCGATCGAAATCGACGTTGGCGAGCGGCGAATCGTCGAGGCCGCGCGCCAGGGTGAAGACCTGGGCGGCGATCTCGCGACAGGCCTTCATCACCGCCGTGCCCGAGGAGGCCGCCGTCCAGGAGCCGCCGGCGATCGGCGCGTTGGCGAGCTTCGAATCGCCGAGCTTCGTCGTCACGTCCGTCATCGGCAGGCCGAGCGCATCGGCGGCGATCTGGGTCAGGATGGTGTAGGTGCCGGTGCCGATGTCGCCGGTCTGGTTGCCGACCACGAGCTTGCCGTCGGCCGTCAGCGTGGCCTGGGCGCTCGATTGCTGCATCAGCGCCTCCCAGATGCCGGTGGCCATGCCCCAGCCCACCAGTTCGCGCCCCTCTTTCATCGAGCGCGGCTCGGGGTTGCGGCCCGACCAGCCAAAGCGCTCGGCCCCCTCCGCATAGGCCGCGCGCAGGGATTTCGAGCTGAACGGCTTGTCCTGGGTGCGGTCCTTCTCGGCGTAGTTCCTGAGGCGCAGGTCGATCGGGTCCTGGCCCGTCGCGTGGGCGAGTTCGTCCATGGCGATTTCGAGGGCGAACACGCCCGTCACCGCACCCGGCGCCCGCATGTCGGAGGGGGTGTAGGTGTCGATCTTGGCCAGACGGTAATCGAGGGCGACGTTCGGGCAATCGTAGAGGATGCCCGACCAGTTCACGACCACCTCCTGGTAATCCTCGAAGCCGGAGGTGCCGGAGATCGCCTCGTGCCGGACGGAGGTCAGCGCCCCGTCGGCCTCGGCCCCGAGAGCGATGGTCTGGCGCACGTCGGGGCGGTAGCCGAAGGTGAACATCTGGTCGCGGGTCAGGGTCACCCGCACCGAACGCTCGAGTTCGCGCGCCGCCATCACGGCGAGGAAGAGCTGGTATTGCGGGCGAAGCCCCGAGCCGAAGCCGCCGCCGAGATAGGGGTTGAGGACGTGGACGTCGTCCTTCTTCATCCCGAACACGCCGGTGATGTAGCCGAGGCTGTTCGAGACGCCCTGGATCTTGTCGTAGACGGTGAGCTTGCCGCCGCCCTCCCAGACCACGGTCGAGGCGTGGGGCTCCATCGGGTTATGGTGCTCCACGGCCATGTGGTAGTGGTTGGTGAGCTGGACCGGCGCGGCCTTGTAGGCGCCGTCCGCATCGCCCCAGGGCGCCGGCGGCGGCTTGATGCCGGAGCGCTTCTTCGGCGGCACGTAGGCCACGTCCTCCAGGCTCCTGAGATCGGTGGTCGGCGCCTCGGCCTCGTAGGTGAGCTTGATCAGCGAGGCGGCGTAACGGGCCGTGCCGAAATCCTCGGCCACCACCAGGGCCACCGGCTGGCCGCTGTAATGGACCTTGTCGTCGTAGAGCGGCCGGAAGGGCGAGCCCGGAGGCGCGACCTGGTCCTGGTAATTGTAGTCGAGCCAGGCGGTGCGCGGCCGGTTCGCGTGGGTGAACACCTTGACGACGCCCGGCACCGCTTCGGCGGCGGCGGTGTCGATGGACAGGATGCGGCCGCGGGCGATGCCGCTCGACACCACGTAGCCGTGGGTCAGGTCGGGGGCGGCGAATTCGCCGGCATACTTCGCCTGGCCGGTGACCTTGGCCGGGCCGTCGACGCGGCTCTGCGCCGTGCCGACATAGGTGTCGGTGCCTGAGGTGCTGATGCTGTGGGCCATGAGGGTTCCTTCAGGCGATGCGCTTGTCGGACTGCGACTGCGGCGTGCCGGCGGCGGCCTGGGCGAGGCCGCGGGCAATGGCACGACGCGCGAGTTCGATCTTGAATGCGTTCTCGGATTGGGGCTGCGCCTCGGCCACCACGATGTCGGCGGCCGCCGCGAAGGTCTCCGCAGTGGCGGGCTTGCCGACCAGGAAGGCCTCGGCCTGCGCGTTGCGCCACGGCTTGTGGGCGACGCCGCCGAGCGCGAAGCGCGCGGACCGGATGGTGTCGCCGTCGCGCTTGATCACGGCCGCCACCGAGACCAGCGCGAAGGCGTAGGAGAGCCGGTCGCGCAGCTTCAGGTAGGTGTGGTGGGCGCCGAACTCCTCGTCGGGCAGATCGACCGCGAGCACGATCTCGTCCGCCGCCAGGGTAGTGTCCCGCTCCGGCGCGTCGCCGGGAAGGCGGTGGAAGTCGGCGAACGGAATGGTGCGCTCGCCCCCCGGACCCGCGACCCGGACCTTGGCTTCGAGCGCGGCGAGCGCCACGCACATGTCGGAGGGGTGGGTGGCGATGCAGGACGGGCTCGTCCCGAAGATGGCGTGGATGCGGTTGACGCCGCCGATGGCGGCGCAGCCGGTGCCCGGCTCGCGCTTGTTGCAGGGCGTGGCGTCGTCATAGAAATAGTAGCAGCGGGTGCGCTGCAGCAGGTTGCCGCCGGTGGTGGCGGCGTTGCGCAGCTGCCCCGAGGCTCCAGCCAGGATCGCGCTCGACAGGAGCGGATAGCGCGCCTGGACCTGCGCGTCGTAGGCCACCGTCGAATTCGTCACCAGGGCGCCGAGGCTGAGGCCGCCGTCGCGCTCCTCGATCCGGTCGAGGGGCAGCCGGGTAATGTCGATGAGGCGCTCGGGCCGCTCGACATTGTACTTCATCAGATCGACGAGGTTGGTGCCGCCGGCGATGAAGCGGCTGTTGGCGCCCGCCGCGATGGCGCGCACCGCCTCGTCCACGGTGGTCGGGCGGACGTAATCGAAGCGGTTCATCGTGCGGCTCCCGCGTGCATCACGTCTTCGATCGCATCGACGATGTTGGTGTAGGCGCCGCAGCGGCAGATGTTGCCGCTCATCGCCTCGCGGATTTCTTCGCGGGAATGGGCGTGGCCTTCCGTCATCATCCCCACCGCCGAGCACAGCTGGCCGGGCGTGCAGTAGCCGCACTGGAAGGCGTCGTGCTCGACGAAGGCCGCCTGGAGCGGATGCAGGCCCTCCGCGCCCGCGACGCCCTCACTCCCAGCAAGGCCTGCACTCCCGGCAAGGCCTGCACTCCCAGCAAGGCCCTCCACGGTGGTGATGCTGGCCCCGTCCTTCATCACCGCCAGGGTCAGGCAGGAATTGATGCGCGTGCCGTTCACCAGCACCGTGCAGGCGCCGCACTGGCCGTGATCGCAGCCCTTCTTGGTGCCGGTGAGGTCGAGGTCCTCGCGCAACAGGTCGAGCAGCGTGGTCCAGGGCGCGACCTGAAGCGAACGGGTCTCGCCGTTGATCGTCAGGGTGATGCCGATGGTGTTCGCCGCATGAGGCGAACCACTTTCGATGAGCATGGCGGTATCCGTGACTTGCGGGCCGGGACAGGCACGGCACCGTTGGATTTCGAGACAGGGTCGCAGGGGCCGCGGCGGGGAAAAATCATCCGCCCCGGGCCGGTCCACTCGATAACAGTTCCAAAAAGCGGGTGTTCCCGCCGAGCGTGCACGGGCCGACACGGCGCACGGCTGACGGATACGTTGCGGTACGGCTCGACGATGCGACGATTGCTTCGGTGGAGCCGGGTTGCTCGGTGCTGCCCGGTTGCTCGGTCCTGCCCGGTTGCTTGCTCCTGCCCGGTTGCTTGATCCTGCCTGGTTGCTTGGCCCGGCTCCCTTGCGCTAACCCGGTTCCGCCGCTCGCCTCCCCGTGAAGGACGCCCGATGACCGCGCTCGCCCCCGTTCTCAACGATATCGACCGCGACCTCGACAACGCCCTGGAGCGGCTCTTCGCCTTCCTGCGGATTCCCTCGATCTCCACGGACCCGGCCTTCGCCCCCCATTGCCGCACGGCGGCGGAGTGGCTGGAGGGCACGCTGACGGCCCTGGGCTTCGAAACGGCCATCCACGAGACGTCCCTGCACCCGGTGGTGCTGGCCCACGCCCCGAAGCCGGGCGCCCCGCATGTGCTGTTCTACGGCCATTACGACGTGCAGCCGGTGGACCCGCTGGCCCTGTGGGAGACGCCGCCCTTCGAGCCGCGCCTCGCGCTGAACGCCAAGGGCGAGAAGAAAATCGTCGGGCGCGGCGCCTCGGACGACAAGGGCCAGGTGATGACCTTCATCGAGGCCTGCCGAGCGCATCTGGCGATGGAGGGCGAGCTGCCCTGCGGCGTCACCATCCTGATCGAAGGCGCCGAAGAGAACGGCTCGCAGGGCCTTCCCGAATGGGTCGCGGCCAATCGCGACAAGCTCGCCGCCGACATCGTGCTGGTGTGCGACACCAGCATGTGGAACCCCACCACGCCGGCCATCACCACCTCGCTGCGCGGCCTCGCCTATTTCGAGGTGACGGTGACCTGCGCCGACCGCGACCTGCATTCGGGCTTCTTCGGAGGCGCGGCGCGCAACCCGATCCATGTCCTGTCGAAGATCATCGCCGACCTGCACGATGTCGACGGAAAGGTCGCGCTGCCGGGCTTCTACGACGGCGTGCGCGAGACGCCGCAGGCGGTGCTCGACCAATGGCGCGGCCTCGACTTCACGCCGGAGACCTTTCTCGGTCCCATCGGCCTGTCGGAGCCGGCCGGCGAGCGCGGCCGCATGCTGATCGAGCTGATCCAGTCGCGCCCCGCCTGCGACGTCAACGGCATCATCGGCGGCTATACCGGCGAGGGCACCAAGACGGTGATCGCCGGTCAGGCCAGCGCCAAGGTCTCGTTCCGCCTCGTGGACGACCAGGACCCTGAACAGCTCGCCCGCACCTTCGAGGCCTTCGTGCGCGAACGCATCCCCGCCGACTGCTCGGTGGAGGTGATCTGCTACAAGGGCAGCCGCGCCATCAGCCTGCCGTTCGACATGCCCGAGCTCGAGACCGCCCGCGCGGCCCTGGCCGAGGAATGGGGCGTGCCCGCCGTGACCATCGGGGCCGGCGGCTCGATCCCGATCGTGGGCGACTTCAAGCGCCTGCTCGACCGCAACACCCTGCTCATCGGCTTCGGCCTCGACGACGACCGCATCCATTCGCCCAACGAGAAGTACGACCTGACGAGCTTTCACAAGGGCACCCGCTCCTGGGCCCGCATCCTGGCGGCTTTCGGCGCGCAGCGGGCCGGCTGAAGCCCCCCCCGCGTCCCCGTGGCGAGCGGTTTCGCACCCTGGAGTTCGGGCCGCCGCCTTCGGGGACGCGCGTGACCGGAATCGCTTGGCGGCCATCGCCGGGCGCGACGGTGCCCCCTCAGAACCCGGCCGGTCCGGGAATCCTTGTGGTGACGAGGCGATCGCAGGGGGGTTCGGATGACCCTCGGCCGACCGACCTCCGCGCAATCACCCGCCCATCACATCCCAAGGCCGCATGACCGCCCCCCCCGACCACCCCGATGTCAGCGAGGCTCGCCTGTTCGCGGCCGGCAACGGCGTGCTGGTCTGCCGCTACCCCGTGGGCACGGACCTGCCGATTCCCCTCGGGATCGCGGGGCCGGCGGGCGTCGGCCTGCTGACCTGGGCCTTCACTGGCTTTGGCGCCGACGCGCGGGACCCGGCCGGACTGCTCGTCCTGGCGGATGCCGGGGCGGCCCTGGCGAAGGGCGGCACCTTGGTGCTGGCGACGCATTTCCGCGAGGTGGCCCTCACATGTCCGAAGCCGCGCCCGGTCGCCGAGCTGACGGCGCCCGCGCGCGCGGCCCTGGCGGGCGCCGTGCTCGCGGCGGTGACGCCGGCCACCCTGGACGCCCTGGCGACGCTGTTCCCGCTCCTGGCCCCCGCCTTCCTGGAAACGCCGGTGCCGGACATGCCGGCGCGGGACATGCCGGCGCGGGACGCGGCGCCCCGCCTCGCCATCGCGCGCGACAGCGACAGCCAGGCCACGCTCTCGGGCTCCGGGGTGCCGAACTATCTCCTGGTCCGGGCCGGGACGACGTGGAGCTGCGCGCGGGTGGTGCGGGCCGACCTGCGCTTCGGGCCTGCGCCCGAGACGCGCCTCGGCCTGGAAACCGTCTGGGGCAATCCCCGGGACCTCGCGGTGGCGCAGGCGCTCCTGCTCGGAACCGGCAGCGTCACTCCGGCCACGATCGGGAAGCCCCGCGGATGAGCCCCCCTGCGATCCTCGTGGTGGCGCCCATGCCGGCCTTCCCGACCAGCGCCGGCAATCGGCGCCGGTTGTTGACCACCTGCCTGTCCCTCCAGCGCGGCGGCTTCGCCATCGACCTCGCGACCTACGCCCACGAGGATCAGATCTACCGGCGCTTCGGGCAGCACCCGCCCACCGACGAGGCCGAGGCGGCGGGACTGTTCCGGCACACCTTCCGGATCGAGCCCCAGGGCACGATCCCGCTCACCACGCGGGCGCGCGGCTTCGGCATCGACGATTGGTGCCCCGACGCGGTCGGCGCCTTCGTGGCCTGGTACGGCCAGGCCTATCCCGAAACCCGCGCGATTCTGGTGAACTACGTGTTCCTGTCGCGGGCGCTCGAAGCGGCGCCCCCGGGCATGCTGAAGCTGATCGACACGCATGACCGCTTCGCCGACCGGCAGCGCCAGTACCGGCCGTTCCGGGCCGAGCCGAACTTCTTCTACACCGACCGGGCCGGCGAGGCGGCCGGCCTCGCCCGCGCCGACATCGTCCTGGCGATCCAATCCGAGGAGGCCGCCTATTTTCGGACCCTCACCGACCGGCGCGTCCACCTCCTGCCGCCCCGCTTCCTGGCCCGACGCCCGTTCGCGGCGCCGACCCGGCTGACGCGCATCGGCTTCCTCGGCCACGGCAACGACCCGAACCTGTTCTCGATCCGGCATTTCGCCGCCGCCTGGAGCGCGGATTGGGTGCCGGGGCGGCCCGAACTCGTGATCGCCGGCGAGATCAGCAACAGCCTCGGCCCGGCCACATCGCCGGGGGTGATCCGCGCCGGCTACGTCCCGCGGCTGGAGGACTTCTACGACGACGTCGACCTCGTGGTCGCCCCGATCCTGATGGGCAGCGGGCTGAAGATGAAGGTCGCCGAAGCCCTGTCCTTCGGCAAACCGGTCATCGGCACCGCTCTCGGCTTCGAGGGCTTCGACCCGGTGGCGCCGGCCCACCGCCTACAGACCGGGCAGGCGGTCAAGGACATGGTCCTGGCGCTGGCCTCGGACGCGACCGGACTCGCCGCGCTGACCCGTGCCTGCGAAGCTCTATTTGCCGGCTACAACAAGGGAGCCGAGCAGGCGGAAACCGATTTGCTGGCCATGCTTCCCGCCTGGGACGCGGACACATCCGGCCCGGACGAGCCGGCGTCGAGCGATCCCGCGCAGCCGGCCACCTTCCTCGTGTCCATGCCCCTCCGGCACGGACGTCTCGCCTGCGAGACCTCGCTGCGGTCGGACCTCCGCGACCATCCCGATCTCGGGCGGCTGATCGCCACCGAGCGCGCCGGACCGCCGGGCGCCGCCCCCTACACCCCCTTGCGCCGGCGCTGGTTTGCCAGGGCCGGTGCCGGATCATCGGGGACCGACCAAGGGATCGACCAGGGGACCAGTCCAGAGACCGGCCAAGAGACCGGCCAAGAGACCGGCCAAGAGACCGGCCAAGAGACCTGCCTTGCCGGGCTCCACCTCGCCCTGTCGCCGGAATGGGTCCGCGAGCGGCGGCTGCCCCCTTCCCTCCGGGCCGAACTCGCGGCCGAGCTGGCGGATGTCGCCGCGGATTGGGAGGCCGAGGCGCGCCTCGTCGGCCTCACCGGAGAGGGGGCGCTGCTCGCCCTGTCGCTCCCGCGCCACCTCGCGTTCGGGACTCACCCCAACGCGGCCTTCCAGATCGGGGCGTCGACGCGGGAGATCACGTTGCAACGCGTCACCTCTTTGAATACCAGCCTGGGTCTTCTGTATACCACGGCCCGTGCGGACCTTCCGGCCGCCCCCGCCGCCCTGACCTTCGCGGGCCTCGAGCCCGTCCACGCGGGTCCGTCTAAGATCCTGTTCCTGCACGACGATCTCATCGGGCGGATCACCATCCTGTCCGAGATCGCCTCGGCAGAGGAACCCCTGCCATGATGGCTGCCCCCGACATCCTCGACGCGCCCTCCGGCCGCAAGGCGGCCCTGGTCGAGGGCGCCCTGATCTGGAACGCCTTGTTCCTCAACGACATACGCCTCGCGTTCCGGCCCGAGGCCGAGCCCCTGGTCTCGGTCGTCATGGTCTCGCGCGGGGCCCGGCACCTGCTGGCCTGGACGCTGGCCAAGCTCGCCGCGCAGCAGGCCTTCGCCGGCCCGGCCTTCGAGGTGATCCTGATCGACAACGCCTCCGATCCGGAAACCCGGGCGCTGTTCGGCCGGATCGACGGGGCGCAGATCCACCTCAACGACGAAAACATCGGTTTCGGCCCGGCCTGCAACCAGGGCGCGGCCAAGGCGCGGGGCCGGTACCTGCTGTTCCTCAATCCCGATGTCGACCTGATGCCCGGCGCCCTGGCGGCCCTGGTGGCGACCTTCTCGGAATCCGACGATATCGGCATCGTCGGCGCCCGGCTGGTGTTCCCTGGCGGCATCCTGCAGGAGGCCGGCGCGGGCTTCCAGGACGATCCGCAGCTCACCCATCCCCATGGGCGGGGCGGTCTCGACCCCTTCGCTCCAGAGGCCTCCTACACCCGCGACGTCGGCTACGTCTCCGGGGCAGTGCTGATGATCAAGGCCGCACTGTTCACCATGCTCGGCGGCTTCGACGACTGGTTCGCGCCGGCCTATTTCGAGGATACCGATCTGTGCCTGCGCTGCCAGCAGGCCGGGCGGCGCGTCGTCTATCAGCCGCGCAGCATCGCGATCCACGTGGAGAGCGCCACCAGCGTCCGGCGCGCCGACGTCGAAGCGTTGCTCGACCGCAACCGCAGCCGCTTCCGCGAGCGGCATCGGGGCTGGCTATTCGGGCAGGGGCCGGCACGCACCGGGTTCGGACCCCGCGACGACGCGCCCTTCGCCCTGCGCATCCTCTATGTCGACGACCGGGCGCCACACCAGGATCTCGGGGCCGGGCTGCCGCGCGCCAACACCATCGTCAACGCGATGGCGGATCTCGGCTACGCGGTGACGGTGTGTTCGGTCTACGGCGAGCGCGAGGAACCGGCGCGGACCTACCGTGACCTTTCCGATCGGATCGAGGTGATCGAGCCCTGTGGGCGGGAGGGTTTCCGACGCCTCGTCAGCGAACGCGCCGGTTTCTACGATGTGCTCTGGGTCAGCCGTCCGCCGCATGTCCGCATGGTCTGCGAGGTCCTGCACGACCTCGGCCTGAGCCCCCGGGATGTCGGGCGCTCCCGCGTGGTGTTCGACTGCGAATCCCTCTACGCCCTGCGCGACTTCGTCATCGCTACCCTCAAGGGCCGACCGGCCCCGGGACCGGCGCTGGCTCGAGCCACGGCACTGGAACTCCGGCCGGTGGCGGCGGCCGACAACGTGGTCTGCGTCTCACCCGCCGATGCGCGGCTGCTCCGGCACGCCGGCATCGCCGATCCTGTGGTGCTCGGCCATCTCCAGGCACCGCATCCAAATCCCCCCGGCTTCGCGGCCCGCGCGGGCTTCGTCTTTATTGGCTCCCTTTCCCGCGAGGGAGAGCCCAACATCGATTCCCTCGACTGGTTCTTTGGAGAGGTCTGGACTCCTCTACGGACGCTCCTGCCGGAGGCGCGCATCACCATCATCGGCACCGTCGCGCCGTCCATTGCCGAGCGGCTGACCCGGCCCGGCGTCACCGTGCTGGGTCGGGTCGACGACATCGGGCCCGCGCTCGATGCCGCCCGCGTCGCCGTGGCGCCGACGCGCTTCGCCGCCGGCATCCCGCACAAGGTGCTGGAGACCGTGACACGTGGCCTGCCGAGCGTCGTCACGCCTATCCTGGCCGGGCAGATGGGTTGGCCGGACGGCACGGGGTACCGGGTCCATGATTGGCACGATCCACCAGGCTTTGCCGAGACGCTGGCGCAGCTGCACCAGACCGAGTCCGCTTGGACCCAGGTTCAGCAGAACGGCCTCGCCCAGCTCGCCCGCGATGACGACGCCGAGACTTTCGGTGCGGTCCTGCGCCGCCTGTGCGAGGCGCCGACCTTCACATGACGATCCCGCTGCCGCCCCGCCTCATCCGCATCGCCACCACTCTGTTCCGCCGGGTGACCCTGGGGCGCGTGCCCCGTCTGTTCGACGCCGGTTACTACCGGACCCAGCATCCGGACGTGGCCCGCTCCGGCATCGACCCGTTTCTGCACTACGTGTGGCGCGGGGCGGCGCAGAACCGCGACCCCAGCGCCGATTTCGACACTGCCTTCTACAAGCACCAGAGCGGCCGCATCCGCCTCGACCCGGTGCGCCACTACCTGCGCTTCGGCGCGAAGGCCGGCCTTGATCCGAACCCGAATTTCAGCACCCTGATGTATGTGGCGCGCTATCCCGATATCGGGGCCGCTGGGGTCAACCCCCTGCTGCATTACCGCCAGGACGGCCGGGCCGAGGGCCGGGTCGCAGCCCCCTCTGCATCGCAGCCAGAGGAATGGGTGCCCTTCCAGGGAGTGCGGGAAGCCCATCGCTGGGTCTATCCGGCGCAGGGTTCGTCGCGTTTCAGCGTGACCCTGCGACGGGACGTGCCGGCCACCGCCTGCCCCACCGCCCTGCCCCGCCTCTGCCTCGTGCTGACCCTGGACGGAGCCGAAATCGACGGGCTGGTGCAGAGCTTCGACGCCTTCGCACATTCGGCGGCCGATGCGATCACGCTGACGGTCGACACCACCCTTCGACCGCATCCACCGCGTCCCACCCTGGTGCTCGCCCTGGAGCATGCCTTCCACGGACCTGGACCGGGCGGGACGATCCAGCTGCGCTACGCTGAGGCACGGATTTGGGACGTGGTGCCAGAACGCCCGCACGTGTTGCGGATCTGCCCAGCCGGCGCGCTGTCGATCCAAGTCCTCTGAAGCGGGAAGCGCCCCCGTCCGTCTTGTCGGGCTCGTTCGATGGCCCTGCGGGTCAGACGAGGTCGGCCAGAGCATCCGGGCAGTCGCCGTCGCGGGCGATGACGATGACCGGGACAGCCTGATGGCGACCCTGATGGCGACGGAGTGCCGCCGCCACGAAATCCGGTGACGTCGGCGCGTTCGGGCTCTCGCAAACGACGATCCCGCGGAGTGGAACCCCGTGGGCGCCTAGGGTTTCGGCGGCCGTGAGGGCGTGGCTGATGGCTCCGAGATAGGACCCCGAGACCATGAGGGCCGGCAGGCGGAGGGCCTTGAGCCAGTCGAGGCCGGTCGCGTCGCCGGTCACCGGACTCATCAGACCGCCGACCCCCTCGATCAGGAGGGTACCGCCGGGCGAGATCCCGGCCATCTCGGTCCGGCACCAGTCGACAAGGTCATCCAGGGCCAGGGTCCGGCCCTCTTGCGCGGCGGCGAGATCGGGGCTGAGCGGCGCGGCGAAGCGCCAGGGCGAGCAGGCTTCTACGGTGCGAAGCGTCACGGGCAGGCCCTGCGCCGCAAGCAGGCGCGCTGTATCACTGTCCGCAAAACCGGGGGTACCGAGCGGCGGAACCCCGCTCGCCAAGGGCTTCAGAGTGCGTACGGTACGGCCCCGGTCGTGCAGACGCCGCGTCAGCGCGGCGGTGACGTAGGTCTTGCCGATCTCGGTCCCGGCACCGGCGATGAAGACGGCGCGGGCTCCGCTCACCTCCCGGTAAGACTCACTTCTCGACAAACGCCTTCTCGATGACGTAGTGGCCGGCCTCGCCGTGATTGCCCTCCTCGTAGCCACCGTCTGTGAGCAGCTGGCGGGTGTCGCGGATCATGTCGGGCGAGCCGCACAGCATGAACCGATCGTTCTCCACCGACATCGGCGGCAGACCGATATCCTCGAACAGCTTGCCGGAGGTCATCAGATCGGTGATGCGGCCGCGGTTGCGGAAGGGCTCGCGGGTCACGGTCGGGTAGTAGATCAAACCGGCGCTGATGACCTCGCCGAGGAATTCGTGGTTCGGCAGGTCCTGCGTGATGGTCTCGCCATAGGCGAGTTCCTGCACTTGGCGGCAGCCGTGGACGAGGACGACCTTCTCGAAGCGATCGTAGGTTTCCGGGTCCTTGATGATCGACATGAAGGGCGCCAGGCCGGTGCCGGTGCCGAGCAGGTAGAGGTTCCTGCCCGGCATCAGGTTGTCGAGCACCAGGGTACCGGTCGGCTTCTTGCCGACGATGATCGGGTCACCGACCTTGAGGTGCTGCAGCTTCGAGGTGAGCGGGCCGTTCGGAACCTTGATCGAGAAGAACTCCAGTTCCTCCTCGTAATTGGCCGACACGACGCTGTAGGCGCGCAAGAGCGGACGGCCCTCGACCTCGAGGCCCATCATCACGAACTCGCCGTTGCGGAAACGGAAGGCGGGATCGCGGGTGGTGCGGAAGGAGAACAGCGTGTCGGTCCAGTGATGGACGCTCAGCACACGCTCCTCGTTGAACTTGCTCATCGACGGTCCGTCTCGAATTTCGCTCGAATCTCGAAGCTTTGCGTGGGGTCTTCTCGCACCTGCGGTGGGCGCGTCAAGGCGGCGCGCGTACGCAGGTGCGCTGGGGGCAATGGTCTGGAATCGTTCTTAATTCTTCGGTTTTGCCTCACAGCGGCTTCAACCCCGTCTCGATCTCTGCACGGCGGCTTTCGAGAAAAGGCGGCAGAGCGAGGCGTTCGCCCAGCGTCTCAAGGGGCTCGTCGGTGGCAAAGCCCGGACCGTCGGTGGCGATCTCGAACAGGATGCCGTTGGGCTCGCGGAAGTAGAGACTGCGGAAGTAGTAGCGATCCACCGGCCCGCTGGAAGGAATCCGTCGCACCCGGAGACGGTCGGCCCAAGCCTGATACTCGGCATCCGGAATCCGGAACGCGACGTGGTGGACGGCGCCCGCGCCTTGATGCGCAGGGCCGAGCTTCGGCTCGGCGAGGAGGTGAAGTTCAGCGGCTGGACCACCGGCTCCCATGCGGTAAACGCGGACCTCGCCTTCGGGCAGCTCATAGTTGCGATCGTGGCTCATGCCGAGGATGTCGGTCAGGACCGCTTCAGTCCGCGCGATCTGTCCCACACTCAAGCGGATCGGCCCGAGTCCGCGGATCTGGTGCTCGGCCGGCACGGGACTTCCGGCCCAGGGATGGGCCTCCCCAACGCCCCCATCATCCACCAGCATCAGGCGCTGTCCCTCACCATCCTCGAAATCGAGGGTGAGGCGACCGTCACGCTCCATCGGCACAGCGTGGGTCACGCCCTGCCGTGCCAAGTGCTCGCGCCACCACGCGATCGCGGCGGCGCCCGAGACTCGCAGGCCGGTGCGGCTGATACTGTTGGTGCCGCGCCGCTCCGGCGGGGCCGGCCAGTCGAAAAAGGTGACGTCGGTGCCGGGCGAGGCACGGCCATCGGCATAGAACAGGTGGTAAGCCGACACGTCGTCCTGGTTCACCGTCTTCTTCACCAGACGCAGGCCGAGCACCCGCGTGTAGAAGGCCAGGTTGTCTGCGGCCTGCGCGGTGATGGCGGTGAGATGGTGAATTCCGGTGAGCTGCATCGGCTGACCCTTGAGCGACGGGCGATGCCGTCAGATAGGTGCGCCGCCCACCGAACACAAAACGGCCCCCTCGCGGGGGCCGTGCGATCGGAGACGTGCAAGGAAGTTGGGCGTAGTGCTCAGAAAGCGCCGGCCAGAAGGCCGAGGCCGGCAACGGCCAGACCAGCGCCGGCGACCCGCACGGCGGCGAGGCTGCGGGCCAGACGCCCGGCGGACAGGCCAAGACCGAGTCCGACCGCGTGCAGGAGCGCAGTCGCACCGAGGAATCCAAGTCCGTAGGCGAGGCCCGAGCCCGTCTCCGGCATCTCGGCACCATGGGCATGCCCGTGGAACACCGCGAACGCGCCAACCAGCACCATGGCGGCAGCAACAGGCAGGGCAGGCCGCAGGGCCAGCGAGGCGCCCAGCACGACCACCGAGAGGGCGATGCCGATTTCCACGAAGGGAAGTCCGATGCCCGCAGCACCCAACGCTCCGCCGACAGCCATCATGCCAAGGAAGGACAGAGGCACCAGGACGAGGGCTCGGCCGCCGATCCGCGCCGCGATGAGGCCAACCGCCACCATGGCGAGGAGATGGTCGAGGCCGCTCAAGGGATGGAGGAAGCCCTGTGCCAACCCGCTGGCCGCCTCATGGCCCGGATGCGCCAGGGCGGGCGTCGCAGCGAGGCCCATCGCTGCCACAAGGGCAAGGCGAACCGGCAGGGAGGCAAGGCGTGAGGTCATCCGGACTGTCCCGAGCTTGAAAGCGAGCGGCGCGGCATCGCCGCCGCTCTGGCAGACACTAGCAACCGCACCCTAGCAACCGCCGTGCCCGCGTACAGTCCCAAGAACCCGGTCCGCAGCGCGGCGGTTCGTCCGCAGCGCCTGGGGAAATCGGTGCCCCGTCAGAAATCGGTGGGTCGCCCGGCGGCCACCACCAGCATCTTCCCATCCGCGAAGGTGCGGGCGCCGGCGCGGCGGATATCGGCCTGGGTCACGTTGGCGACGAGATCGTTGCGGCGGGCGATATAGTCCATGCCGAGGCCTTCGAAGGCGATCTGCACCAGCTGGTGGGCGATCTTGGTCGAGGTATCGAAGCCGAGGGCGTAGGAGCCGGTGAGATAGTCCTTCGCCTTCTGCAACTCCTCGTCGGACGGACCCTCGGTGATGAGGCGGCCGATCTCTTCGCCGATCACCGACAGGGCCTCGCCGACGCGCTCGTTCTTGGTGGCGGTGTAGCCCCAGGTCATCGACGCGGCGCGGTGGCTGACCAGCGACGTGCCCACCGAATAGGCGAGACCGCGCTTCTCGCGCACCTCTTGGAACAAACGGGAGGTGAAGGAGCCGCCGCCGAGGATGTGGTTGAGAACGTAGGCCGGAATGAAGTCGGGGTCGCGCCAGGGCACGCCGTTCATGCCGAAGCGGATCACCGATTGCGGGACGTCGAGGTCGACGACGTGACGCGCGCCGATGTTCTGCATCCGGGTCTGAGGCACGGCCTTGAGGGGGGCGGCCAGAGCGAGCCTGCCGAAGGCCCGGTCGAGGCTTTCCGCCAGCCGTGCGGCGTCGATGGCGCCCACCGCCGCGACCTTCAAACCGCCACGCCCGATGATCTGGCGATGCATCGTCACGAGATCGTCGCGGGTGATCGCCGCGATGCTCTCGGGCGTGCCGGACGACGGGCGGGCGTAGGGATGGCCGGCATAGGCCTCGGCGAAGAAGCGGCGCGAGGCCATCACACCTGGATCGTTCTGCTGGTAGCGCAGGCCAGCCAGGGTCTGAGCCCGCACCCGCTCGATGGCGTCGGGGTCGAGGCGCGGCTTGGCCAGGGCGAGCGCGAGGAGGTCGATGGCTTCGTCCGCATGCTTGATCAGCATCTTGAGCGAGCCGCCAAGGGCATCGGAGCCAGCATGGAACGAGAGTTCGATGGCCCGGGCCGCGAGGCGCTCCTGGAAGGCGTCCGAGGACAGGTCGCCTGCCCCTTCGTCGAGAAGGCGAGCGAGCATCTGGGCCACGCCGGCCTTGCCCTCCGGGTCCTGGGCCGCGCCGCCCTCGAAGGTGAAGGCCAGGGCGATCAGCGGCACCACCGGGGATTCGACGTGCCACGCCTCGATGCCGGGGGCGGTCGCGACGGGAACGGCCTGGGTCGGCGAGGTCGCGGAGCGGGTGGCGGACGTGTCGAGCAGGTCGGTGGTGGCCACGTTCATGGGAACCTCATGCTGTGCGTAGGGCGCGGCGGCAGGGCCGCGGCCTCTCAAAGGGGATCGGCCAGCCGCGGGGTCGGATCGGCCGCGCGGCCTGAAAGGCCTCAGGCTGCTTCGGCGTCGCGAGCCTTGGTCAGGTAACCGGTCACGGAGCGGGACGGCGTCAGGTAGCGCTCGGCCACCGCCGCGAGGCGCGCCTGCGTCACGCCCTCGATGTCGGAGGGCCAGCGCCGGACCTCCTCGATCGACTCGCCGATGGCGAGGGCCGAGCCGTAGATGCGGGCCAGCGAGGACTGGCTGTCGGAGGAGTAAACCGTCTCGGCCACGAGCCGCGTCTTGGCCCGCTCGATTGCTTCCGTGCTCAAGGCCTCGGAGGGAACGCGGCGGAGGACGCGGTCGACCTCCTCCTCCAGCTTCTCCAGGCTGACGCCTTCGGCCGGGATCGCGTAGACCGAGAAGCGGGTGTCGTCGATGGCCGAGCCCATGTACCAGGCGCCGGCATTCACGGCGACGCCGAGTTCCATCACCAGCTTGCGGTAAAGGTAGGAGGTCGAGCCACCGCCCATGACCTCAGCGAGCAGTTCGAGCGCATGGCATTCGCCGTCTCGCGCAGTAATGCAGGACGGGGTCAGGTAGAGGCGCTGCAGGGTCGGCTGCTCGACCTTGGGATCGGCGACCGCGAGGCGGCGGAGCGCCCGCGGCTCCGGCTCCTTGGCGCGGATGCGCAGCGGCCGGGTGCCCTGCGGAGTGACGCGGCCGTAGGTGTCGTCGGCCATGCGGCGAACGTCATCTGGGGTTACGTCGCCGGCAACCACCAGGATGGCATTCTCCGGCGTGTAGAAGCGCTTGTAATAGTCGAGAGCGTGCGTGCGGTTCAGCTGCTCGATCTCGTGCATCCAGCCGATGATCGGCGTGCCGTAGGGATGGTGCACGAAGAGCGAGGCGGCCATCGCCTCGGACAGCTGCGCCGACGGGTCGGTCTCGACCCGCATGCGGCGCTCTTCCAGCACCACGTCGCGCTCGGGCGCCACAACGGCATCGTCGAGGACGAGACCGGTCATGCGGTCGGCCTCGAATTCCATCATCGTTCGCAGGTGATCGCGGGCGACGCGCTGGAAATAGGCGGTGTAATCGTAGGAGGTGAAGGCGTTCTCCTGGCCGCCGAGGCCGGAGACAGCCTTGGAGAAGGCGCCGATCGGGTGCTGTTCGGTCCCCTTGAACATCAGGTGCTCAAGGAAGTGGGCGATGCCTGACTGGCCGAGCGGATCATCGGCCGAGCCGTTGCGGTACCACACCATATGCGTGACGACCGGGGCGCGGTGATCGGGAACGACGACGACATCGAGTCCATTGTCGAGGGCGAAGGCACTGACCTCGGGCCCACCTGCCTCGGAGCGTCCGAAGGGAGCGGCTTCCGCCCGACCGGCGCTGCCGTGCCGGCGCGTCGGTCCGAAGAGGGGCGTGTCCTTCCTGAACAGATGCATCGAAGCTCTTCCTTCCGCGGCTGGCCGCTTGCGAGCGCCATCCGTCATGTTGGCATTGCGCCGGCTCCACGCCACGGGGGTGCGTCGGAGGGGCAGGAAACGGGTTCTCTCGCGACGCCCGCACCCTGCGCGGCGCCGAGACTGACCCGGAGTTCAGTTCGCTGAGCGCGCACGCACATAGGCGCCCGGATCGGATTCTTCGCGCTCGCGGTAGGGATTGTTCACGGGGTCGCCATTGGTCTTGGCAACCTTACGGGGCGGCTTGCGATAGCCATTGGGCGGATCGGTGAGCACGTCGCGATCGGGCTCGACAGCCGACGGCTCAGCGACTTCGGCGGAGCGCAGGCCGAAGGGGTTCGACCAGAACGAGTTCCGGTCATCGTTCTCGCCTTCGGGGCGCCCCGGCTCGGTACGGGTCTGGGCACTGGCGCGGCGCCCGCCACGCATCTCGTCGATCGACAGGGTCATGTTGTTGTCGTTCATCCGGCCCTGTGCACCTCGCGCGATGGGCTTCTTAGCCTCCTCGCGTTCGCGCTCACGCTGGACGATTTCGGGATCCTTCGGCCATTGGGCCGAAGCTTCGGGCTGGCGCGGGGCCGGCAGGGCCTTGCCGTCGAGCTTGGGCGGCATCACGAGAGGGGCCCGCTCGCGATAGGTGATCGCGGGCTTCTCGGGCTCGATGAGGCCGATGTTGCTGAGAGCATCGCGCATGAAGACGCCCTGCTGCGCCTGCGCGCTCCCGGCGGTCAGAACACCCGCTATCACCAACAGCAAACCGCGATGCCCGATCATGCTATCCCCGCTCTCCGCCCGGTTGTGGGTCCCGGTTGCCCGAGCCCGGATGGTCGCCTTGTGTACAGCGATCCTGATCCGACCCTGTCGGCCTGACCTGGGTTTCAGGCGATCGTATGGCGCCTTGACCGCTGCGTACCAGCCTCGGCCGCACAACGATTCCGACTGTGACTTACGGATCACAGGCCGGCTAGAAATGCCGATCCTGTTTCAAAGGCTGGAACCCGTGCGCCGGGGTACCGGCCGCAGGCTGTCGAGGATGAGGCCAACAACGCCCGCGACGATGGCCGCATCGGCGATGTTAAAGACGTACCAGGACCAAGTGCGCCAGTGGAGGTGAACAAAGTCGAACACCGCACCGTAGGCCGTACGGTCGATGGCGTTGCCGATGGCGCCGCCTGCCACGAGCCCGAGGGCGATGGCGAGCAGACGCGTCTCCGCTCGCCGCATCCAGAAGATCAGGCCGAGGGCCGCCAGGCAGGACACCCCCACCAAAACCCAGCGGCCGAGGCCACCCTCCTGCTGAAACATCCCGTAGGACACGCCCCGATTCCAGACGACGAGGAACTCGGCGAAGGGCGTGAGCCGCCAGGGCTGGGTCAGCACCAGATCGGTGCCGAAATAGAGCCAAAGCTTCGAAGCCTGGTCGAGGATCAGGGTCAGGAGAAGGGCACAGAGGCCGAGGCGGAAAGGAGTTACGTGCATGGTTTGGCCCTCCCCCCTGGCTGGGGGAAGGGGTGCTGCGGACGCTGGCTCACGCGGCACTCGTGTGGGCTTGGGCGGCATCCCACTCGCGCAGGGCGCGGGCGTCGCGTGGGGTCACGTCGGGATAGTCCGGGTCGTTGCCGACCTCGGGCGTCACCCGCCAGGACCGGGCGCATTTCCGGCCCTCGGCCAGGGCCGGCACCACCGCAACGCCTCGCACATCGTCGAGGCGGAAGGCCTCCGCCGGGCCTTCCCCGTCCGTGATCCGGATGGCGGACGTGATGCAGATATCGGCGAAGTCGACGCCCTCGACGATCGCCCGGAGCGCCGAGTCCGCGATGAACACGGTAGGCGCCGCCTCGAGGCTTGCGCCGATGCGCTTGGCCGTGCGCTCGATCTCCAAGGCGCCGGTGACGACCCGGCGCACGCGGCGGATGGTCTGCCAGCGCGTCGCCAGAGCGTCGTCCCGCCAAGCGGCCGGCGTCTCCGGAAGGATCTGGAGATGGACCGAGTCGGTTTCGGATGGGTAGCGGTCGAGCCACGCCTCTTCGGCCGTGAAGGCCAGGACAGGGCTCAGCCAGATCGTAACCCGGCGCAAGGTCTCATCGATAACCTGTAGGGCGGCCCGGCGCACCGCAGACGAGGCAGGATCGCAGTAGAGCACGTCCTTGCGGACATCGAAGTAGAAAGCCGAGAGATCGCCGGTCATGAAACCGTTGAGGAGTGCCACCACCCGCTTGGTGTCGAAGGTCGCGTAGGCTTCGCGGATCTCGCCGTCGAGTTCGGAGAGGCGGTGCCGGATCAGCCGCTCCAGTTCGGGCAGGTCCGCATGGGCGATCTCGGTGCCGGGTTCGAAATGTGCCAGCGAGCCAAGCATCCATCGCAGCGAGTTACGCAACTTACGGTATGTCTCAGCAAAGGTCTTGATGATCTCGGGCCCGATGCGTAGGTCATCGGCATAGTCGGAGGCCGCAACCCACAGGCGCAGGATGTCGGCACCGGAATCCTTGATGACATTCTGTGGCGCGACGACGTTGCCCTTGGACTTCGACATCTTCAGGCCCTTGGGGTCGAGTACGAACCCGTGGGTCAGGACGATGTCGTAGGGCGCGCGTCCGCGAGTGCCTGCGGATTCCAGCAATGACGACTGGAACCAGCCGCGATGTTGGTCTGAGCCCTCAAGGTACATCACCGTGTCGGTGCCGCCATCGCGGCGGCGCTTGATGCCGGAGAGACCTGGAAACTGCTCAGGATCATCAAGCACGAAGGCATGTGTCGAGCCGGAATCGAACCAGACGTCGAGGACGTCCGTGACCTTTTCATAGTCCGCCGGATCGTAGTCCGGGGCGAGAAAGCGGGCGCCATCCGCATCGGTGAACCAGGCGTCGGCGCCCTCCGCCTGGAAGGCGGCAGCGATGCGAGCATTCACGCGCTCATCGCGTAGCACCTCGTGAGTACCGCGCTTGACGAAGACCGTGATCGGCACACCCCAGGCGCGCTGGCGCGAGACCACCCAGTCTGGCCGGTTGGCGACCATCCCGTTGATGCGATTCTTGCCCTGCGGCGGTACCCACTGGGTCTCCTCGATCGCCTGGACGGCAACCTCACGCAGGGTTCGGTTGCCGAGAGAATCCACTGGGCGGTCCATCGCGATGAACCATTGCGGGGTGTTGCGGAAGATGACCGGTTTCTTCGATCGCCAGGAATGCGGGTAGCTATGCTTGAGCGTGCCACGCGCCACCAAGGTACCCGCGTCGGTGAGAGCAGCGATGACCGCCTTGTTGGCGTCGCCCTTCTCGCCCTTGTGATTCAAGACGAGTTTTCCCGTGAAACCCGGCGCCTCGTCGGTCAGCATCCCATCGGCATCCACCGTGTAGGGGATGCGGGTGTCAATGCCGCGCTCAGCCAGCATCCGGCCGTTGGCCATCCAGACCTCGAAATCCTCCCGGCCGTGGCTCGGCGCCGTGTGGACGAAGCCGGTACCGGCCTCGTCCGTGACATGTTCGCCATCGAGGAGCGGAACGGCGAAATCGTAACCGGGCACGTGGGCGGCGAGCGGATGGCTTAGGGTCAGGCCGGCGAGTTCGGTCGGCGCGACGTCGCGCAGGCGCTCGAAGGTCTCGACGCGGGCGCTGGCGAAGACGGAAGCGGCGAGCGTGTCCGCAAGGACATAGGCGTCGCCGACCTTGGCCCAGTTGTCGTCGGCGGCTGCCGTGACCCTGTAGAGGCCATAGGCGACCTTCTTAGAATAGGCGACCGCCCGGTTGGCCGGCATGGTCCAGGGCGTGGTGGTCCAGATCACCACCCGTGCCGGTGCAAGCTCCGTCGGAGCGCCGTCAGTGATCCGGAAGGCGGCGAAGATCGCGTCGCTGACGACGTCCTCGTATTCGACTTCGGCTTCGGCCAAAGCTGTCTTCTCGACCACCGACCACATCACCGGCTTCGAGCCGCGGTAGAGCTGGCCCGTCATCGCGAAGGCCATGAGTTCGCGGGCGATGGTGGCCTCGGCGGGGAACGTCATGGTGGCGTAAGGATGATCCCAATCACCGGTGACGCCCAGGCGCTTGAACTCCTCACGCTGCACGTCGAGCCACTGCCCCGCGAAGGCCCGGCACTCCTGGCGGAATTCGAGGACCGGCACCTCGTCCTTGTTGCGGCCCTTGGCGCGGTACTGCTCCTCGATCTTCCATTCGATTGGCAGGCCGTGGCAATCCCATCCCGGCACGTAGTTGGCGTCATAGCCGAGCGCGCCCTGCGCGCGGACGATAACGTCCTTCAGGATCTTGTTCAGCGCCGTGCCGATGTGGATGTTGCCGTTGGCGTAGGGCGGGCCGTCATGCAGCACGAATTTCGGCCGGCCGGCTGCCTGAGCACGAATCTGTCCATAGAGGCCGGTGGCGGCCCATCGCTCGAGAAGCAGAGGTTCGCGTACCGGCAGGCCGGCCCGCATCGGGAACTCGGTCTGAGGCAGGAACAGGGTCTTCGAATAGTCGCGGCCTGGCACGACGGGGGGGGAGGTCTGGTCGCTCATGGGATGTCTGTGAGGTCTTCGGCGCGGGTCGGTGTCGGGCGGTCGGTGGGCGATCTGCCCCCAGGGCCAGCGGAACGGAGGCGAGTGATCGCCCTCCCGGCCTTCGCATCGGGTCCGCCGCGGCGGCCCTCAGGCGCAGGCCGGGCTCATAATTCGAGACCGGGTCGGGTCCGGCACGCCGAACCACCCGCGCGGATCACCATTAACGCACATCTGGCGGCTTCTAGCAGCGGCATCGACCTGAGACTAGCGAGCTTTCCGACCTCCCGCACGTTCGGCCCGAACTTTCGATGCCACCTTTTCCAAGCTCGGCCGTTGTTTCTCACGCGCTCGGGACCTGTCCTGGTTGAAGGATGAGCCGAGACGCAGCGTCATCGGGAGACACCATCATGAGAAAAGCTCTGATCGCCGCCAGCCTCGTCCTGTCCGCCGTCGCCCTGTCGGGCACGGCCGAAGCACAGGGCCTGCCCGGTGGAATGCGCCGGGGAGCCGCCGAGGGCGATCGGGTCGCCGGTCCGGTGGGCGGCATCGTGGGCGGTGCGGTCGGAGGCGCGGTCGGCACGGTGAACGGGGCGCTCGGCATCGATCCCGGCCGCCGCGCCTATCGCACGCGCATGAAGTCGCGCGGCCATTCCCACCATCGCCGTCACCGCTGAGCGGAGCGCCGCTTCTGGGCCAGGAGAGTAGGGCTCGGAGCCGATGACGATGGACGCACCGATCAGTGTCCATCGGTCCGGCACGTCGCCGAAGATCAGGTTACCCAGCACCAACGACCAGAGCAGTTGGATGGACATCAAGGACGCCAGCACGTTTGCGGGCGCTCAGGCGTGGGCGAGCACCAGACGCCAATGCCCCATCGTGCCGAAGAGGCCGAGCGGCGCGGATTCGACCATTCGCCGAGTAGCGGCCCGATGATCAGCGTGCCAATCAGGGGCGCGGCGAACCCGGTCGACGGGGTTTCGGCGAGTTGGAGCTTGCGCAAGGTCCGGAAGCTGAGGGCCGTCGTTCCGAACAGCAGCAGCGCGCGCAGGACCTTGAGACCGAACCGATTCGTCTGGGCCACATCGGGCGCTCACAGCGGGTTCAGGACCAACAAGACCAGGGAGACGTTCACCGCGTAGCGCATGGGGGTCGAGAGCAGTGGGTCGCCTCAGACCAGCCGGTGTCTCGGCCGACGCGTCGAGGCAGGCGAAGAAGGCCCTGCACCGCACGTCAGCGCGATGCCGACCGGGCGCCCTGTCCGGGGCGCGGCGGCCCTCGAATCGATCCCCAAACGGCTCGATCCCAATCTCGGCGCGCAGCTCGGCCAAAGCCGTGGGGCCCAGCGTCAGTCCTGTGACGCGGAGCTTCAGAGCAGAGCCGCATTCCCGCATTCACGCATAGCTGCACCGGGCTGGACCTAGCGTCGCCCATGGCAGCAGGAGTCGAAAGGGAGAACCGGAAGGGATCGATCGCACGGGACGTGAAACCCGATATTCACCCACGTTTGAAATCGGCGCGATTTCGCGCACCACGGCCCCGAAGCCTTAAGAGTGTTGGGTGCAAGCGAGAGGCACGAGTGCCGCCTTCGGAGGGCGATCCATGACGAAGGCCGTGCCGTTACTTGCCACATTTGGGCTGGTCTCCCTGGTGGTTCTCCCGGCTCCCGGGATCTGGGGCCTTGTGATCGGCCTCACCTGCACCATCACCATCCTGATCTGCGGGGTCTTATGGTTGTTCGATCGCGCCGCCACCCACCTGGCGCGCCTGATCGAGCGGAACCGCAACCGCTTCCTGCGGCGCCGACGGGCAGTTCATGCGGGGTCTGGTATGATGCGCAAAGCCAAACCCGAGGCTGTCAACGCCAAGCCGCACCTGTCGGCGTAGGGTCCCTTGCAGCCTTGATGGCCTCGGGTCGTGCAGGAGGTCGGAGAGGCTGTCGTGAGCACACAAGGCCGCTGGGTGGGTACGGCGGTCTCCGACCCATAGGGCGGCCCGTCTACAGGGCTCCCGGAACCACGAGCGAATCCGACTCCTCCTCATCCATCTCGGAATCGCCCTCGACCTCGTGACCGGTGACGCCGGACGCCTCGGCGAGGTTGCGGGCGGCCTTGCGCAGGAGCTTGCGAAGCCGACGCTTCTCCTTGCCGTCGAACCTATCGAGGAGTTCCGCCTCGACATCATCCCACAGCCGCTCGATGGCCGCAGCCTTGGCCATCCCCGTCTCGGTAAGCCGCACGCGCACGATGCGGCCGTCGCCGGCCTCGGCCCGGCGCTCCACGAAGCCGAGGGCAGCGAGCCGCGAAATCGTCTTGGAGGCGGTGGGCGGGCGCACCCGCAGCATCGCGGCGAGATCCCCCATCGTCATGGTCCCGGCGGCGGCCAGCGCCTGCACCACCTGCTCCTGACCGGCGAAGAGGTCGAGGGCAACCAAGCGGTCACCGATACGGGACCGGTGCAGGCGCGCGGCCTGGACCAGGGCCCAACCGACGCTCTTGGCGCCCGGAGGACGGAGGCGCTTGTCGGATTTCGCCATGCTGCGCTCGCCCTCCCGGTCGTTTCCCGCTCCGGGAAGCGACGCCATCGCCGCACGGGTCAGGCCGCCCTCGCCAGGCTCGGCCGTCCCGCGCTCGTCAGCCGCCCACATCGCACGTCCTCTTCTTCGACCCTAGCGCGATGGCTCCTCGCCCGCGCCCATCATTCCGGATGCATCCACGAGCAACCGGGATGATCCTCTCACGCCCGGGCATGACCGGCCCATGTGAAGCTGCGATGACAGGCGCCCCGGGCGAGCCCGCAAGAGACCGGAAAAGCCGGCTCATCGATCGGCCGGCCCCACGCCTGGACGAAGTCCCTCCCCTCGACTAAGCCTTGCGGAAACGCCGCTCCGGCGCCTGTTCCAGGCCCCGCGAAGACCGTTCAGGACCCCATGAAGGCAGTCATCCTCGCAGGCGGTCTCGGTACGCGCCTGTCCGAGGAGACAGTGACGCGGCCCAAGCCCATGCTGGAGATCGGCGGTCGTCCGATCCTCTGGCACATCATGCAGATCTTCGCCGCTCACGGGGTGCGCGAATTCATCATCTGCCTCGGCTACAAGGGCTACGTTATCAAGGAATTCTTCCTGAACTACCGACTGCACCTCTCCGACGTCACCATCGACATCGGACGCGGCGACGTCGACTTTCACCGCAGCGCTGCCGAGGACTGGCGCGTTTCGCTGATCGAGACAGGCGAAACCACCATGACGGGCGGGCGGCTGAAGCGCGTGCGCGCCTATCTGGGGGACGACGACTTCTTCATGACCTACGGCGACGGCGTCGCCGACGTGGACCTCACTGCACTCGCTGCCTTCCACAAGGCGCAGGGCAGGCTCGCCACTCTCACGGCTGTGACACCGCCTGGCCGCTTCGGCGCGCTGGATCTAGAGGCCGGCACGGTCCGCCGCTTCCGCGAGAAGCCGGCGGGGGACGGAGCGACGATCAACGGCGGCTTCTTCGTGCTCTCGCCGCGCGTCTTCGACCGGATCGCGGGGGACGGTACGGTGTGGGAAGCAGAACCCCTGGAGGGCCTTGCCGCCGACGGGCAGCTCGCGGCCTACGTCCACACCGGGTTCTGGCAGGCGATGGATACCCTGCGCGACAAGAACCACCTCGAAGCCCTGTGGGCGAGCGAGGCGCCGCCCTGGAAGTGCTGGTAGTCTCGTCGCCCCCCTGGAGATCGATTTTCAGCGTGCAGCCTTCGCCCTTCCCCCTGCCGCGCACCCGCGACCCAAATCCCGATCCCGCGTTCTGGGCCGGCCGGCGGGTGCTCGTCACTGGTCAGACCGGCTTCAAGGGCGCTTGGCTCTGCCTGTGGCTGGGGCGCCTGGGGGCCCGCGTCAGCGGGCTGGCACTTCCGCCCGAAAGCGCGCCGAACCTGTTCGAGGCGGCTTGTATCGGCGCCGGGATGGACTCGCATCTCGGCGACATCCGCGATGCGGACGCTGTGCGGGCCTGCCTCGCCGCCACCGCCCCCGAGATCGTCATCCACATGGCGGCCCAGGCGCTGGTGCGTGCCTCCTATCGCGATCCGCTCGGCACCTATGCCACCAACGTCATGGGCACCGCCCACGTGCTCGATGCGGTGCGAACGACGCCCTCCGTGCGGGCCGTCGTGGTGGTGACGAGCGACAAGGCCTACGAAAACCGCGAATGGCCCTACGGCTATCGCGAAACGGAGGCGCTGGGCGGCCACGACCCCTACAGCAGTTCCAAGGCCTGTGCCGAATTGGTGGCAGCGGCCTATCGCAACGCCTTCCTTGCCGAGCGCGACTGCCGGATCGCGACCGCGCGGGCGGGCAACGTCCTCGGGGGGGGTGACTGGTCGGAGGATCGGCTGGTGCCCGATATCGTCCGCGCCTTCGCCCGCGGCGAGTCCGTCGAGATCCGGGCGCCTCACGCCACCCGGCCCTGGCAGCACGTGCTCGAACCCCTGAGCGGCTATCTCCGCCTGGCCGAATGCCTAGTGGGCGCGGACGGGCCGCGCTACGCCGAGCCCTGGAACTTCGGGCCGGCTGACGAAGACTGCCGGCCGGTGGCTCACCTCGTCGATGCACTCGCCCAGGCCTGGGGAGCGGATGCCCTGTGGCACCTCTCCCCGGCGATCCACCCGCACGAGGCCACCTTCCTCAAGGTCGATTCCGCCAAGGCCCGTACCTATCTCGCCTGGGACCGGCGTTTGCGCCTCGACGCGGCCCTGGCCTGGACCGCCGCCTGGCATCGCGCCGAGGCCGATGGCGGTTCAGCCCGCGACCTGACTCTGGCGCAGATCGAGGCCTACGAGGCGCTCAGCGGATGACGATGTCGGATATGACGGTTCCGGACATGAATACCTCTGAAACGACCTCTGCGGGCCCGTCACGCACCTGCCGGGCGTGCGGAGCCGCCCTCCAGCGAAGCGTGGCCGATCTCGGCCTGTCGCCGCTGGCCAACGCCTACGTGCCAGCGGACCGGGTGAACCGGGGTGAGATGTTCCACCCGCTCCATGCCTATGTCTGCGATTCCTGCTGGCTCGTGCAGCTCGAGGCCTTCGAGACCCCGGAGGCGATTTTTTCCGATTATGCCTACTTCTCGGGTTTCTCGGCCGGGTGGATCGCCCATGCGGAGGCCTACGTAGCAGCGATGCAGGCGCGCTTCTCGCTCTCGCCTGTCAGCAAGGTCGTGGAGGTGGCGAGCAACGACGGCTATCTGCTGCAAGCGGTCGTCGCCCGCGGCATCCCGGCTCTTGGAATCGAGCCCGCTGCCAACGTGGCGGCAGTGGCCCGTCAGCACGGCATCCCCACCGAAGTCGCATTCTTCGGCGAGGAGACCGGCCGCCGCCTGCTGGCGGACGGTCACGCGGCCGACCTGATGGCGGCGAACAACGTGCTCGCCCATGTGCCCGACATTCACGACTTCGTCGAAGGTTTCCGGATTCTACTGAAATCCGAGGGAGTCGGTACGTTCGAGTTCCCGCACCTCCTCCGGATGATCCAGGAGCGCCAGTTCGACACCATTTATCACGAGCATTTTTCGTATCTTTCCCTCGGCGTCGTCTCGAACATCTTGGCGGCGCACGGCCTGCGGGTGTTCGACGTCGAGCAATGGCCGACGCATGGGGGCTCCCTGCGGGTGTTCTTCTGCCATGCGGCAGCGGCCCATGCGGAGACCGACGCCGTGGCACGGGTGCTGGCGGAGGAGCGGGCGGGCGGGCTGTTCGGTCCGGAAGGCTACGCCGCCTTCGCGGAGGATGTGGTCGCTATCAAGTGCGCCACCCTGACCTTCCTGGCGGATCTGCGGCTGACGCATCGGACCGTCTGCGCCTACGGAGCGGCAGCCAAGGGCAACACCTTCCTCAATTACTGCGGCATCGGCCCCGAACTGGTCGGGGCCGTCGCCGATCGCTCCCCGCACAAGCAGGGCACGCGCCTTCCGGGAAGCCGCATCCCGGTGGTCTCGCCAGAGGCGCTGCTCGCGATGCGGCCAGACTACGTCCTGATCCTGCCCTGGAACCTCAAGGACGAAATCGCCAGCGAAATGGCGACGATCCGTGACTGGGGCGGGCGCTTCGTCACCGCGATCCCGCGCCTCTCGGTGTTTTGAGCGGATGCGCTTCGAGGCCCTGCCGCTGGCTGGCGCGTATCGGGTCGTCCCGGAACCCCATGCCGATGCACGCGGCTTTTTCGCCCGCACCGCCTGCACGGATGATTTCGCCGCCCAGGGTCTGATCGGCGCCTTCGCGCAATCCAGCATCTCCTACAACGCTCGGCGCGGGACCGTGCGGGGCCTGCACTTCTCGGCAGAGCCGCACGCGGAGACCAAACTGGTGCGCTGCACGGCCGGCGCGATCCACGACGTCATCGTCGACCTGCGGCCGGATTCTGCGACCTACCTGCAGGCCTACGGGGTCGAGCTGAACGCCCGGAACCGCCATGCCCTCTACATCCCCACGGGTTTTGGCCATGGGTTCCAAGCCCTCAGCGACGGCACGGAAGTGCTCTATATGATCGATCGGCCCTACGTGGCCGGCAGCGCCCGAGGCCTGCGCTGGAACGATCCGGCCCTGGACGTCGCCTGGCCGGAGCCCATCACGGTGATCGCCGAGCGCGACCTGACCTACCCGGACTGGGTCCGGTGACGGGCCGTGTCCTCATCACCGGCGCCACCGGCTTCGTCGGCCGCCACGCGGTTCCGGCCCTGCAGGCCCTGGGCTTCGAGGTGCACGGTGTCGGCCGCCGTCCGCTCGGCGGCACGGCGATGCACACGGCCGACCTGCTGGTGGAGAACGAGCGCCGCGCATTGATCGCGGACCTTCGCCCAAGCCACCTGCTGCATCTCGCCTGGGACGCGGAGCCGGGCCGGTACTGGACCTCCGCCAGCAATCTCGACTGGGTCGCCGCCACCCTGGACCTCGCCAAAGCCTTCGCAGCGCAGGGCGGACGGCGCTTCGTCGGCGCCGGCACCTGTGCCGAATACGCGTGGGGCGCATCCCGATTCGACGAAGCAACGACCCCGTGCCAGCCCGCAACCCTCTATGGTGCGGCCAAGGACGGGACCCGGCGCATCCTCACGGCCTATGCGGAGAACCATGGCATCCGCCTCGCCTGGGGACGGCTCTTCTTCCTCTACGGTCCTGGCGAGCGGCGCGGACGCCTCGTCTCAGATGCGGTCCACGCACTGATGACCGGGACATCGTTCCCGACCTCGACCGGGCACCAGCGCCGCGACTTCCTGCATGTCGCGGATGCGGCCGCCGCGTTGGCCGCTCTCGTGGCGAGCGACGTTACTGGACCGGTGAATATCGGCTCGGGCACGGCCGTTCCGGTGCGCGCACTTCTCGATGGTCTCGCCGCCCGGATCGGGAATGCGGAGCACCTCGCCTACGGTGCCCGGCTCCTGAACCCGACAGAACCGGCAGCCATCGAAGCGGGCACCCGGATTCTCACTGAAGCCATCGGCTTCCGCCCACGCTTCAGCCTGGAGCGCGGACTCGACGACACGGTCGCGTGGTGGCGTGCGCACAGCAGCCCGACGGCCTGAAGTTCAGCAACCCATCAGCAGGGCAGCAGTCCCTTGAGCTGCGAGAGAATGTCCTCGCCGGTACAGGGTCGGGCGATGAACTTGGCCCCCTTCGGCATCCGCTCGGGGTCGGGCGCGGCGCGGCCCGAGACGATCACGATGGGCAGTTGGGGACGAGCCTCGGACACCGCCGTAGCGAGCTCGAAGCCGTTGGTCTTGCCGGACAGTTCGACATCCGTGACGAGGCCGCAGATGTCGGGGCGGGCCTGGAGGATGCCGAGGGCACGTTCTGCCGAGGCGCATTGCACGGTTTCGTAGCCGCCATTCTCGAGGACGTCGCCGAGGTCCATGATCGTCAGGGCTTCGTCCTCCACCAGTAGGATCACCGGCCGATCGTCGTTCGCGTTCGTCGCCTCATCCACCACGATGCACCCTCCAGCCTGTCTGGCCGCAGGCCCTGCCCGGAACCAGGATCGTCGCGCCCCACCGGGCTTGCACGACGCGGTTCAGAACACAGGGCCAGCGCAACGTAGTCCCAACGAGCGACGCGGGCGCGGGTTGCAAGGCGCGCCGGACCGAACCCGCCGCGATCAGGCGGTGGTCTCCGTCACCACCGCCCGCATGGCCGCGAGGAGTTGCGCCAGATCCTCGGACGCAATGGTAAGTGCGGGCGTGAGATAGACGATGTCGCCGAATGGGCGAACCCAGGTCCCCAGCGCGAGGAACCGGTGCTTAAGATCGGCGAGATCCGGGGCCTGCCGGAACTGGACCACGCCAATCGCCCCAAGAATGCGGATGTCAGCCACCCCGGGCAGGCACCGGAGCGGCTCCAGGCCCTCTGCCAGAGCCACCGCGATGGCAGCGACCTTCTCCAGGCGCGGCTCGCGCTCGAACAGATCGAGGCTGGCATTGGCCGCCGCGCAGGCAAGCGGGTTGGCCATGAAGGTCGGCCCATGCATCAGGGCGGCGGCGGGGTCGTCGGACAGAAAGCTCTCGAACACCGCCCTCGTGGCGATCGTGGCGGCCAACGCCATGGTGCCCCCGGTGAGCGCCTTCGACAGGCACAGGATGTCTGGCACGATCCCGGCCTGCTCGCAGGCGAACAGGGTGCCGGTGCGTCCGAAGCCGGTGAAGATCTCGTCGGCGATGAGCGGCAGCCCATGGCGCTTCGCGAGGCGGGCGACGGTCGCCAGCACGTCCGGAGCGTGCATCCGCATACCGCCGGCGCCCTGAACCAGGGGCTCGATGATGACGGCCGCCAGGGTCTCGCGCTCGGCGGCCATGCGGGCATCCAGTGTGGCGACCTGCACCGCTGTCCTTGGTAGATCGCAAAAAACCTGGGCCGGCAGGTAGGCGCCGAAGCGCCGGTGCATGCCCTCATCGGGATCGCAGACCGACATCGCCCCGAGGGTGTCGCCGTGATAACCCTCGCGAAACGCCAGGATGCGGGTGCGCCCGGCGATCCCCCGGTTGATCCACATCTGCACCGCCATCTTCAGCGCGACTTCGACGGCGACCGAGCCGGAATCGGTGAAGAAGACGTGATCAAGGTCGCCCGGCAACAGGTCAGCGAGGCGGGCCGCCAAACGCTCGGCCGGCGCGTGGGTGAGCCCCCCGAACATCACGTGCGGCATCGCCTCCAGTTGAGCGGCCACGGCGGCGCGGATGTGGGGATGGTTGTAGCCGTGGGCGGCGGTCCACCACGAAGCAATGCCGTCGATCAGTTCGCGTCCGTCGGCGAGGACGATGCGGGAGCCATGCGTCCGCACGGCCTCCAGCGGCGGAGCCGCCGCCTGCATCTGGGTATAGGGCCGCCAGAGATGGTGCGTGCGCGGGTTGGTCATAGCCGGACCGGGATGGGCTCGCGCAACGGAAGGGTCAAGGTCTGGAGGTGGGCCTGACAGCGGCTTGGGACCATCTGGCATTCAGCTTATTTTGCGAAACATATCTACATTTTGAGATATAAGTCAGATTATAATAGACTAATTCCAATATATCACCGATATATTGTCAAATATATAAGACTATCCTACGGAAGATCGAGCCTCAATCTGGAGCGATCATGCCTCATCACGTTCGCCGTCGCCGGCACAGCCGTTCCACAAGCCGCGCAGCCGCGGGAGCGACGAGGTTGCTCTCAGGCGCAGCCCTTCTGCTTCACGCGGGGTCCGCATCTGCGCAGCAGCCGGACTTCTCGGACGTCGCAATGGAAGAGATCCACATCGCCGGCGACAGTCGCGGCGTTCTCGGCTACACCCCCCGGCGAACGAGCTTCGGGGCAGGGTCGGAGACCGCTCTCCTCGATACGCCGGCCAACATCGCAGTCGTGCCGAACGCCGTCCTGCGCGACCAGCGGGTCCTGAGCCTCGACGAGGCCCTGCGCAATGTCAGCAGCGTCGTGCAGACCAACAGTCTCGGCGGCACGCAAGAGGCCGTGATCAGGCGTGGCTTCGGGTCTTCCCGCGACAGCTCGATCCTGCGCGACGGGCGCCGCACCGTCCTACAGCAGAACTTCAACCATTCTATCGAGCGGGTTGAGGTGCTCAAGTGGCCGGCCTCGCTCCTCTACGGCATCTCCGAGCCCGGCGGCCTCATCAATCTCGTCTCGAAGCGACCGGAATTCACCCCGAGCGGGTCTCTTGAGCTGACGGGGACGAGCTTCGGCGGCGGCCTCGTCCAAACCGATCTCACTGGTCCGGTCAAGGACACCAACCTAGCCTACCGCGTGATTGGTGACTTCCAGGACTATGAATACTGGCGCAACTTCGGACAGATCCGCCGACAGGTTGTGGCCCCGTCCGTGACTTGGCGCGGCGACGAGACCAGCGTGACGGTGGGCTACGAGTTCGCGCACTACACCATCCCATTCGATCGAGGCACTACCTTCGATCCGCGCACCGGCCGCCCCCTGCGGGTGCCGCGCGACCGCCGCTTCGACGAGCGCGTGAGCCGGGTCGAGGCTATGAGCCACCTCGCCACGATCGATATCGACCACCGGTTCAACGAGGATTGGAAGCTACATCTCGGCTACAGCTATTCGAACCTCGGTTACGACGACAATCAGATCCGGCCGGTTTCCTACAACGCCAATACGCGTCTTCTGACGCGCCGGGCAGATGCGACGCGCGGAGGCGACTTCAACGCGAACGTTGCGCGCCTCGACCTGATCGGACGCTTCGATACCTTCGGCTTGCGTCACGACCTCCTGGCCGGCGTGATGTATGAACGGATTGATTACTACCGGAAGACCAGTGTGCGCGGGCCGAACGTGAGCGGTTTCGACCCGTTCGATCCCCTCTACGGTCTGCTCGGCGCCTCAGACCGGATCTCGCTCGCGTCCAGCAACAACCGCGATCGTCTCAGCAACACCAGCCTGTACCTGCAAGATTCTCTTCACCTCACCGACCGGCTCATTCTGGTTGGCGGGATGAGTGCCCAGATTTACGACCAGCTCGCGTATGCGGGACGCCCGGCCGTCATCTCGACCGCGATCAACGGTGTGAAGCCGGTGCCGCGCGCCGGTCTCGTCTACAAGCTTGCGCCGAACCTTTCGCTCTATGGCAGCTACACGCAATCCTTCCGCCCGAACGTGACCGATCTCGACGTCACCGGCACGCTGCTGCCGGAAGAGGGCGAAGCCTACGAGGTCGGCGTCAAGGCGGAGGTCGCCGAGGGGCTTCTTATCACGGGCGCGATGTTCGACGCCGAGAAGAGCAACGTGCTGATCACCCAGGTGGTCAACGGCAACCGCTTCGGCTCCACCGCCGGCCGGGTCCGCTCGCGCGGCTTCGAACTCGATTTCGCGGGTCAGATCCGCCCCGACTGGGCCGTGATCGGCAGCTACGGCTTCACCCAGGCCGTCGTCACGGAGGATCCGGTTCTCGTCGCCAAGGAACTTCAGAACACGCCGCGGGTCACGGCCTCGCTGTTCCTGACCCATCAGCTCGGCGCTGTCGCGGAGGCGATGGAATTCGGCTCGAGCCGCCTCGGGCCGGGCTCCCTCGAAGTCGGCTTCGGCACCCGCTACGTCGGGGCGCGGCCCGGCGACGCCGCCAATACCTTCAGCCTGCCGGACTACGTGGTCAGCGATGCCTTCCTGGCCTACCGGACCCAGGTGAACGGCCTGCCGACCACGGTCCAGCTCAACCTGAAGAACCTGTTCGACGAGACCTATTATGCCTCGTCGGGGGCGAGCAACCTGCTGGTCGCGGTGGGCGAACCGTTCCAGGCCCTGGTGACCGCACGGGTGGCCTGGTGAGGCGCCTTCGCGCGATCCTATTCCAGATCCATTGGCTGCTGGGTCTCGGCGCCGGACTGATCCTCGCGGTGGCGGGCGTGACCGGCGCCCTCCTGAGCTACGAAGATGCGATCGGCGCGTTCGTCGACGCCGACTTGATCCGGGTCGCGCCCCGGGCGGAAAACCTGCTCACGCCGGACGCGCTCCTCGCCCGGTTCCACGCCCAGCACCGCGGCACGGTGGTGAACCTCACGCTGTCCGCCGAGCCCGGCACCACCGCGATGATGCGCCTCGGCCGCGACCCCGCCACCGACCAGCGTCCGCCCTCGCTCTATCTCGACCCTTATGACGGGACCGTCCTGGGCGCAGCGCGGACGGAGACGGTGTTCGCTACCATCCGGCGCCTGCACCGCTGGCTCCTTCTTCCGGGAGACGGCAAGGGCTGGGGCCGGACGCTGACGGGCTTAAGCGTGCTGGCTCTCCTCATGCTGTTCTGCACCGGCCTGTACCTGCGCTGGCCGAAGGTGATGTCCTGGCGGATCTGGCTGAAGCCGAACCTCCGCCAATGGGATCGACCGACCTACTGGTCGTTGCATTCGGTGGCCGGCACCTGGGTGCTGCCGATTTATCTAATCATCGCCCTGAGCGGCCTGTGGTGGTCCTTCGACGGGTATCGCAACGTGGTCACCGCCCTGCTGACGCGCGGCGAGACCATCACCCGGATGGCGGATGGCAAGCCGCAGTCTGGCATGGAAAAACCGCGGTCGGTCGGCTCTGAGAGCAAGCCGCCGCCGGGCCGGAAGGAGGAAGCCCTGGGCGCCCCCGGTGCGCCCTCCCTCGACACGGCCTGGGCGGCCTTCCGCGCGGTGCAGGACGGCCATTTCATCCGCGCCACCCTGCTCCTGCCGGCAGGCTTCACGGGTCCCGTGCGCGTCCGCTCGGAGAATCCGAACGGCTGGCGTGACGACACCCGGATCGAGGCGGCCACCGGGCGCATCCTGGTGCGCGAGGTCGGTGGGGAACGGCCGCTCGGCGTCCGGATCGCCGGCAACATGCTCGACGTGCATAGCGGCCGCTTCTTCGGCCCCCTCGGACCGCCGATCTTCCTCATCGCGGCCCTGTTGATGCCGCTCTTCCTGGTGACGGGACTGCTGCTCTATATCGGGCGGCGCAAGGCGAAGGCCCGGCGCCGGTCCTCGGCCCCGCCGATCGCCGCCGCGACCTCCGGGCTCAGGCCACGCGCTTGACCCCCTGGCCGGATTTCGACAGGTTCCGCCGCCACAGCGCCCAATCCGTCTGCTGCAACCGTCGAGATCCGATGTCGTCTGGCGACGAATCCGCCGTCCCGCCCGCCGCATCCGCGCGTGCGCGACCCTTCACAATCTGCCGCGAGGACGAGCCAGTACCGCCCGCCATCGCTGGCGCCATCGCGGCGATCGGCAATTTCGACGGGGTGCATCTCGGCCATCGCGCTCTGATCGCCGCCGTCCGCGAGACGGCGCAGGCAGCAAGTCGCCCAGCGGTGGCGCTCACCTTCGAGCCGCATCCGCGCGCTTATTTTGCGCCGCACCTGCCCATGTTCCGTCTCACCGATGCGTTGGCTAAAGAGATCGTATTCGCGCATCTCGGTCTCGACGGCCTGATCGTACGCCGCTTCGACGCCACCCTGGCGGGCACCGGCGCCCGAGACTTCGTCGAGGAGCTTCTGGTGCGTGACCTCGGAGTGTCAGGGGTCGTCATCGGCCACGACTTCCATTTCGGCCGGGGCCGGGAGGGCACGCCGGCCGTGCTCGCGGACCTCTGTACGCAGGCCGGCCTGACCTGCCGTATCATTTCCCCCGTGGCCCTGAGCGCAGGCGCGGAACCGGTCTCGTCGAGCGCGATCCGGGCGGCCCTGGCCGAGGGCGCGGTGGCGCAGGCCAACGCGCTCCTCGGTTATCGCTGGTTCGTCTCCGGAGAGGTCCGCCACGGCGACAAGCGCGGGCGTACCCTGGGCTATCCCACTGCCAACGTGGCGCTGACGGATTGCGGACTCGCTCACGGCATCTACGCGGTACGGGTGCGCTTGCCGGATGGCCGGGTGACGGACGGAGTCGCCAGTTACGGCCGACGGCCGACCTTCGACGACGGCGCTCCTCTCCTCGAGGTCAATCTGTTCGACTTCTCCGGAGACCTGTACGGCCGGACGATCGCGGTGGAGTTTCTCGACTACATCCGGGGCGAGGTACGCTTCGACGGGGCCGAGGCCCTGATCGTCCAGATGCATTGCGATGCGGCGGAAGCCCGCCGGATCATCGCCGAGAACCCAGTCCCGTCGATGTTGGAGGCTTGACCCTCGATCAATCCGCCTCGTCCTCGGTGTCGGGCGTGCGGTTGGGCCAGGTCACGATCCGATCGAGCAGTTCGTCGGCGGTGAACTCCTCCTCGTTGCCGGAAACCCGGCCCCGCACGGAGATGCCGGCCTCGTGCACGCTGGCGGCGCGTCCGGAGACGAGGGGATGCCAAGCGTAGAGGTCTTGACCGTCGCGGATGAGGCGATAGGCGCAGGTCGGCGGCAGCCACGGGATCGTGCGGACCGCCTCGGGCGTCAGGCGCACGCAATCGGGCACCCGCTTCTGGCGCCTCGGATAGTCGCGGCAGCGGCAGCCATGGCCGTCGAGGAGAGTGCAGCCGACATCCGTGTGATAGACCTCAGCCGTGTCCTCGTCTTCGAGCTTGAGGAGGCAGCAGCGGCCGCAGCCGTCGCACAGGCTCTCCCATTCGGTCGGGGACATCGCCTCCAGGCTCTTGGTGCGCCAGAACGGCTCGTCGACCGAGGCGGAAGGGGATTCGGGGAAGGCCTGCGGCGTCTGGGAACGCGCGGCCGAGCGGTCCCGCATGGGGAACACCTTGGGCTGGGAGCGGCGAAAATCCGGGTGATCCGTTCCTGTGCCGCAACGCCGACCTGCGGGCAAGCGTTGCCGGAGCAAGGCACGACGTCGCAGCGCGGAGTCAAGCCTCCCGATGCCACCGACCCGCCCCAATCCGTCGTCAAGGTTAAGACCAGGTTATCATCCACGACGCCGGGACTCTGCGCCTTGCCGAGGCGTTGTCAGCAACGAAGCCTCGCGGCCGGGCGCAGGTGTTGTTAGGATCGCGTGACCCGGCCTCGTGCCGGCGCCGGGTGCGGAAGGACTGGAACTCAGGTGCGCCTGCCCAAAGCGACCTCGCTGACGACGCGGATCAAGCACGCCGCCCTGGCCTTTGATGCCTGGGTGAACGCGAGCCTGTACGATGGCGGCCGCTCGGCAGGCGAGACCTACGAGCGCTTCCAAGAACGCATGAACGTGTTCGCGGTGCGGGGCTGGAAGCGCGTCACCCTAGACCTGACCAGCGAGGCGGTAACCCTCGGCACCGGCGGGGCCGTGCTGATGCTGGCGCTGGCGCAGCCCGCCTTCAACCTGACCAATGACAACTGGCTCAAGGCCCAGGATCTCGCGGTGACCTTCCTCGACCGCTACGGCACCGAAGTCGGGCGGCGCGGGATCAAGCACGATGATTCGCTCAAGCTCGACGACTTTCCCGACATCATGATCAAGGCCCTGGTCTCGACGGAAGACCGGCGTTTCTACGAGCATTGGGGTATCGACCCCATCGGCACCGCCCGCGCGCTGGTGTCGAACTCGCGCGGCGGGGGCAACACCCAGGGCGGCTCGTCGATCACCCAGCAACTCGCCAAGAACCTGTTCCTCACGAACGAGCGCTCGCTTGAGCGCAAGATCAACGAGGCCTTCCTGGCGCTCTGGCTGGAGAGCCATCTCTCCAAGAACGAGATCCTGAAGCTCTATCTCGACCGCGCCTATATGGGCGGCGGCACCTTCGGCGCCGTGGCGGCGGCGGATTATTATTTCGGCAAGCCGCTCAAGGACATCTCCCTGGCCGAAGCCGCGATGCTGGCCGGCCTATTCAAGGCGCCGACCAAGTACGCCCCCCATGTGAACCTACCGGCGGCCCGCGCCCGTGCCGTCGATGTGCTGCACAACATGGTCGAGGCCGGCTTCCTCACCGAGGGCCAGATCCAGACGGCCTTGCGCAACCCTGCGACGCCCGTAACGCGCACCCGCGACATCACGGCGGACTATTATCTCGACTGGGCCTTCGGCGAGATCAAGCAAATGGCCGACGCTGGCCGCTTCCGCAGCGACCGGGTACTCACCGTCAAGACGCCGCTCGATCTCACCATCCAGCGGCGGGCCGACGAGGTGGTGCAGAACACCCTGCGCCGGCTCGGCGATCAGTACGAGGTCGACGAGGCCGCGATGGTGATCCTCGACCCCGATGGCGCGCTGCGGGCGATGGTCGGCGGCGCCGATTACGGCGAGAGCCAGTTCAACCGCGCCACCGATGCGCTGCGCCAGCCTGGCTCGTCGTTCAAGCCCTATGTCTACGCGGCCGGCCTCGCCGCGGGCCTGTATCGGCCGGATACCCGCGTCGTCGATCGGCCTGTCTGCATTGGCAACTGGTGCCCGCAGAACTACGGACGCTCGTTCTCGGGCGCCACGACTCTGACCGTGGCGGTGGCCAAATCCATCAACACCATCCCGATTCAGGTCTCGATCGCGCTCGGCAAGGCGATGGGCATCTCGCACGAGGCCCGGGCGGCTGCCGCCGGGCGCAAGAAGATCATCGAGACCGCCCACGCTATGGGCATCACCACGCAGCTGACCGATTCCGTCTCCCTGCCCATCGGTTCGGCCGAGGTGAACGTCATCGATCAGGCCGCCGGCTACGCGGTGTTCGCCAATGGCGGTCGCAAGGCCAAGCCCTACGCGGCGATGGAGGTGAAGAACTCGTCCGGCGAGGTGATCTATCGCCATGCCGACGAGCCGATGCGGCAGGTGCTGTCGACCCAGGTGGTCGCCGATATGAACTACATGCTCACCAAGGTGGTGGAGGAAGGCACCGGCAAGCGCGCCGCGCTGGAGGGCATCAAGGTGGCGGGCAAGTCCGGCACCACGAATGCCTATCGCGACGCCTGGTTCGTCGGCTACACCGGCAATTATGTCGGCGCCGTCTGGTTCGGCAACGACGATCACACCTCTACCAACAAGATGACCGGCGGCTCGCTGCCCGCCATGACCTGGCATGACGTCATGGAAGTCGCACACCAGGGCATCGAGCTGAAGCCGATGCCGGGCCTGAAGGATCCGGGCCGCGCGGTGGCCCAGGCCGGCCCGAGCGCGGCACCCGTCAACGCCGCGGCGAGTGCGGCCGGCAAGCTTTCGCGACGGTCCTTCGAGGTTATTGGCAGCATGAACGGCCTGTTCCGCCAAGTGGAGCGAGCGCCCGAGAAGACCTCTGCCCTCCAGCCCGCAAGCGTACCGGGCGCGGTGGCGGAGGGAACCCGCGCTGGCGGCCGCATCGGCACCCCGTAACTGGCGATGATGCGCATGACATTGGCCGAGACGGTGGCGCGATTGCGCCCGGACCAGACCCGCCCGCCCGCTTCCCAGCCAACAAGCACAGGCACCGTTGGCCCGCTGCGGAGCGGAGTTTCCGGACGCCTTGCCGGACCTCTGCGACGCGGCGTGCGCCGGGCCTCGACCGTGACGCTGATGCTCTACGCCCTGGCGCTTGGCGCCGGAATCGGGCTGGCCACCGCCGATTACGCCACGCGGGGCGGCTATCCGTTCGGGGGCGTCCCGGTCGGAGCCTGGACGGCCTGGCCGAAGATTGGCTCTGTGGGCGCGGACCCCTACGCCCGCGCGGTCAACGCCCGGCGGGGCGAGATCCCCCTGGCGATCGGCGAGGGTATGCTGCTGACCGCGGAGCAGGACGAATCCGGGCAGACCCTCGACGCCGCGTGCACCTACCAAGTGGCGGGCGTGACGCCGCCCGCTCGCGCTTGGACGGTGACGGTCGCCGGGCGCGGGCCGCGTGATTCGGAGGCAGCACCGATGCGCGAAGGCTTCACCTCCACGGAGATCCTTCGCGAGACCGACGGGCATTTTGCCATCACGCTTTCGCCCGAGGTGCAGCCCGGCAACTGGCTGCCGATGCCCCGCGCGAAGGGTCCTGTGCGCTTGGCGCTCCGTCTCTACGACACCCCCGTGGCGGCCAGTGCCGGCAACCTGGACCGCTCGGCGGTACCGGCCGTCACCCGAACCGGATGTGCCCCATGACGCCGCGCGGACGCTTTCTGGTCGCCACCCTGTCGGGGCTGGTGATCGCCGGCCTCGTGCATGTGGCCACGGTGCTGCTGATCCCGAGGCTGGCGGAGGGAGATGCCCTCTCCCGGGCACGATCGGGAGAGAGCCTCGACCATCCGATGCCGGTGAACACGGTGGCGACCGGTGACGCGCCGCCCCCCGTTGAGGCATGGCTGCCGATCCCCGATCCTGCGGTCGCGGTCGGCCTGTGCGCCTTCGATTTGACCGAGGGACCGATGCGGGTCTCTGCCCGCACCGGTCCCCTGATGCTGTCCCTGGCGGTGCATGGGCCGCGTGGTGCCTTCTATGCGGTCACCGATCAGGCGGCCGTGCGCGGTGCCCTCGATCTGGTTGTCCTCACGCGGGCCCAGTACGACGAGGCGCTCGCCAATGCCGACGAGGACGAGGTGAGCCACGATGTCCGCATCGTCGCCGCCGACGCCAAGGGCTTCGTGGTGGTGCGGATCATCGCGGCGCTTCCAAGTCAGCGCGCGACCGCGGATGCGGCCGTGCAGGCGGTCTCCTGCACGGTCGACAGCCCAGCCGATGAGAAGACCGGCGGCTAAGGTAGCCCCAGGACCTGCTCAGTACTTGGCGACGATCGGCTTTGCCGCCGCTACCTCGACCGTCACCTCGGGCAGGAGCCCGCATCGCGCCTCGGCCTCCGGGGGCACCAGGGGGTCGAGCAGGGGATTTCGGCCGTTGAGGGCCGCCAGGGCCTGTGCCACGGCCGTGAGCTCCGGACCCGGCGCCTCGATCACCAAATGCTCCAGAGCGTAGCGGTAGCGCCCGGCGCGCCGTCGGGTCTCAAGTCGAACCCAGGCGATCAGGCAGCGGTTCTCGGCCACTCGCATGGCGGCCTGGCGCACATCGCCGTCGTCAAGGCTCTTGGCGAAGGGCAGGCTGCGAAGGCGCAAGGCATCGGCCTCCTTCACCCGAACGGCCAGGGCGACGAATTGCGGAATCAGCCGCGCATCGGCGCCGATATCCTCCGACAGCCGCCGGTAGCGCGAGACCGGTGAGCGGAAGGCCTCCGCCATCAGGATATCGTGGTAGGCCGCGGGATCATCGGTGCGCCAGGACGGGGGCAGCACACGGGTGCGGGTCAGGTTGGCGAGGGCGTCCGTGAAGGCCTCGTGCCCAGCCGCAGGCATCAGGAAGCGCCAGGCACGGTCGCGCAGGGTGCGCTCCTCGTCGGTGAACGGAAAGGTTGAGGCCGGCTCCTCGCGTTCCTGCGCGGCTAGAGTTCCGGTGGTCTCGACCAGACTGTTCCAGGCGCCGGCCTTGGGACGTCCGAAATCGCCCTGCTGCGCGCAACCGGTCAGAAGCACCAGGATCGCGAGGGGCGTCAGATGCCGGGAGCGCGGCCGTCGCGCGAGGAAGCATCCGGTTCGGAACAAAGGCATCCTCCGGGAACGGAGCAGTTCGTGGTCAGGAACGACGACGCAGGCGCGGGGCGGGCGCGTCCGGCTCGGGCATGCGCTCGTAGCGGATGCCGGTGAAGAGCAGGATGGCACCGCGCGGAGTATCCGCGTCCGCACGCCGGAAGCGGCGGGCAGGTCCCGCGAAGGGCACCACCTGGGCTGTCTGGCGCTCGGGATGGCGCTCGGTGCCGCCCGTCTCGGGCGACCGTTTGACGTTCATCCGAGGCGCGTTCATCCGGGGAGAGTTCATCGGCTTGGTTCCGATTCCATTCGATCTCTGAAGCGAGCCGTCATCAGGCCTGCCCTCACCGCATCCGGGCCGTTCCGGCATCGCGGCGGTGCCGGCAGAGATCAGCATGGGGTGGTTAACGGAACCTTGCGATGCTGCCGCCAACACCGTCTTCCCCGACTGGCCATGAGGGGAGCGGACCAGCGTGGCTTCCAGGCAACGGAGCCACTTCGTCCGTATGGCCCGCGACTTGCACCCCCGGGACTGCCCATGGCGGGCATTTCCTCCCTTGTACTCGGCCCTGCTCGCCCGGCGAGCGGGGCTTTTTTTGTTCGGCGGACCATGCGCGGATCTTTAGTAGCCCTGATCGATCCGGGAGCGAACGCACGGAACACGCGGCGGTCGAGGCGCTTGCTAAGGGCGGGTCGCGCCCGATATGCCGTTTCGCTTCCGATCGAACGGTCGTACTTTTCGCGAACGCCCATCACCCCAACGCCATTTCATTTCCGATTGAAGGACACCGCCGGATGCGCGTGGTTATCTCCCGACTCTCAAGCCCGAACCGGGGCCTCAAAGCGGCCCTGAGCCTGGCGCCTTTCGCGCTCCTGATGATGGCTGTCAGCCCGGCCCAGGCCCAGCGCGAGGACCAGGGGCTTCAGCTCGGATGTGCCAACGACTACTTCCGCCTCTGCGCCGGCGTCGATCCCAACAGCCAGGACGCGGAGCGCTGCATGGATCGCAACCGCTCCCGGCTGTCCCCCGAGTGCAAAGCCGCCATCGGCGACTATGACCGCCGTAGCGGTGGAAAATCCCAGAAGTAAGGTGCCGTCCGGCACGCCGCATCACGGTCGGGACGGGCATCGACGGTGTCCGTTCCCAGACAGAGGTTTGACAGCATGACCCTGACCGTCGCGGTGCAGATGGATCCGATCCAGTCGATCCGGATCGCCGGGGACACCACGTTCGCGCTCCTGCTCGAAGCCCAAGCGCGCGGGCACCGGCTCCTGCACTACACGCCGGACCGCCTGTCGATGCAGGGCAATGCCGTGACGGCGCGTGTCGAGGCCCTAACGGTACAGGACGTGGAGGGCGCACACGCGAACCTAGGCGCCCCCGAACGCATCGACCTGTCGAGTGTCGACGTGGTTCTGATGCGCCAGGATCCGCCCTTCGACATGGCCTACATCACCGCCACACACATGCTGGAGCGCATCCATCCACGCACCCTGGTGGTGAACAACCCGGCCGAGGTCCGCAACGCCCCTGAGAAGCTGTTCGTCCTCGACTTCCCCGAGTTGATGCCGCCCACCCTGATCACCCGCGATAAGGCGGAGATCGAGGCGTTCCGGGCCGAACACGGCGCCATCGTGATGAAGCCCCTGCACGGGCATGGCGGCGCGGCGGTGTTCCGGGTCCTGCCCGAGGACGCGAATTTTGGCTCGATGTTCGACCTGTTCTCGGTCACCTTCCGCGAGCAGTGGGTGGTGCAGCGATTCCTGCCACGCATCACCGAGGGCGACAAGCGCATCATCCTGGTCGATGGCGAGCCGATGGGTGCCATCAACCGGGTGCCCGCCCTCAACGATATCCGCTCGAACATGGTGCGGGGTGGGGCGGCGGCGGCCTCCGACCTGACCGAGCGCGAGCGTGCGATCTGCGCTACCATTGGTCCGGAACTGAAGCGCCGAGGCCTGATCCTGGTCGGGATCGACGTCATCGACGGAAACCTGACCGAAATCAATGTGACCTCGCCGACAGGCATCCGGGCGATCAAGCGCCTCGGCGGGCCGGACTTGGCGGTTTCTGTGTGGGACGCAATCGAGGGCCGCGTCGGCACGGTCCTGTCCGCCTGACGGGCGCTCACACTCGGCTATCTTAAACGACACGACCCAGGCAAGCCCGGGTCGTGTGCTTTGTGGTCCTCGGACTCAGACCAGTCCAAGTTTCTGGGCCAAGCCGATGCGTTGGAGCTTGCCGGTAGCACCCTTCGGGATTTCGTCCAGGATCAGGATCTTGGCCGGCACCTTGAAGGCGGCGAGGCGTTCCGAGGCGAAGCCGCGCAGTTCCTTCTCGGCGAGGTGCTGGCCCTCGCGGAGCACGATGGCGGCGCAAACGTCTTCGCCCAGTTTGTCATGTGGCATCGCGAAGGTGACGCATTGCGATACTGCCGGATGGTCCATCAGGATCTCGTCGACTTCGCGCGGGGAGATTTTCTCGCCGCCCCGGTTGATGATTTCCTTGAGGCGCCCGGTGATGGACAGGTAGCCCTCGGGCGTCAGCGATCCCTGGTCGCCGGTGCGGAACCAGCCCTGCTTGGTGAAGGCCTCGGCATTGGCCTTGTCGTTGTTCTCGTAGCCGGACATCACGTTGTCGCCGCGGATGACGATCTCACCGGTCTCGCCCGCGGGCATCGGCTCGCCGTCCTCGTCCACGATCGCGATCTCGGGGCCGGCCGCGAGGCCGACCGAGCCGGCGTAATGCGGACGCGGCGGCAGCGGATTGGAGGCCATCTGGTGGGAGGCCTCGGTCATGCCGTAGGCCTCGATCAGGGGAGCGCCGAACACCTCCTCGATTTCCTTCATCACCTGGGGCGGCATGGAGGATGAGGAGGACCGGATGAAGCGCAAGGGGTTGGCCTCGATGGCCTCCCGGTTGCGTGCGGCCCGGCTAAGGATCGCCTGATGCATGGTCGGCACGGCGGTGTACCAGGTCGGGCGAACCTCGCTCATCCACCCGAAGAACTTGAGGGCGTTGAAGCCCGGCGTGCACGACACCTGACCGCCGGCCGAGAGCGGGGCCAAGATGCCGGCGATCAGCCCGTGGATGTGGAACAGCGGCATGATGTTGAGGCCGCGATCCGCGGCCGTGAAGGCCAGGGTGGTGCGGATGTTGCGGGCCGAAGCACAGACATTCGACTGCTTCAGCGGCACGATCTTCGGGCGCGATGTGGTGCCGGAGGTGTGCAGCACGAGGCCGATATCGTCCGGGTGAGCCGGACCACCCTGCGCGGCCGGCGAAGCCCCGGCCCCCTCGAACGACAGGGTGAAGCTGCCGGCCCCTTCCTCAGGGGTCGGGCGAAGGCGCACCACTGGCACGCCGAGACGGGCAGCGACCGCGATGGCCGGGCTGTCGGAGCCGTCCGCAACCACGAGGAGCTTCGCGTTGAGATCGGAAAGGTAGAACGTGAACTCGTCGGCCTTGTAGCTCGGGTTGAGGGGAGCGGCCGTGGTCCCGGCCCCGATGGCGATGAAGGCGGCCGCCATTTCAGGTCCGTTGTCGAGGACGATGCCGACCCGGTCGTTCCGGCCGAGGCCCTGTGCATTCAGGGCCGCGATGGTCCGGTCCGTGAGGCTGCGGAGCTGGCCGAAGGTCAGGGGCACGCCGCCAGGGCTGGACAGGGCGGTCGCGTCCGCGGCGCCGGCCTGGATCAGGGCGTGCAGGGTGGTGGCGGCGGGATGTGCGTGGGAAGTCTCGGCCATGGCGAAGCGTCCTCGAATGTCTGGGGGTCAGGCCGGCATGATGGAGAGGCGCCCCTGCGCCCGCTCTAGGCTCTGGGAGAGGAGGCGCATCAGGGCGTAGACGGTGCCGATATGCGGGGTCGGGGTGTCGGTAAGGCGCCCGAGTTCGATGATTGAGCCGACCAGGGCCTCGAGTTCGATCGGGCGTCCCGCCTCCACGTCCTGCAGCATCGAGGTCTTGTGGGCGCCAACCTTCTCGGCGCCGGCGATGCGCCGTTCGATGCCGAGCTTGAAGGTGATGCCGAGGCGATTCGCGATCGTCTCCGCCTCGCGCATCATGTCGGCGGCGAGTGCCCGAGTCTCGGGGAACCGGCAGATGTCGACCAGGGTGGCGTGACTGAGCGCCGAGATCGGATTGAAGCTGAGGTTGCCCCAGAGCTTGAGCCAGATCTCCGCCCGGATATCGCTGGTCACCGGCGCACGGAAGCCCGCCTTGATCAGGGTCTGGGCCAGCGATTGCACACGCGGCGACATCGAGCCGTCGAGTTCGCCGAGACCGAAGCGATGGCCTTCGACCACCTGCACCACGCCGGGCTCGGTCAGCACGGCGGCCGGGTAGACGACGGAGCCGATGACGTGCCTGGGATCGAGATGCTTCGCGATGAGGCCGCCCGGATCGGCGGTCTCCAGGTGGGTGCCGGTCAGATCCCCGCCGTGGCCTTGTGAAAAGTACCACCATGGGATGCCGTTCTGCATCGTCACCACCATCGTGTCGGGACCGATGAGGTGATGGAGGTCGGCCGCGATCGGCCCGACCTGATGCGCCTTGACGGTGAGGAGCACGATGTCGTGCTTTCCCGCCTCGGCCATCGACTTCGTGGCCTTGAGGTTCGTCACGTGAATCTCGGAGCCGTTTTCCTCGATCAGCCGCATCCCGTTCTGCTGGATGGCGTCGAGGTTGGCGCCTCGGGCGATGAAGGTGACGTCCTCGCCCGCATGGGCGAGGCGCACACCGAGAAATCCTCCGATGGCGCCGGCGCCGACGATCGCGATGCTCATGTGGGTATCCTTGAAGCCTGTTCGGTTCGCGTCCGGTTCATTGGAGTCGGGTGTCTCACGAAAACCCGTTCGACAGTATGCCGATGCCGTCGATCTCAACCTCGACGGTAGCGCCCTTCGGGATCGGTCCGGCGCCCACCGAGGTCCCACAGGCGATGAGGTCGCCGGGCTCCAGGGTCATGCCCCGGGAGAGTTCGGCCACCAGCTCGGCGGGTCGGCGCATCATGTCGGCCAGCGGATAGCGCTGCCGCTCGCGCCCATTGACCCGCACTGCGACCTTGAGGGCCTCGGGATCGATGTCGGTGGCGATCACCGGGCCGAATGGTCCGAAGCCGTCGTAGCCTTTGGACCGGGTCCAGTGGGTGAAGCTCGGATCGGCCTTCAGGGCTTCAAGAGCGGTCACGTCGTTCACGCAGGTGTAGCCGAAAATGTGAGCCGCCGCCGCCTCCGGCGTGAGGTCGCGGCCGCGCCGGCCGATCACGATTCCAAGCTCGCCCTCGAAGAGCAACCGACCGCCCCCGTCCGGCGCCGTGACGGTCTGCCCGCTGGCCAGATAACAGCTCGCCGGCTTCACGAAGTAGAGCGGCACCTCGGGCCGGGTGAGGCCCTGCTTCTCGGCCGAAGCGTGGAAGTTGTTCCACAGGGCGATGTATTTCGAGGGCCGGCACGGCAGATCGAGAGTGACCTCGGCGAGCTGCAGCGTCGCACCGGTGGGCGCCGGGTCAGCGAAGAGATCGCCCTCGTGGACGGCGATCGTTTCCCCGTCGAGGCGGCCGAAGCCGCTCTCGCCGTCGTGGATGTAGCGGAGCCACCGGGCCATCTGCATCAGCTCCGGGCAATGAACCGGGCGCGCATCGGCTTCAGCACGAAGAGTGCGAGGAAGCCGGCCAGGAAAGCCATGCCGGAGGCGGCGTAGAACACATTCTGCCACGAACCGGTCTTGGCCTGGATCATGAGAAGGATCGGAAGGAGCAGCGCGGCGGTGCCCTTGGCGGTGTAGAGGAGGCCCGCATTGGCGGCCGCGTTCTTGTCGCCGTAGGTGTCGCTGCAGGTGGCGGGGAACAGGGAGTAGATCTCGCCCCAGGCGAAGAACACGAGGCCGGTGAGCAGCACGAAGGCCATCGGGATGTGCGCGAACATGCCCAGTGCCAGGATGCCGGCGCCCTCGATCATGAAGGCGATCACCATGGTGTTCTCGCGGCCGATCTTGTCGGAGACCCAGCCGAAGAACGGCCGCGTCACACCGTTGAGCACCCGATCGATGGTCAGCGCGAAGGTCAGGGCCGGGAGGGTGATGCCGATGAGCGAGACGTTGACGCCCGCAACCTTGAAGTCCTTGGCGATGGGCGCCAGGGACGCCGCCGCCATCAGGCCGCCGGCCGCCATCATGACGAACATGAGGTACAGGAGCCAGAAGACCGGCGTCCGCACCATCTCGGCGGTGGAGTACTGCCGCCGGGTGACGGTGTTCACGGTCGCGGTGCGGCCGGCGAGCATCCGGTCCTTGAAGGCGGTGCTCGGCGAGACAAGAAGCAAAGCCGCCAGCATGACGATGAGGCCCTGGCCGAGGCCGAACACGAAGAAGGTGTGCTGGTAGCCGGAATCGCGGATCATGTTGGCGATCGGGATCACCGTGAGGGCCGAGCCCGCGCCGAAACCGGCAGCGGTGAGGCCGGCAGCGAAGCCGCGCCGATCAGGAAACCATTTCAGGGCATTGCCGACGCAAGTGCCGTAGACTGCGCCCGCTCCGATGCCGCTGATGGCGGCGGCCGCGTACAGCATGGTCAACGTGTCGGCGTAGGAGTTCATCACCCAGCCGAGCGCGCAGAGGGCGCCGCCGAAGATGGTGACGAGGCGCGGGCCGTACTTGTCCACGAACCAGCCTTCGATCGGAACCAGCCAGGTTTCCATCACCACGAAGATCGTGAAAGCCCACTGGATCGCGGTGCGCTCCCAGCCGAACTTTTGCTGGATCGGATCGACGAACAGCGTCCAGCCGTATTGCAGGTTGGCGATCATCGACATGCACAGCACGCCGAGGAACAGCTGTCCCCAGCGGCCCAGTGGCGGCGCATCCACCTTGGTCGATGACCCCACCCGAGCGGCGTGAGCCTCAGCGGGCGTGATCGACGTCGCTCCCTGGGGAGCAGGCGCAGCACTACGCGCGGTCATAGGCGTCTTCCTCGGCTCAACTCTGGTTTATGGTGTTCGGTTTTATCGGCAGTTATTTTGAATTCAAGGATCTATACCTCGCGTAACCCTCGGGCTCGCCTGCAAAATTTTTGGGTTAAGCATCCAAAAAATTTGAGATGCTGGCGGACACTGGCGCAGCCTCCATCCTTCTCTTGCGGCGCATTAATTCTGTTTGCGACGCAGCAGCGGAAGCCTGTTCCATCATTGGAGAAGGGTCTTGCGTGGGCTTCGGGAGAGGCTTCGAGAATCGTTGGGAATGGGATCCGCGCGGAGCGCTCGCGTGCGCCATCCCTTGGCATTCGGCCGATCCCAGCGGCGGCGGCCCGGTGGATGAGGCCCCGTGGATCGGAGGTGAGATCCGTGGCACCCAAGGGTTACGTGGCGGGGTGATCGCCTCGCCGGGGGAATGCCAGGATGCCGATACGCCACTGGGCCGAGTTGACGACGAACGAGATCCGGAACCGTGACATGGGGCAGGCCATCGCGGTGTTGCCCGTCGCGGCGATCGAGCAGCACGGGCCGCACCTGCCGCTCGCCACCGACACCATCATTGCCGAGGGCTATCTGGCCCATCTCGCCGCCCTCCCGGCGGACGAGCTCGACGTACTGCTGCTGCCGGTTCAGGCCATCGGCAAGTCCGACGAGCACGATGGCTTTGCCGGAACCCTGACCCTGGACACCGGCACCGCCCTGGAGGCCTGGACAAGCATCGGCGATGGGGTGCGGCGTGCCGGCTGCGAAAAACTCGTTCTGGTCACCTCTCACGGGGGCAACAGCGGCCTGATCGATCTGGTGGCCGGGACGTTGCGCGGGCGGCACGGCATGGTGGCGGTGACCACGGCCTGGAGCCGCTTCGGCTATCCCGACGGACTGTTTCCCGAGGCGGAGATCCGCCACGGCATCCATGGCGGCGGCATTGAGACCGCCCTGATGCTGGCGCTACGGCCCGACCTGGTCCGGCGAGACCACATCGCCGATTTTACCCCGCGCACCGTGGCGATGGCGGAAACCTTCACGCATCTGCGCGCCGGTCGCCCCGCGGCCTTTGCCTGGAAGGCACAGGACCTCAACCCGGCCGGTGCCATCGGCGATGCCCGCCTCGGTACGGCGGAGGCTGGCGCTCGCGCCCTCGATCATGGAGCCCGTGCCTTCCTCGAACTCCTGCGCGACGTCGACCGCTTTCGTCTTGCCCAGTGAATCTCGGCCATGACCCGGGGCTCGCCCCTGCGGGCGGTAACCGCGCCGGCTCCCGGCGCGAAGAAGCCTGACATGAGAGGCGCGACATCCCGGATCGCGGAGTTCACCCGATGGCCGGATTTCATTCTGTGGCATTTGCAGTCCTGGCCGGACCCGATCGGCCCGATGGCTCCGCATCGCGGGCCGAGGAGAGGTTTGGCTGGACCGAAGCCCGGCGGCGCCCGGCGGAGGATCATAGAATCCCAGAGCGCATGACTCAGGATCGGACGCTCTCGTCCGCCATGGCGGCGGTGCAGGCCGGCGATGCCGAGGCCTATCGCCGCCTGCTGCACGACTGTCTGCCGGTGATCGCCGGCATGGCGCGGGCGCAGGGGGTCCGACCGGAGGCGGTGGACGACGTGGTGCAGGATGTGCTGCTGACGATCCATCGGGCTCGGGCGACCTATGATCCGGCCCGGCCCTTCCTGCCCTGGCTGCGCGCCATCACACAGCGCCGCGCCATCGACGGGATGCGTCGTGCCGGTCGGCGGTCCCGCGAGATCCATGATCCGGTCGCCTACGAGGCCGAGGCCGACAGCGGGCCTGCCCCCGGCCAGGGCCTGGAGGCGCGGGACCGCGCGCGCATCCTGGCCCGGGCGGTTGCGGGACTCCCGGAAGGGCAGCGGCAGGCGGTGGAGCACCTCGCCCTGAAGGAGCGAAGCCTCGACGAGACGGCGCAGCTGACGGGGCGCAGCAAGGGCGCCCTCAAGGTCAACCTGCACCGGGCCCTGAAGGCCCTGCGCCTGGCCCTCGGACCCGACTCCGCCGATCTGGGCCGACCGAAACCGGATCCCGCCGCTCGGGAGCGAGGAACACACGATGTCTGAGCGCGCCCACACCATCCCGCACGACGTCCTGGTGGACAGCCTCGCGCGAGGCCTGACCCCAGTCCGGCCCCTGCCCGCACCCGCATTCCGAGCGTTCACTTGGTGTGCGGCGGCCCTCGCCCTCGGTCTGGCGCTGATGCCGTTCGCGGATCTCGACGCCCTTCGCACGCGCATGGCGGTTCCGGATCTGCGCTATGCTGCACTCGGCGCCGTGCTGACTGCCGTCGCGGCCGCGCTCGCCGCCTTCCAGACCAGCGTGCCGGGGCGGTCATGGGCCTGGGCGACGCTGCCGCTGGCACCGGCGGCCCTCTGGATCGGCGCGAGCGGACTGGGCTGCCTGCGCGCTTGGGTGGCCCCTGGCACGGGTGCTCCGGACCTGCCCGAAGCCAGCGGATGCCTCGTCTTCCTGCTCACCGTCTCGCTCCCGCTCTCCCTCGGGCTCGTGCTGATGCTGCGACGGGCCTGCCCCTTACGCCCCAATCTCACGGCGGCGCTGGCCGGGCTCTCGGCGGCGGCGGCGGCGGCGGCATTGCTGGTGCCGTTCCATCCCCATGACGCCACGGCGACGGACCTCGCCCTGCATCTCGTGGTCGTCGGCCTCGTCATCGGCGCCAACAGCCTCGCCGGGGGGCGCCTGCTGGCGCGCGGCTGAGCGTCAGGTCCAGGCGAGAAGCACCTCCTCGGTGGTCACGGGATGAACCTGCTGGCCGTAGCGGCGGTGATACATCGTCATCAGGGCATCGTGCGCCTCGTCGCAGGAGCTGCACAGGGCGTCGGTGACGATGAGGACCCGGTAGCCGAGGTCGACGGCGCCGAGCACGCTGGCCAGCACGCAGACCTCGGTTTCACCGCCGGTCATCACCAGGGTGTCGATGCCCCGGGCCTGGAGGCGCGCATCGAGATCGGTGCCGAGCCAGGGCGAATAGACCGTCTTGTCGAGGATTTCGGCCGGCGGGACGAGGCGCGCGAGTTCCGGCACGAGGTCGATCAGCCCCGGTGCGAGATGGTCCCGGGTCATCGAGGCCCAGCGCTGCGAGTACCCGGCCCAGGTTCCTCGCCCTTCGCCGGGGTGCCGCGCCGGGATGAAGCGGGTGAGGATGGTCCGATCCGGATGCGCCTTCACGAGGCGCTCCACCCGCGGCAGCACCCGGACCATCCAGGGGGTGTGCCAGTCCGTTGTCTCCAGGAACATGCGTTGCATGTCGACGCACAGATGCAGGCAGGTCCGCCCCAATGCGCCGGGGCGCGCACGCCATTCGCTCACGATGTCCTCCCCGGCTCCAGCGCCGACACGATTCTGCCCTCTCGGACAACCGTGGCATTCCAGGTCGGTTCGACGAATTTCTCCTGTCCCTCAGGCTAAATCCATCGCGTTGTGCAACAAAATGCACGCGCGAAAAAACTGAACACCTGGTGAATTTTCCGGTTCTTGGGGTATCCGGCGGCCAATGCCTCCGTATGAACCTGCTTCGCATCGCCGTCATCATGACGTGCGAGCTCTCTTTGTTCGAGCATGGCGAGATTACCGCATGTTATACTATGATAAGCGCCTTCAATATCCGGTGAAGGTCGACAGCCCGGACCCGATCTTCGCGCGCATGCTCCAGCAGGCGATCGGCGGCATCGAGGGCGAGATCCGCGTCTGCATGCAGTACTTCTTCCAGGGCTGGGGTGCGCGCGGACCGACGACCAAGTACCGGGACATGCTGCTGAATACCGCCACCGAGGAGATCGGCCACATCGAGATGCTGGCCACCGCCGTGGCGATGAATCTCGAGACCGCACCGACCACGCTGCAGGAGGAGGGCGCGGCCGACGGCGTCGTCGGTGCCGTGATGGGCGGCGGCAACCCCCGTCATACCATTGAGGGCATGCTGCATCGGCACGTGCTGTCAACCGGCATGGCCGCCTACCCGGCCAATTGCGACGGCGTGCCCTTCGACATGAGCCATGTCTACGCCAGCGGAAATCTTGCGGCCGACATGTATTGCAACGTCGCTGCCGAGACGACAGGCCGGGTTCTGGCGGTGCGCCTCTTCAATGCCGCGCATGATGCCGGCATGAAGGACATGCTGCACTTCCTCATCGCGCGCGACACCATGCACCAACAGCAGTGGCTCGCAGTCATCGAGGAACTCGGCGGCGCCGAAGGCAACCTGCCGATCCCGAACAGCTTTCCGCAGAGCAAAGAGCACGAGAAGTTCAACTACAACTTCTTCGCCACCGCCCGCGACGGCTCGCCTCCGCCGGCGGGGCGCTGGACCAGCGGTCCCTCGCTCGACGGCAAGGGCGAGTTCACCGTGGTCCAGAACGAGCCCATGGGCGAAGTGCCGAATCTCGGTCCGGCCCGGCCCGACAGCGGCGCCCAGACCCAGCAGATGTGAGCCCCCGATGGCCTTGGTATACGAGGCCGATCCAGGCCCTGGTATACGATGAAGGTCGTGTCACGGTCGCGCAGTTTCGGCCCCGCGTCGCGTCAGGCGGCGCGGATCGCGGCCGCGACCTCGCCCGGATACTCCTCGTGCGGGCTGAGCGCGCCCGGCACCGAGGCCCGGGCGACCCGGCCGGTGGCGATGAGCGCGTCCATCTCGGCGCCGGAGCGGCGCGGCGCCCGCTCCGGCCGCAGCACCAGGATCGGCGGCAGGCCGGGAGCCTCGAACAGGTCGAGGAAGTCCCGTCGGGACTCGAACGGGTCGAGCCCGCCGGTGACGAAGGCGGCGGTTCCGAAGCGGCCGCCATTCTGGCGGGTGATGACGTGCTTGTCGGCGATGATGCCCGGGGTGACGTGGGCCGGGTCGGCATAGACATGGGCCCGCATCATCCGGCCGATCACGGGCCGGCTGATGTTGATGCGGTAGAGGGCGTCGCCCAGCAGCGGCAGCTCCACCGCCCGGCGCAGGCCGGCGAACAGGCCCTTGCGCTCCGGTCCCATGGCGGTGGGCAGCGGCCCGCGCCAGGTCGGGGCGACGAGGACGAGGCGTTCGAAGCGGTGCGGATGGCGCCGAGCGGCGGCCACGAGGTAACCGGCCGCATGACCGGCGCCGATGCCGAGGGCGTAGGGACCGGGCGCGGCCTCCAGCAGGGCGTCGAGGAAGGCGTGCATCGTGTCCGGGTTCATCGGCACCCGGGCGCGGACATGGTCGCCGAAGCCCGGCCAGTCCGGCACGAGGCAGCGGTGGCTGTGCCCGAGGTCCTTGGCCAGCGCCCGCATCTCGACCCGGGCCGAGATCGACGACAGGGCCGGCAGCAACAGGGCGTCGGGACCGTTGCCGACCACGTCGTAGGGCGTCGGCACGCGGCGCCCGGCGAAGTTCAGCGCGAAGCTGCGGGCGGAATGGGCCGGGTCGATCATCGTACGCCTCTTCCTCGCATGCGGGACGATATCACCGGCCCCAGATGGGGCCTCGCCGACCGCGCCGGCACGCGACCGGGTGACGCCCCGGACCGCGCACCGCGCCGGATCAGGTGCGCAGCAGCTCGTTGATGGCGGTCTTCGAGCGGGTGCCGGCGTCGACGCGCTTGACGATGACGGCGCAGTACAGGCCGGGCCCGGGGCTGCCGTCCGGCAGGTCCTTGCCGGGCGTGGTGCCGGAGACCACCACCGAATAGGGCGGCACCCGGCCGTACATGACCTCGCCGGTGGTGCGGTCGATGATCTTGGTCGAGGCGCCGATATAGACGCCCATGGAGAGGACACTGCCCTCGCCGACGATCACGCCCTCGGCCACCTCGGCGCGGGCGCCGATGAAGCAATTGTCCTCGATGATGACCGGATTGGCCTGGAGCGGCTCGAGCACGCCCGCGATGCCGGCGCCGCCGGAGATGTGGCAGTTCTTGCCGACCTGCGCGCAGGACCCGATGGTGACCCAGGTGTCGACCATGGTGCCCTCGCCCACATGGGCGCCGAGGTTGATGAAGCTCGGCATCAGCACCGCGCCGGGGGCGATGTAGGAGCCGCGACGCACGACGCAGCCGGGCACGGCCCGGAAGCCGGCCTCGCGAAAGTGCTTCTTCTTCCAGCCCTCGAACTTCGAGGGCACCTTGTCCCACCAAGTGGCGCCGTCGGGGCCGCCGTGGATGATCTCCATGTCGTTGAGGCGGAAGGACAGCAGCACCGCCTTCTTGAGCCACTGGTTGACCTGCCAGTCGTCGCCGACCTTCTCGGCGACCCGGGCCTTGCCGGCATCGAGCAGGTTCAGGGCCTCCTCGACGGCCTCGCGCACGGCGCCCTTGGTGCCGGTGTCGATGGTGGCGCGCTCCTCCCAGGCGGTCTCGATGGTGGCGGCGAGGTCGGTGGGGGACGCGGCGTGCGACATGGGGCGGTCTTCCGGGAAGCGGCGTTCGGGACGGGTCCCGTGCTTACAAAAGCCCGTCCGGCCTGTCACCTTCCTGTCGCCGTTCAAGAACGGCGTGTCGCCGTCCAAGAACGGCGTGTCGCCGGCGAAATCCGGCGTGGCCTCATACCCCCGTCGTCATCCCGCCGTCGTCATCCCGCCGTCGTCATCCCGCCGCCGTCATCCCGCCGTCATGGGCTTGGCGCTGGCATGGCCGCAGGCGTCGTAGCGGCGCTCGATGAAGAAGTAGTCCTGCATGGTGGTGTTGAAGTACCGGGCCGAGACCGAGACCTCGCGCTTGACCGGCCGCCCCTCGATCAGGGCGCTGGGCACCCGCTCGATGGTGCAGCACGCGGTCTTGTCCTCCAGATAGGCGAGCTTGCTGGCATAGGACCGGCCGCCGTGATCGCCGTTCTTGACGATGTCGCGGATCATGATGTCGACGTAGGCGTCGTCCGACAGGGTGGCGTTGGTCTCGTAGCAGACCAGCAGGCGGGTGGACTGCTCGTAGATCAGGTAGCCCGCGCCGAGCACCGCCGTGGTGAAGAAGGCGATGCCCGCCGCCCGCGTTCCCCGCCCCATCGGTCGTTCGTCCTGGCGCTCCGCCATCGCCTGTTCCCTTCGCCCGGCGCGGACCCGGGCTCCGACCGAGCACCGGGTCAGGGCGCGCCGTCCTGGGCCGAGGCCGGGGACTCACGCGCGCCGAATCTACGCCGCGCGAGCCTGGACCGGATTCGATGACAAATGGTTTCCGACCCGCGAAATGTCGGCCTGCCCTCCGGATCACAGGAGCTTCTCGGGGTTTCGGAAGCTTCTCGGGGTCTCAGGTGCTTCTTGAGGTCTCAGGTGCTTCTTGGGCGATTGCGGCGTGAGAGCGATGCGGGTTTCGCACGCCGGGTTGTTCGAGCGGGTCGGCCCGACGATCGCCGCCCGGTCGATTGGCGTACGCCCACGCGAAAAATCCCGGCGCGGTCCGAACCACGGGATCGGACGATCCGCGGCGTCGTTCCGGTCCGGCAACCGCGATCGCGGTTGCCGGCAGAGGCAGGTCCGGGGCGTGCGGATCGGGGGCCTCTGTCAGACCGGCGATCCGGCACCGCCCGCCTTCTCAGTCTCCGAAAGCGCGCTCGATGCGGGCGGCGCGATCGGCGCGATGCGCCAGCTGGGCATCGCGGTCGGATTGGACTTGGCGGACATCGGCCGCATGCGCGTATGCCCGGGCGGCGCCAAAATCACCGTTGATCGCAGCAACGTTGGCCGCATGCTGGTCTCTGCGCGCCTGAATCGCCCGGACATTGGAGGAATGAGAGGCATCGCGCGCAAAGAGAGAAGATTGAAGGCTCTCTTGCGCCTGTGCGGGCACCACGAGCCAGAGCGAACCACTGGCGACAAGACCCATTACGGCTGCTTTTACGACGTTCATGACAGCGAATCCTCAACTTGATTGATGATCACCAATGAAACAACAGAATTTTAAGATACTCGACACAGGCCATCAAGCCTTTTGTCGGACCTGGATTTGATAACGATCCTCCTTTGACCGGATATATAGCCTGACGACCGCTTTCGGTTCCGGGCGCAGCGAATTTTTGGTGTCTGCCGGTGTGCCGGAGCACGCGCGCCTCGGCGGCCCCGCTCTTGGATCGGACGATTGGTCCGCCTTGCGGGAGAGACGCAGCGGGCTTCCGCGAACGGGGCATCCGCGATGCTGCCGCCCGGCCGCGAACCCTTCGGCCGGATGGATGACCGGGATAGAAAGAGGGTCAGGGCGTGATGGGGTCGAACCGGTCGCCGAGCCCGACCAGATCGGTCGTGAAGGCCGCGAGATCCTGGCTCAGATCGGCGTGGATGGCCCGGGCCGCGTCGGGAAATTCCTCCAGCACGCGGCGCATCAGCGTGGGGGTGATGCGGATCACTTCGGCGTCACGCGTCGCGTCGGCGTCGCAGGGGCGCTCGCCGCGCTGGAACAGGGCGAGACGCCCGATCAGGCTCGACCGCCCCATGGTGACCGGCTCGGCGCGGGCGCCCCGGGGGGTGAGCGTCAGCGTGCCCGACATCACCACGAAGCCGCCATCGGCGCGCTCGCCCTGGGCGAACAGGCGCTCGCCCGCGCCGAGGCTGCGGCGCTCGGCGGCGAAGGAGAGCAGGCGCAGCGCGTCCCGGGCCATGAACCCGAACAGGGGTGCGGCACTCAGGATCGCGATGTCGTCGTCGAGCCCCACCGGATGTCCCTGCTGTTCTGCGTGGCCGCGCCACGGGATTGCGGGTGGAGCTTAACCGAGACGCCGGCCCGACGATATGGCGCCCGCGCCGCGCCGCCGCCCGGTGTTTCACGGGAAACATCGGACGCCGGCAGCTCCTGCGCGCCGAACCGGAGCAGGCGGTCGCCGCGTCGCCGGGGAACGCCACCGTGCCCCGCCGCTCCCCGCCAGGGCCGCGGATGCCGGTCCGGCCTTCGGTCCGCCGCCCGGGGCGGGAAGGGATTCTCACGCCGGTTCGCGATCGGGGTTAGGTGAATGCGTCGCGGGGGCGCATAGTCGATGCGTCACAGGATGCCCCATGCCCATCATCGAACTCAGAACCGTGTCGGGATTATCGGCCGCGAAGGCCGCCGTCATCGGGGCGACCCGCGCCCTGGAATCGGCCTTTCCGCTCCTCACCGAGGCGGCGATGCAGGACCGTCTCAGCAAGGCGGTGGCGGCCCTGATCCAGGTCGAGGCCGCGGCGGACCTTCAGGGAACGGCCACGGCCGCCTGAGCCGGACGGCGCCGGCCTGATGGAAAACCCGGACGCGACGCTCCCGACACGCCACGCTCCCGACACGCGGACCACGGAACCAGGAATCGGCCATGATCGAGTTTTTTGACCGGGCCGGGCAGGAGGCGGCGTTCTGCCATGACGGGCATGCGCTCTACCTGTGGAATGGGAAGCCGGCGGCCTTCCTCCACGACGACAAGGTCTACGCCTATGACGGGCGCTTCATCGGCTGGGCCGACAGGGGCTGGATCTCGGACGAGACCGGCGCCTGTCTCCTGTTCGAGCACGATGCGGTCGGAGGGCCGGACAAACCCAGGCGCCAGACGAAGACGACGCCGGGACCCCGAGGGGCCAAGCCGGCACGCGGGGAACCCGGGCCGACGCCGCCCGGGCGGTTCTCCGCCGCCACGTGGTCGGACCGTGTCTTCGCCGACCTGATCTGAGGGTCCGGCAATCCGCGCCCGCGCCTCAGTCCCAGTCTTGGCTGTCCAGCGTGCAGGCTCCCTGGGCGAGGTCCGCGATGGCGGACATCGCGGCGTCGAGGGAGGGATGCTCGCGCTTCACGCCCTTCAAAAGGCCGGACGCCTCCGGCCGGATCTGAAATCCAATCGCGCCCGGCGACGTCGTGACGGTGCCGAGACGTCGCCCCAGGCGATCCGCCAGGACCCAGGCACTTCCCGAAGAGCCCGTCGGCGTGAGGACCACGTCCATGGCAGCCTGACCTCCCGTGAGGATCGCACCTTGCGTGCGAAACCCTTCCTAGCACGGTTCCGGCCGGGGCGCGGGGCGAAGCGCAGATGCCGCCCCCCCTTGCCAGATCGCCGCGGGCGCCGTGGTGGGCCTGGCTCGGCGGCTGCCTCAGCGTGCTGCTGATCCTGGCCCAGCTCTACGCCTCGCCCGCCATCGGGCCGCGACCTTCCGGGGAATCATCGTGCCCGGGAATCATCGTGACCGTGGGCGTCGTCCCCTCGATCGGGCTCGACCAGTTCGGCTGGGTCGGCCTTCCGGTGCATCCGGCGAGCCTGTGGCGGGTGGCCGGCGCGGGCTTCATGATCCTCGGAGTCGCCCTGGTGGCGCTGTTCTGAATTCCGGGTCTGCGACGCGGGCCAGACCGCTCAGCCGTAATCGGCCTCCGGGATCACCGCGCTGAACGGCACCGTGAGCACGAGACGGGCCTCCACATCCTCGATCTCAAAGACGCAGACCGACCAGTCGCGGATAAAATCCGTCCGCGTCCGGGTGATCATGTCGTGGGCGATCGCCAGGGCGCGCGCCCGCACGGCGGCGAGATCCGGCCAGTCCTCGCCCTCGGGGTCGACGGCCAGACCCTGCGGCCCCGGGCGGTGACGCAGGTTGAAGTAGTAATGCGGCATGGTCTCAGGCCTCCTCGATGAGGCGCGCGTACTCGGCTTCCGTGATGCCGTAGCCGTCGTCGGCCAGGGCGACGAGCCCGTCCCGGTCCAGCACGCGGATGCGCCCGCGCTGGGCCTTGATGAGGCGGTTGCCCTCCAGCGTCTGCACCGCCTAGCGTCGCGCCCGGACGCTGGACGCCGAGCATCAGCGCCAGGAACTCGTGGGTGATCGGAATCTCGTCGCCGTCCACGCGGTCGTGCCCCATCAGCAGCCAGCGGGCGAGGCGCACGTCGAGGGTATAGGCGGCGTTGGCGTAGGCGATCTGACGGGCCTGGGTCAGCGTGGTGTGGAGGTAGCGCAGCAGCAGCCGGCGCAGGGTCGGACTGTCCGCGACGGCCGCGCTGAACGGGGCCCGCCCGATGGCCAGCACCATGCCGGGACCCTGCACGAACTCGTGGTAGGACGCCCAACCGCCGTCGAGCAGCACCTGGGGCGCGCCCACCAGCCCTTCGCGCCCGGTCATCCCGACCTCGATGCGATTGCCGGCGACGTCGGCCATGACGGAGACGTAGCCGGTCTCAGGAAAGTAGAGTTCGGTGACCGGCTCGTTCGGGTGGATCAGGCTCTGGCGCAGGGTGGTCGGCATCGGCCGGAGATGCGGCTGGAGCCGGGCGAAATCGTCTGCCGACAGGCGCTGCAGCAGACGGTTGCGGATCGTGGCGTGTTGGGGCGGCGACATCGAGGGGCTTGGCATCCATGCAGCGGGACCGGGGCAGGCGAGAGCCTGCGCGGGCTCCTGGAGCGCCTGCGCACCATTATGCGGCAGACGATGGACAGAGTATCGATAGGTTCCGTCCCGACCACAACCCGGATTGTCGCTGTGTTCACTACCCGACATAGGAGAAGTGTCGGGTACAACACGATAATATCTTCAGGAGCAACATTGCTCTGCTGGGCAGGTTAGACTTTTGTCTAATGCCTGTTCATTGCCGGCCTGCTGAAGAGCCGCTGGCCTGTCGGGAGCCAGCCTCGATGCCTGCCCTTCGCCAGAGCGACGCCGCACCTGCAATCCCGAACCTGCCTATCCCGAACCTGCCTATCCCGGATCTGCCTATCCCGGATCTGGACCAACGGTCGGGGTGCAACGCCCTGGTGCGCCGGTTCCAGGGCCTAGCAGCGCTGACCGCCTCCGATGTCGCGGCCCTGGAGCGGATCAGCGCCCAGCTGCGCCTGCTCGGGCCGCAGGTCGATCTCCGGCCCGACGACGCCGTGCCGGAGGCCGCCTTCGTGGTGCTGGAGGGTTTCGCCTGCCGCTACACGCAGCGCGCCGGCGGGCGGCGGCAGATCATGGCCTACCTGCTGCCCGGCGACCTCTGCGACGTGGATGCGCCCGATCCCGGCCCCAGGACTTCAGGCTCCATGAACCACGCGGTCGGCACCCTGGCCACCTCCCGGGTGGCGCGCATCCCGCGCCCGGCGCTGACGGACCTGATCCGGTGTCATCCCACCCTCGGGCAGGCCCTGCGCGCGGCTCGGCTGTCCGAACAGGCCATCACCCGCGAGTGGATCGTCAATCTCGGCTGCCGCTCGGCCCTGGAGCGGATGGACCACCTGTTCTGCGAAGTGATGGCCCGCTTCGAGGCGGTGGGACTGGTGCAGGACGGCGCCTGCCCCCTGCCCCTCACCCAGTCGGATCTGGGCGACACCCTGGGCCTCTCGAACGTGCACGTGAACCGGACCCTGCAGGACTTGCGGCGGCAGGGCCTGGTGGAACTCCGGGGCCGGAGCCTGCGGCTGCTCAAGCCCCGGCACCTCCGGGATATCGCCGAATTCAGCCCGGGCTACCTCCTGGCTGCCACCGGGACGGACGGGCCGCGCCTCAGCGCAGACCGCCGCTGGCGGTGATCTCCTCGCCGGTCACCCAGCGGGCGTCGTCGGAGGCCAGGAAGGCGACGATGTCGGCGATGTCGTCCGGACGGCCCGCCCGGCCGAGCGGGGTCTGGGCGACGAAGCCGGCCTCCATCTCCGAGCCGACGATGCCGGCGGTGTGGGTGCCCTCGGTCACCACGTAGCCGGGGCTGACCACGTTGACCCGGATCCGGCGCGGGGCCAGCTCGTTGGCCAGCACGTGCGAGATCGCGTTCACCGCGCCCTTGGTGCCGGTATAGACCGCCGTGGTCGGCGTGTGCACGCTGGTCACCGCCGACGAGATGGTGACGATGCTGCCGCCCTCCCCGAGATGCGCCGCCGCCGCTTGGCTCGCCAGCAGGACGCCGAGCACGTTGACGTCGAAGACGCGGCGGTACTGGGCCTCGGTCACCTCGCCGATCGGGGCGAATTCGTAGATCCCCGAATTGTTGACCAGCACGTCGAGCCGGCCGAATTCCCGGATCGCCGCCGCGATCAGGGCGTGGGCCTGCTCGGTCTTCGACACGTCGGCCTGCACCGCCACCGCCCGGCCGCCATCGGCCACGATCGCCGCCACCACCGCGTCGGCATCCGCCCGGCTCGAAGCGTAGTTGACCACCACGGCCGCGCCGTTCCGCGCCAGCGCCTTGGCGATCCCGGCCCCGATGCCCTTCGACGCGCCGGTCACCACCGCGACCTTGCCATCCAGCTTCGACATCTGTGCTAACCTTCGACCTGGGCCGGCGCCGGATTGGCGCCTGAACTCCCATAGTTCGGAATTTCGGTACTAATGGTGCGACAATCAAGCCTCCAGTCGGTTGAAAGATGAGGCCCCTGGTGCATCCGGCGATGGCGGACGTGCGGCCGGAGGCGATCCTCCACGCCCTGTCGGACCCGGTCCGCGCCGCGATCTTCGCCCGCATCCTGCGGACCGGTTGCGTCGAGGCCTGTTCGGCGGTCTCGGCCTTGGGCGACCGGGTCATCCCGAAATCGTCCCTGTCCAGCCACTTCAAGGTGCTGCGCGAGGCCGGTCTGATCCGCAGCGAACGTCACGGCGTGGAGATGCGCAACCACTCGCGCTGGGACGAGGTGCAGGCACGCTTTCCCGGCCTGCTGCCGGCGATCATCAATGCCTATGCGGCGGAGAGCGGGACGGAGGCCGGGACGGCAACCGCCGCCGGTGGCGACCCGTCCGGGCCGGAGGCCCAGGGCGCGATGTGATGGCCGGGATCGTCGGCTTCCGACTCAACCCCATCGCTTGGTTCGCCATAGACGCTTCCAAAAAACGGTCATTCGTCAGCCGTCCGGCAACTTTGGGTCGGGATGGGTTTAGGACAGTCCTCTTGCCGTTATATCCTGCAAACGAATCCGGAGGTGGGGGATGGACGTAGTTGTGAGGCGTGCCACCGCCGACGACGTTGGGGCCCTGGCGAGACTGAACCAAATCGTTCAGGCCTTACACGTTAGCGCTGAACCTGCCGCGTTCAGGGCGGATTCCAGCGATGCCGAAATGCAGAGCTTTTTTGCGAATCTCGTCATTGCCGATAAGACGTTCGTTTTAATTGCTGAGTTGGCCGGACTTCCTGTAGGATATGCTTGGTTCGAGATACAAGACCGTCCACCAACTCCATTTACGAATGCCAGGCTTCGCATCTACATACATCACGTTGTAGTCTGTGAAAACTCACGTAAACTAGGCGTGGGATCATCCTTGCTCGACGCTGCCGAAGCTGAGGCTCAGGTGCGCGGTATCAAGGACGTTGTGCTAGGGTCTGGACTCGATCAGCACCAGAAGGCGATGACGGCAGCGAGTGCGACGGCCGAGGCGTAGTTTCGGGCCAGCTTGTCGTAGCGGGTGGC
>NZ_LMNJ01000008.1:0-123942 GCF_001423325.1 Methylobacterium sp. Leaf113
AGAAGGAAACCAGAACCCATGATCAAGACCCGTATCGCCGCCCTCGCCACCGCCCTTGTCCTTGGCGTTGCTCCGATCTCGTCGGCCATGGCCTATGATGCCCCGTCGCGTTACACCGCCTTCTCGCCCTATGACGTCGAGACCACCGGGTCCCTCGACGGACGCGGCCTCTCGCCCCTGCGTCACCCCTCCCATTGCCCGATGAGCTCGGCCGCTGAAGGCAACGCCAACCAGCAGAACTTCCCGACCCAGCAATACGGCCAGACCTCGGGCGGAAACCGCTGCTGATCGGGAGGAGCGGGATCACCCGATGCTGCTGAGAGGCGTCTCCTACGCCATGATCGCCGCCTTCGCCGGCGGCCTCGCCGTCACGGTGATCGGCTCGACCCAGGCCCTCCTGAACCTGTAGCCGACCCGACCAAATCCGACCCGACCCGCACCTCGACACCCCGCCCGGCTCGCGCCGCGGCGGGGTTCTTGTTCGCGTCGGCCCCGGCGACCCATCAGCTCCGGGCAAACACCAGGGCGAGGTTGTTGGCCGGCAGATCGAGGCGGGTCTCCAGGCAATCAGCAGCGCGTGAAGCGCGGAGGTCCTGCAGCAAGATTGCTCAATCATTGCTCAATCTCAGCCAAGACCGGTCGAAGAGGGCGTGAGCCCTGCCGCACCCGCAGCCAAGCCGCTGGAATGCCAGTGCGAGCGCTCATGAAGCCTCGTGCGGTCAGCGCTCGCCACTGCGCCCGTCCCTGGCTATACCGACCGTGGCGTGTGTCCGCGCTGCCGCCGCTTCACCCTGCCGACCTCGGTATCGAGGATGGCGCTCCCCTCCAATCCAGGCGGGTCCCCCTCAGGCAGGCGGGCACCCCTCAGGAGCGTGCCGCCGAAGGGATTGCCCGTGTCCGACCGCGCCTGCCATTGCCCGAGCTGATGCCGCCACACCTCCTTCTCGCCACCGCCGCGATCCTGCCCTTCCTCGGCAGCGTGGTCGCGATCTGTCTGCCCGGACAGGCGCGCAACGCCGCCGCAATCCTGGCCGGCTTCGTCATGGTGGCGTCCCTCGTCTGCATCGGGCTCCTGTATCCGGCGATCGCCGGCTCCGGCACCGTCGCCTGGACGGTGGACTGGCTGCCGACGCTCGGCGTCCGCTTCGTCCTGCGGCTCGACGGATTGTCCTGGCTCTTCGCCGTTCTGGTGCTGGGGATCGGCGCGCTCGTGGTGCTGTACGCGCGCTACTACATGGCCGCCGAAGACCCGGTGCCGCGCCTGTTCAGCTACCTGCTCGCCTTCGTGGGCGCGATGCTGGGCATCGTGCTCGCCGGCAACCTGATCCAGCTGGTGGTGTTCTGGGAGCTGACCAGCATCGTGTCGTTCCTGCTGATCGGCTACTGGACCGACAACGCGTCGGCGCGCGACGGGGCGCGGATGGCGCTCACCATCACGGCGGCCGGCGGGCTCTGCCTGTTCGTCGGCATGGTGCTGATCGGCCAGATCGTCGGCAGCTATGACCTCGCCGTGGTGCTCGCCTCGGGCGACACGATCCGCCGGAGCCCGCTCTACCTGCCCGCCCTGGTGCTGGTGCTGGCCGGCGCGCTCACCAAATCGGCCCAGTTCCCGTTCCACATCTGGCTGCCGCGCGCGATGGCGGCGCCGACGCCGATCAGCGCCTACCTGCACTCGGCCACCATGGTGAAGGCCGGCATCTTCCTCATGATCCGGCTCTGGCCGGTGCTGGCCGGCACCGAGAGTTGGTACTGGATCGTCGGCACCGCCGGCATGGTGACCATGCTGGTGGGCGCCTGGAGCGCGATCTTCCAGCACGACCTCAAGGGCCTGCTGGCCTATTCCACGATCAGCCATCTCGGGCTGATCACCCTGCTGCTCGGGCTCGACTCCCCGCTGGCGGTGGTGGCGGCGATCTTCCACACGGTGAACCACGCCACCTTCAAGGCCTCGCTGTTCATGGCGGCCGGGATCATCGACCACGAGACCGGGACGCGGGACATGCGCCGCCTCAGCGGCCTGTGGCGGGCGATGCCCTACACGGCGACGCTGGCCATGGTGGCCGCCGCCGCGATGGCGGGCGTGCCGCTCCTCAACGGCTTCCTGTCGAAGGAGATGTTCCTGGCGGAGGCGGTCGACAATGCCGGCGAGCACCTGCTGAACTTCGCCCTGCCGGTGCTGGCGACCCTGGCGAGCGCCTTCACCATGCTCTACTCGGTGCGCTTCATCCGCCAGACGTTCTTCGGCCCGGCGCCGCACGACTTGCCGCACGCCCCCCACGAGCCGGTGCGGTGGATGCGCATCCCGATCGAACTGCTCGTGCTGGTCTGCATCGCCATCGGCCTCGTGCCCAACCTCACTATCGGTCCGCTGCTGGCCGGCGCGGTCCGGTCGGTGCTCGGCGAGCGCACGCCCGATTACGACCTCGCGATCTGGCACGGCTTCAATGCGCCGCTGGCCCTCAGCGTCATCGCCCTCGTGGGCGGGGTGGGGCTCTATCGCGCGTTCGGGCGGCGGATCAACGCCAATCCCCGGGGCGGTCCCTGGCTGATGGACCGCCTCGACGGCGGCCGCCTGTTCGAGCGGACGATGACCGGCCTCGTCCTCGGCGCCCGCCGCTGGGAGCGCCACCTCGGCAGCGAGCGCCTCCAGGTGCAGCTGCGCATCCTCTTCCTCACCGTGCTGCTGGCCGCCGCGACGGCGGGGGCCATCCGGGGCCTCGACCTGTTCGCGCCCGGCCGCAGCACGGCGTTCGATCCCGCCTTCGCGCTGATGTGGCTCGTCGGCGCGGCCTGCGCGATCGGGGCGGCGGAGCGGGCGAAGTACCATCGCCTGTCGGCCACGATCTTCGTCGGCGGCGCCGGGCTGGTGAGCTGCCTGACCTTCCTGTGGCTGTCCGCCCCCGACCTCGCCGTGACCCAGATCCTGGTCGAGATCGTCACCACCGTCATGCTGCTGCTCGGCCTGCGCTGGCTGCCGAAGCGCGACGCGGCGATCCCGGTCCCGGCCTCCGAAACGGCGCGGGCCCGGCGCCGGCGCATCGTCGATTTCGGCATCGCCGCCGTCGCGGGGCTCGGCCTCGCCGGCCTCGCCTACGCGGTGATGACGCGGCCGGCGGTCGACGGCATCGCCCGCTGGTTCGTGGAGGAGGCCTACCCGAAGGCGGGCGGGCGCAACGTGGTCAACGTGCTGCTGGTCGATTTCCGGGCCTTCGACACCCTGGGCGAGATCTGCGTCCTCGGCATCGTCGGCCTCACGGTGTTCGCCCTGCTGCGCCGCTTCCGCCCCGCCGCCGACAGCCTGGAGCGGCCGCGGCAGCAGGTCAGCCACGACGCCTACGACGCTGCCCGCGCCGGACGCAGCCCCGGCGACACCACCGCCGACGCGCTCCTCGTCCCCCGGGTGGTGATGACGTGGCTGTTCCCCTTCATCGTCCTGCTCGCCCTGCACCTGTTCCTGCGCGGGCACGACCTACCGGGCGGGGGATTCGCCGGCGGCATCACGCTCACCATCGCGTTCATGCTGCAATACATGGCGCAAGGGGCCGAGTGGGTGGAGGCGCGCCTGCGTATCCAGCCGATTTCCTGGATCGGCATCGGCCTGCTGGTCGCCGTCCTGGCGGGAGCGGGCTCCTGGCTGTTCGGGCGCCCCTTCCTCACCGCCTTCTTCGCCTATTGGGAGCCGCCGCTGCTCGGCAAGGTGCCGGTGGCGAGCGCGCTGCTGTTCGATCTCGGCATCATGGTCCTGGTGGTGGGGGCGAGCGCCCTGATGCTGGTCGCCCTGGCGCACCAGTCCCTGCGCCGCACCCGCACCGTCGAGGCCGAGGCCGAACGGGCCGCCGAGAGGGAGATTGCCTGATGGAAATCGTGCTCTCGCTGGGAATCGGCGTCTTCGCCGCCTCCGGCATCTGGCTGATGCTGCGGCCGCGGACGTTCCAGGTCGTGCTCGGGATCTCGCTCCTGAGCTACGCCGTCAACCTGTTCATCTTCGCCATGGGCCGGCTCACCGTCGGGGCGCCGCCGGTGCTCGGGGCAGGCGCGGAGGTCGTCTCCGTCGACGATCCGGTGCCGCAGGCCCTGGTCCTCACCGCCGTGGTGATCAGCTTCGCGCTGACAGCCCTGTTCCTCGTCGTCCTGCTCGCCGCCCGCGGCATCACCGGCAGCGACCACGTGGACGGTCGCGAGCCGCATCAGGCCGATTCGCAGCCGGACTTCCCGCAGCAGGACTTCCCGCAGCAGGACTTCCCGCAGCCGAAATTTCCGCAATCATGAGTCCCGCAATCCTGACTGCCTCCGCCGACACCGCCTGGTCGGATCATCTCGTGGTGCTGCCGGTCGTGCTGCCGATCGCGGTGGCGGGCCTGATGTTCCTGCTGGACGAGCGTCGGCGCCGCCTGAAGGCGGCCCTGAGCCTCGGCACGGTGCTGGTCCTGCTCGGCATCGCCCTCGTGCTGGTCGGGCGCGTCGAGGCCGGCGCGCAGGTCTACCGCCTCGGCAACTGGGCCGCGCCCTACGGCATCGTGCTGGTGGCGGACCGGCTCTCGGCCCTGATGCTGGCGCTGGCCAGCGTGCTCGGCCTGTGCGCCCTGGTGTTCTCCTTCGCCCGCTGGGGCCGGGCCGGGCCGCGCTTTCACGGCCTGTTCCTGCTGCTGCTGATGGGCGTCAACGGCGCCTTCCTCACCGGCGATCTGTTCAACCTGTTCGTGTTCTTCGAGGTGATGCTGGCCGCCTCCTACGGCCTCGTCCTGCACGGCTCGGGCGAGGTCCGCATTCGGGCCGGGCTCGGCTACATCGCGGTGAACCTCGTCGCCTCGCTGTTCTTCCTCGTCGGCGTCAGCCTGGTCTACGGCACCATGGGGACGCTCAACATGGCCGACCTCGCCCGTCGGCTCGCCGGCCCGGCGACCGAACCGGCCCTGTTCGAGATCGGCTGCGCCGTGCTGGGCATCGCCTTCCTGATCAAGTGCAGCGCCTGGCCGCTCGGGTTCTGGCTGCCGACGACCTATGCGGCGGCGAGCGCGCCGGCGGCCGCGATCCTGGCGATCCTCAGCAAGGTCGGCATCTACGTCGTGGTCCGCCTCAGCCTGCTGCTGTTCGGCGCCGGGACCTCGCAGGGATTCGGACAGACCTGGCTGCTGGCGGCCGGGCTGGCGACCATGGCGTACGGCACCATCGGCCTGCTGGCCGCCCGCGACCTCACCCGGGCGGCGGGCTACGCGGTGATGATCTCGTCCGGCACGGTGCTGGCCGCCCTCGGCACCGGGGGCGACCGGGCGCTGGCCGGAGCGCTGTATTACCTCCTCGGGTCGACGCTGGCGGCCGCCGCCCTGTTCCTGCTGGCCGAGATCCTGCAACGCGGCCGCGACCCGGGCGACGCCCGGCAGGCGGTGTTCGCGGACGAGTACCGCGATCCCTTCGACGACGCCGACGCGACCGAGATCGGCCGGGCGTTTCCGGCGGCGGTGGCGATCCTGGGCTGCGGCTTCGTGGTCTGCACGCTGATGCTGGCCGGCCTTCCGCCGCTCGCCGGGTTCGTGGGCAAGCTCGCGCTGTTCACGGGGCTGGCCGCCGGCCCGATCACGGCCTCGGCCTGGGCCCTGATCGCCGCCCTGACGCTGTCGAGCTTCGGCACCCTGATGCCGCTGGTGCGCCTCGGCATCCTCACCCTCTGGGTTCCGAGCGACGACCCGCCGCCGGTGCTGCATCCCACCGAGTTCGCGGCCCTGGCCGGGCTGCTCGCGGCCTGCATGGCGCTCGCCCTCTGGGGCGGTCCGGCCCTCGCCTACGCGGACGAGACCGTGCGCTGGCTCGCGCAGCCGCAGGCCTACATCCAGGCCGTGCTCGGCAACCAGGAGGGCGCCGGATCGTGACGCGGCTGCTGCCCTATCCCTGGCTGTCGCTCGGCCTCGCCCTGACCTGGCTCCTGCTGAACGCACCGCTGACCCCGGGAAGCGCCGTGCTGGCGCTCCTCGTCGGCCTGGCGGTTCCCGCCGTGATGCGGGCCTTACGTCCCCCGGCGGTCCGGGTGCGCGCGCCCGGCACCCTCGTGCGGCTCGCCGGACTCGTGGTCTACGACATGGTGCGCTCGAACATCGACGTCGCCCGGATCATCCTCGGGCTCCGCCGCGGCGAGCGACGGACCGGCTTCGTCACGATCCCCCTCGACCTGCGCGATCCCTTCGGACTCGCGGCGCTGTCGATCATCCTGACGGGCACGCCCGGAACGCTCTGGGTCCAGTACGATTCCCAGAGCGGGAGCCTGCTCCTGCACGTACTCGACGAGACCGGCGGGGACGAATGGGTGCGGCGGGTCAAGGGCCGCTACGAGCGCCCTCTCATGACGATCTTTTCCTGATGGAGTTTCCGGCATGACGGCCATCGCGGTGCTCGATGGGGGGCTCGGCCTCGCGCAGGGAATGCTGGTGCTGGCGATGGCCATCGCCGTCTGGCGGATGCTGCGCGGCCCGCGCGCGCAGGACCGGATCCTCGGCCTCGACACCCTCTACCTCAACGGGATGCTGGCGATCGTGGTCCACGGCATGCGGACCGGCAGCGGCCTCTACTTCGAAGCGGCGCTGATCCTCGGCATGGTCGGCTTCACCGCCACGGTGGCGCTGGCCAAGTTCCTGATGCAGGGCGAGGTGATCCAGTGACCGGCGCGGCATTGCCCGTCTGGGCGGCCTGGCTGGTGGTCGCGCTGGCGATCACCGGCGCCGGTTTCTCGCTGACCGGTGCCCTCGGCCTCATCCGCCTGCGGACGTTCTACGAGCGCGTCCACGCGCCGACGCTCGGTGCCACCCTGGGCATGGCCCTGATCCTGACGAGTTCGATGGTCCTGCTGTCGCTGATCGAGGGGCGCCTCGTCCTGCGCGATGCCCTGATCGGCATCTTTCTCACCATCACGACCCCGGTCACCCTCCTGGTCCTCGCCCGGGCCGCCGCCCAGCGCGACCGCCACGAGGGCAATCCCGGCGCGCCGCCCGAACTCTGATCCGGCAGGGCTCCGGCATCCGCCCGGACGGCGCCCGGATGCCGCCACCTTCCGGGTGGATCAGGGTCCGTCGGCAAACCCGGCGCCCAACGCCGCGATACCCAGATCTCGACACCCAGATTCCGCCACCCAGATACCGACAGCCGGATTTCGACAAAGGCCCCGACACCCCGTTCGGACAGCGCGTTCGTCCCGTCCCGGAGAGCCCCCCGCATGCGCCTCGATGCCGTCACCGCCGCCCTGGGGCTCGCTTTCGCGGGACTCCTCGCCGCGAACACGCGTCCCGCCCCCGCCCTGGCCGCGCCGGCCGCGTCAGCTCCCGCCCAGCCGGACTCCACACCGGCCAACCGCGCGCCTGCCCAAATCGCCCCAGCCGAAGTCGCCCCGACCGAAGTCGCGACATCCGGGATCGCCGGGCGCCTCGACGGAGTCCATCTCTGGACCCTGCCGGACACGCCGAACGGGCTGCACCCGACCCAGAGCTGGCACGCGACGGGCTCGGCCCCGAACGGCGACCTCTACGTCGCCGGAATGGACCACCGCACCAACGCGGCCCTGTACCGCCTGCCAGCCGGCAGCGACACGCTGCGGCTCGCCGGCGATGCCCGGTCCGCCTCGGAAGCCGCCGGCAACTGGAAGCCCGGCGAGACCGCCGAGAAGTTCCACACCCGGCCGCTGTGGTTCGGCGGCAAGGTCTATGTCGGCACCATGGACCGCTCGACCCTGGACGACGGCTACCGCGACCGGCGCGGCTTCCATCTCTACGCCTACGACCCGGCCACGGCCCGCTTCACCGACCTCAGCGCCGCCGAGCCGGGCGGCACCGGCCTGCCGCATGGCAGCCTGGTGACGCTGGCCGGCGATCCCGCGCGCAACGTGATCTACGGCGCGGTGGTGCCGACCGCCGAGATCGTCCGCTACGACGTCGCCGCCGGCACCACCGCGTCCCTCGGGCGGCCCGCCGCCTACGATCGCGCCTTCGTCTATACCGGCCGCTTCATGTTCACCGATGCGCGCGGGCGCCTCTACTTCTCGGCCGGCAACCCGCTCACCGGGCCAGCGCACGACCCCGCCATCTACGGCCACCTCTACAGCTACGATCCCCAGCAGGGCATGGTGGCGCGGCCGGACTTCGCCCTGCAGGCGCCGCGCGCCCTGGAGGTCGGCCGCTGCCTGCCCGCGCGCGGGCTCTGCTACGCCGCCGACGACAAGGGCTACCTCTACCGCTTCACCGAGGCCGCGGCGGGGAAGCCCGAAACCTGGACCGCCCTCGGCCGGGTGACGCTCGACTGGACCGCCAGCTTCTTCTGGATGTTCCAGGTCGCCCCCGACGGCCGGACGGCCTATGCGGCGGTGACCAGCTACGTCCCGGGCACAGGGCCGTCCTCGCTCTACGAAGTCGACCTCGCGACGGGCGCCGCGACCCGCCTGTGCAGCCTCGCCGACCTCGATCCCCGCCTGGAGCGGCTCAACGTCCACACGGGCTCGGATGCCTGGGACGACCAGGGCCGCTTCGCCTTCGCGAGCTTCGCGGGCGACGGATCGAGCGAGGTGGTGCTGACGCGGGTCGATCCCGTGCGCCTGAAGGCGGCGCTCGCCCGGCACTGACGCCCGCTCGACGAACGGGCGCGCCCGTTCGTCGAGCGGGCGTGTCAGTCGAGCGCGCGAAGCTCCTCGCGGTAGCGGCGCCCGTTGGCGACGTAGCTCTCGGCCGTGCGGGCGAGCCGGGCGGCGGCGGCCTCATCGAGGGTCCGGGAGACCCGGGCGGGGGCGCCGACGATCAGGCTGTTGTCGGGAAATTCCTTGCCCTCGGTCACCAGCGCGTTGGCGCCGACGAGGCAGTTGCGGCCGATGCGGGCGCCGTTGAGGATCGTGGCGCCCATGCCGATCAGGGTGCCGGCCCCGATGGTGCAGCCATGCACGATGGCGCGGTGCCCCACGGTGACGTCGTCGCCGAGATCGAGGGGAAAGCCGGGATCGACATGCAGCACCGCCCCGTCCTGGATGTTGCAGCGGTCGCCGATCCGGATGGTGTCGTTGTCGCCCCGCAGGGTGGCGCCGAACCAGATCGAGACGTCGCGGCCGAGATGGACCTGCCCGATCACGTGCGCCCCGGGCGCGATCCAGACGCGGCCCGCCTCGGCGAGCTGCGGGTGATGGGGGCCGAGGGCGTAGAGGGTCATGGCGATCCGATCCGGGTTCAGGTGCCCGTCCAGGCGGCGGGCCGCCGGGCCAGGAAGGCCTCGACGCCCTCGGCGAAATCCCGGCTGCCGTAGCACTCGGCGATCAGGTCGGTCGCGTCCGCTTCCGCGTCCCGGGCGAGGCGGCGCAGCATCGCACGGGTCACCCGCAGGGTCACGGGGGCATGGCCGAGAAGCCGGTCGCAGATGCCGGCGACCTCCGCCTCGAGGGCGTCCGGCGCCACCACGGCGGCGAGGTAGCCCAGCGGCGCCAGGGTCTCGGCGCTGGGCATCTCGGCCAGCAGCAACATGCGGGCGACGAGGCTCGGGCCGAGGGTCGCGGTCAGGCGGCGCAGGTTGGCGGGCGACAGGCAATTGCCCAGGGTCCGGGCGATCGGCACGCCGAATCGCGCCCCGGCCTCGGCGATCCGGATGTCGCACGCATTGGCGATGGCGAGGCCGCCCCCCACCGCGAAGCCCTCGATCACCGCCACGGTCGGCACCCGGACGGCTTCCAGACCGGCGATGTAGCCGTCGATGCGGGCCTCGTAGGCGACGCCGTCCTGTCCCGTGAACCCGACGAACTGCTCGATGTCGGTGCCGGCCACGAAGGCCTTGCCGCCGGCGCCGCGCAGCACGGCGACCCGCACCGCCGGGTCGGCCTCGATCCGCCCCAGGGCCTCGGCGAGGGCCTCGTACATCGCAAACGTCATCGCGTTGCGGGCGGACGGGCGGTCGAAGGTGAGATGGGCGACGCCGCCCTCGACCCGGTAGCGGACCGCGCCGTCATCGGCGGGGCGGGTCATGCGGCGAAGGCCCCGTCGTCGCGCAGGCGCGCGATCGCCTCGCTGGTCAGCCCGAACTCGCGCAGGACCTCGTCGGTGTGCTCGCCGAGCAGCGGCGCGTGCCGGCGCACCTCGGCGGGCGTGCCCGAGAGCTTCACCGGAAAGCCGATATTCGGAACGCTGCCCTCGATCGGGTGCGGCACCTCGATCCGCATCTGCCGATGGCGGCCGTGTTCGCTCTCGAAGGCCTCCGGGTAGGTGTTCATGCGCCCGGCCGGGATGCCGGCGGCGAGCAGATCGCTCACCCAATCCTCGGCGTTCCTGGCCGCGAAGCTCGTCTCCAGCGCGGCGATCAGGGCCTCTCGGTGGGCAAGCCGCCCGGCGATATCGCGAAAACGTTCGTCGGTTAGAAGGTCCTCGCGCCCGAGCACGTCGCAGAGCAGGCGCCAGAGCTTCTGGTTGGTCGCCCCCATGACGAAGTAGCCGTCCGCCGCCCGCACCGCCTGATAGGGCGCGCTCATGCGGTTGGCGGTGCCGAGCGGCTCCGGAATCCGGCCGGTGCCCCAGTATTCGCTCGTATCCCAGATCGAGAAGGCCAGGGCCGAGTCGAACAGCGACGCGTCGATGTACTGGCCCGCGCCGCTGACCTGCCGGCCGATATACGCACTGAGGATGCCATAGACCGCGAACAGCGCGCAGCCGATATCCGCCACCGGCACGCCGGCCTTCACCGGCGGCCCGCCGGGATGGCCTGTGACGCTCATCACGCCGGACATGGCCTGGGCCATCAGGTCGTAGCCCGGGCGCTTGGCCCAGGGACCCGACTGTCCGAAGCCCGAGATGCTGGCATAGATCAGGCCCGGATTGCGCGCCCGCATCGCCTCGTAACCGAGGCCGAGCCGGGCCATGACGCCGGGGCGGTAGTTCTCGACCACGATGTCGGCGGTCTCGGCCATGTCGAGCAGGAGGTCGCGCCCGGCCGGGCTCTTCAGGTTGAGGGCGAGGCTGCGCTTGTTCCGGTTCATGTTGAGGAAGCCCATGCTGTCGGGCCCCTTCATCTTGAACCCCATGGCGCCCCGGGTCTGGTCGCCGGTGCCGGGCGGCTCGACCTTGATCACGTCGGCCCCGAGATCGGCCAGCAGCATGCTGCAGACCGGACCGGCCATCACCTGCGTCACGTCGAGGACGCGCAGGCCCGCGAGGGGCAGGGGGCGCGGGGTGAGGGTGTCGTGCACGGCTTGGTCCATCGTGCCGGGTTCCTGTGTTGTGCCGGAATCGGGCGCAGCCCGCCGGCTGGAATGTCGCTGACGGCCGCAAAGTCCGCCCGCATTTCCTCGCCTCGCTCGCAGGGCACCACGCCGTCATTCCGGCGCGCCGGAGGCGTGCAATCCAGACACTCGGGTGGTGCAGGATCTGACGCCGTCGGCGGCTCTGGAGCTCGGGCTCCGCTGCGCGGCCCCGGGATGACGTGGTGCTGCGCCTGGGTTTCCGACGAGCACAGCGCCAGCCGTGGGGAAACGGGAACGCCCGCTACTCCGCCGGCATGACCCGCCCCAGAGGCACCTCCGGCGCCTCCACGAAGGGCTGCTCGGGGTGCATGGTGAAGGCGAGGCCGGCGCCGAGCAGGCACAGGCCGATGGAGCCGGCGAAGGGCAGGGTCCAGCTTCCCGTCATGTCGACGATCATCCCGAAGACGATCGGCGAGATGATCGCCGCCACCGCCGAGCCGGTGTTCATCAGGCCGGCGGCCGTGCCCGAATATTTCGGTGCGATGTCCATCGGCACCGACCAGATCGGGCCGATCACCAGCTCGGCGAAGAAGAAGCCCGAGCTGAGCAGCAGCGCCACCAGGGTCAGGTCGCGGGTGAAGAACACGCCGGTGAGGCTCGCGGCCGCGCCGAGGAAGCCGACCACGATGACGCTGAGCCGGGCCAGCTTGAGGTTGCCGGTCTTCTTGAGAATGCGGTCGCTGAAGACGCCGCCGAGGGTGTCGCCGACGACGCCGGCGAAAAACACCCCGGAGGCGAACAGGGCCGAGTTCTTCAGGTCGAGGCCGTAATTCAGCTTGAAGAAGCTCGGCAGCCAGCCGAGGAACAGCCACAGGGTCCAGCCGTAGCAGAAATAGGTCACCGTCACCGGCAGCATGCGCCGGGTCAGGCGGCCCCAGGGCACGGTCTGCTTGGCGCCGACCTTGCTCGGCGGCGGCAGCACCGCGAGTTCCTCCGGGGTGATCGCCGGATGGTCCTTGGGGTCATCGCGGAAATACGCGTACCAGACGACGACCCAGGCGAAGCTCGCGACGCCCAGGATGACGAAGCCGATGCGCCAGCCGAACTGGTAGATCAGGAAGGCGACGATGGGAGGCGCCACCGCGTTGCCGAGCCGCGCGAAGGCGTGGGTGATGCCTTGGGCGAAGCCGCGCTTGCCCGGCGCGGTCCAGTTCTGCATGGCGCGGGTGGCGGTCGGGAAGGTCGCACCCTCGCCGAAGCCGAGCAGCACGCGGGCGAGGAACAGACTGATCAGGCCGCCGACGAGACCCGTGAGGATCGTCGCCGAGGCCCAGATCAGGCCGCAGACCAGCAGGGTCCGGCGGGCGCCGAACTTGTCGCCGACCGATCCGCCGATGACCTGGAAAATGGCGTAGGGGTAGGCGAAGGCGGAGAGGATCAGGCCGAACTGAGTGTTCGACATCCCGAGATCCTTCATGATCTCGCCGCCCGCCGTCGCGATGTTCACCCGGTCGAGATAGGTGACGAAGTACATCAGGCACAGCAGGAACAGGACCATGTTCGACGCGGAGACGCGTCGTTTGGCAGGGACTGACGCGGAGACGCGTCCAGTTGCTGGCGTCATCGGGGTTTCCTCCAGTTGAACGCGACACCCCGCCCGGTCTGATCGCCGGGCTTTTTTGCGGGGGCACGCAGGATCGGTGTAATCGGCTGGCGTTAGGGGCTTTCAGTTTTACGAAGTCTTCGTCCCAGGCCCTCCGTCATCCCGGGGCCGCGCAGCGGAGCCCGAGATCCAGAACCGTAGGTTCGATCGCGTCCTGCACCGTCGGCGGACCTGGATTCCGGGCTCGCCTTCGGCGCCCCGGAATGACGGTCTGTCGGGTCCGCCGGAGGTGTCGCTCAGTCGTCGAGGCCGGAACGGAGCGCATCCATCGCCGCCAGCACGCCGCCGCGCGTGTGCGGCACGCCGCCCGCCTTCAGGCCCATCTCGACGCCGGACAGGGCCGCCATCAGCATGAGGTCGTTGGTCTCGCCGAGATGGCCGATGCGGAAGACCTTGCCGGCGACCTTGGCCAGCCCGGTCCCGAGGGACAGGTCGTACTTGTCGAGGATCAGGTTGCGCAGGGCGTCGGCGTCGTGGCCCTGCGGCATCACCACGGCGGTGAGCACCGGCGAGTATTCCGACGGCTCCTGGCACAGGACCTCGAGGCCCCAGGCCTCGACGGCGGCACGGGTGGCGGCCGCGAGGCGCTGGTGGCGGGCGAAGACCTCGGGCAGGCCCTCCTCCATCAGGATGGCGATGGCCTCGCGCAGGCCGTAGAGCAGGTTGGTGGCCGGCGTATAGGGGAAGTATCCGGCCGCATTCGGCTTGAGCATCTCCTGCCAGTCCCAGTAGGAGCGCGGCAGCGTCGCGGTCTTCGTGGCGGCGAGCGCCCGGTCCGACAGGGCGACGAGCCCGAGGCCGGGCGGCAGCATCAGGCCCTTCTGCGAGCAGCTCACCGAGACGTCGACGCCCCAGGCGTCGTGAGCGTACTCGGCAGAGCCGAGACCCGAGATCGTGTCGACCAGGAACAGGGCCGGGTGGTTGGCCCGGTCGATGGCCTTGCGGATCTCGGCGATCCGGCTGGTCACGCCCGTGGAGGTCTCGTTGTGGACCACCATCACGGCCTTGATCGACTTCGCGCGGTCCTCGGCAAGGATGGCCTCGACCCGGGCCGGGTCGACGCCGCGGCGCCAGTCGCCGGGCACGAACTCGACCTCGATGCCCCAGCGGGCCGCCATCTGGCGCCACAGGGTGGCGAAGTGGCCGGTCTCGAACATCAGCACCCGGTCGCCGGCCGAGAGCGTGTTGACGATGGCGGCCTCCCAGGCCCCCGTGCCCGAGCCCGGATACAGGATCACCGGGGCGCGGGTCTGGAACACCGCCTGGGCACCTTCCAGAACCGCCCGGCCGAGCTTGGCGAAATCCGGCCCGCGATGGTCGATCACCGGCATGTCCATGGCGCGCAGGACGCGTTCGGGCACGGGGCTCGGCCCCGGGATGTGCAGGAAGTGGCGTCCGGTGCGTGTCGTCATCGCGGGCCTCGCAGGGCGATTGGGGAGCAGGCGACGGGGAAGTCCGGGTCCGAGGCGGAACGGGTCCGACCGGCGGTGCCGGACCGTCCGGAGGACCAGAACGGTGCCGGAAATCCTGCGCGGTGCCGGAACGCAGCGCGCGATTGTCGGCGACGAGCCCCGGTTTCAATTGCGTTGCCCCGAAATTTGCATTCATTTTTCGAACGCACAAGCACTATTTTGCGAACGGTTCCGCTCGACCCCGCCGCTTCGGGCTGATAAATCTGGAACGATGATGCTTGAGTCCGCCCCGGATCCCGCGACCGAAGCGGGCGCCGCCGCCGCGCCCACGGGACTGCCAATCCTCGCCGTCGCCTCCCTGCACGGCACGCTCTTGGCCAACCTGCGCGACTACATCGTGGAGGGGAACCTGGCGCCTGGCGCCCGGGTGCCGGAGCGCCTGCTGTGCGAGCGCTTCGGCATCTCCCGCACCCCGTTGCGCGAAGCCCTGAAGGTGCTGGCCTCCGAGGGGCTGATCGATCTGTTGCCGAACCGGGGCGCCCGGGTGCGCCAGCTCGGCGCCGACGAGATGGTGGCGCTCTTCGACGTGATGGGCGGCCTCGAGGCCCTGGCCGGCCGGCTCGCCTGCGAGAAGATCAGCGACGCGGCCTATGCGGAGATCGAGCGCCTGCACCACGAGATGTACGCGTCGTACCTGCGCCGGGACCTGCACGGCTACTTCGCCTGCAACCAGGCGATCCACGACCGTATCGTGCGCGCCGCCGACAACGAGCCCCTGGCCACCACCTACGCCAACTTCGCCGGCCGCCTGCGCCGGGTGCGCTACTCGGCCAATCTCGACCAGAACCGGGACCGGTGGGGCGAGGCGATGCGCGAGCACGAGGAGATCCTCGACGCCCTGCACCGGCGGGCCGGCCATGAGCTGAGCGACATCCTGTTCCGGCACCTGCGCAACAAGCGCAAGGCCGCTGCCGTCCGCGAAGCCGCCCCCGCCCCCGACGCGACCGAGGGCTGACCCGGGGCGATGGCGGTTGCCCTGGCGGTCATCCTGCTCGGTGAGGGTTCGGACCGCGTCCGGTCGATGGACCCGGATGGGCAGAACACGACCGGGTTGGCGAAATCCGGCCCCGAACGACGCTCCTCCCCAGAGGTCATCGCGTCCACGCCTCGATCTCGCAGACCCCGCGAGGGTCTCGTCCCGGCACGGGTCGACCCATCCCCCTCTGCGGGGGAGGGTGGTCGCGCAGCGGCCGGGAGAGGGGATGCGCGGGCCCCGCGCTGCGGCCAGACCCGTCTCCGAATCGCGCGAGCGAGCCCCGTGTCAGTCCCGCAGGGCCGACAGCCGTTCGGCCTCGGCGCGGATCACGTCCGCCGCCCGGAGGATTCCGGGTTCGTCGACCTCCAGATGGGTGGTAGCGCGGATCTCGTGGGCGCCGATCGCCCGGACCCGGATGTCCTGCGCCAGGCAGGCCTCGGCGAAACGGGCGGCCGTGACCCCGAGGGGCGCCACGGAGAAGCACAGGATGTTGGACTGGGCCGCCCCGGCCGCGATGGCGAGGCCCGGCGCGCCCGCGATCCGGTCGCGCAGCAGGGCCGCGTGGGCGTTGTCGCGGGCCAGTTGGTCGACATGGTGATCGAGCGCGTAGAGCCCCGCCGCCGCCAGGATGCCGGACTGGCGCATGGCGCCGCCGAGGCGGTACTTCCAGCGCCAGGCCTGGGTGATGAAGTCCCGGTCGCCGCACAGGACGGCACCGACCGGGCAGCCGAGCCCCTTGCTCAGGTCGATCCAGGCGCTGTCGAAACCCTCCGCATAGGCTTTCGCGGCGATGCCCGTGGCCGCCACGGCGTTCAGCAGGCGGGCCCCGTCGATATGGGCCTTGAGCCCGCGGGTTTTGGCGATGTCGCGGATGCGCCGCATATCGGCCAGATCCCAGACCGAGCCGCCCGAGAAGCTGGTGGTCTGCTCGATCGAGACCAGGGCCGAGCGCGGCGCGGTGCGAGCCGGAACCCGGATCGCGGCCTCGAACGCCTCCGGCGTGTAGACCCCCGCCGGGGTCTTCAGCGCCGCCACGGACACGCCGCCGATCGCCGCCGAGCCGGCGGCCTCGGTGTTGTAGATGTGAGACTGGTCATCGACGATGATCTCGTCGCCGGGCCGGGTCTGCACCAGGATCGCCACGAGATTGCACATCGTGCCGGAGGGCATGAACACGCCGGCCTTCTGCCCGAGCAGGTCCGCCACCCGCGCGCACAGGGCCAGGGTGGTCGGATCGGAATCCGATTGCTCGTCGCCGACCTCGGCCGCCGCCATCGCGGCCCGCATCCCCGGCGTCGGCCGCGTCTGGGTGTCGCTGTACAGGTCGATCATGGTACCCCCCTATTTTGCATGCAGATTTTGCGGGTTATCTTATCCGCATCGCGGCGGGCTGCCACCCTGTCAGGCCTCGGACGCACCGGGTCTTCGACCCGTTCCCCCGGGCGTTCTCCGACTCGCCTTCGTTTCGTCTTGCCTTCCTCCGTCTTGCCTTCCCCCGTCTTGCCTTCCCCCGTCTTGCCTTCCCCCCGTCTCGCGGCGCGGAGGCCCACCGGCCCCGTGCGAGGACCCGATGCATGACCGCCACGGCTGAGCCCTTCGTCGCGCCGCGCGCCGCCACCCGCCGGAATGCCGGGCTGCCCCGGCGGCTGGCCGAGGCGCTGGAAGGAGAGGCGCGCTTCGACGCCTTCACCCGCGGACGCTACGCCACCGATGCCTCGATCTACCAGATCGTCCCGGCCGGCGTGGTCCTGCCCCGCTCCGCCGCCGACATCGCCGCCACCCTGAAGATCGCGGCCGAGCACGACGTGCCCGTCATCCTGCGCGGCGGCGGCACCTCGCAGAACGGCCAGCCGATCGGGCGCGGGCTGGTGGTCGACTGCTCGCGCCACTTCAACCGCATCCGCGCCTACGATCCGCAGGCCGGCACCGTCACGGTGGAGCCCGGCATCGTGCTGGAACAGCTCAACAGCCGGGTGAAGGCCAACGGCTGGTTCTTCCCCGTCGAACCCTCCACGGCGACCCGCTGCACCATCGGCGGCATGGCGGGCAACAATTCCTGCGGTGCGCGCTCGCTGCGCTTCGGCAAGATGAGCGACAACGTCCTCGCCATGGAGGCCCTGTTCCACGACGGGGTTCCGTTCGGCTTCGGGCCGACCGGCAACGACAGCACGGGCGTGATCGGTTCAGGCGTGACAGGCTCGGGCCGCGCCGAGTCCCTGGCCGCCGCCATGCGGGCGCTGGCCGAGTCGGAGCGCGCGGAAATCCTGGCCCGCTTCCCGCAGGTCCAGCGCCGGGTCGGCGGCTACAATCTCGACGCCCTGATCGAGCCGCGGCCGAACCTCGCCCACCTGCTCGTCGGCTCGGAGGGCACGCTGGCGGCCACCACCAGCGTCACCCTGAAGCTGTCGCGGCTGCCCGCCCACCGGGTCATGGGCGTCTGCCATTTTCCGTCCTTCCGCGCCGCCATGGAGACCACGAAGGCGCTGGTGGACCTCGATCCCGTGGCGGTCGAACTGGTCGACAACAACGTCCTGGTGCTGGGCGCCGACATTCCGCTGTTCCGCACCACGCTCGCCGACATCACCCGCGGCACCCCGAACTGCCTGCTGCTGGTGGAATTCGCCGGCGACGACCGGGCGACGCTCCTGGCCGACCTGAAGCGCCTCGACGCCTGCATGAGCGACCATGGCTTCACCGGCGCCGTGGTGGAGGTGCCCGAACCGGTCAGGCAGAGATCCGTCTGGGAGGTGCGCGAGGCCTGCCTCAACATCATGATGTCGATGAAGGGCGACGCCAAGCCGGTCTCCTTCATCGAGGATTGCGCGGTGCCCCTGGAGCACCTGGCCGACTATACCGACGCCGTCACCGAGGTGTTCACCCGGCACGGCACCCGCGGCACCTGGTACGCCCACGCCTCGGTGGGCTGCCTGCATGTCCGCCCGATCCTCGACATGAAGCAGGGCGGCGACGTCGCCAAGATGCGGTCCATCGCCGAGGAGGCCAGCGCCGCGGTCCGGCGCTTCAAGGGCTCCTATTCCGGCGAGCACGGCGACGGCATCTCGCGCTCGGAGTACATCGAGCCGATGTTCGGGGCGCGCCTGACCCGCGCCTTCGAGGCGGTGAAGGACGGATTCGACCCGGAGAACCGCCTCAACCCCGGCAAGATCGTCCGGCCGCTGCGCATGGACGACCGGTCGCTGATGCGCTTCCAGCCGGGCTACGCCGTGACCGAGCCGACCGTGCCGGCCCTCGACTGGTCCGACTGGGGCGGCTTCGGCCCCGCCGTCGAGATGTGCAACAGCAACGGCACCTGCCGGAAGCTCGCCGGCGGCGCCATGTGCCCGTCCTACCGCGTCACCAAGGAGGAGCAGCACCTGACCCGGGGCCGGGCCAATTCCCTGCGGCTCGCCATCTCGGGCCAGCTCGGACCGGACGCCTTCACCAGTCCGGAGATGAAGCGGACCCTGGACCTCTGCGTCTCCTGCAAGGCCTGCCGGCGCGAGTGCCCGACCGGCGTCGACATGGCCAAGATGAAGATCGAGTTCCTGCACCATTACCATGCCCGGCACGGCCTGCCCCTCAAGGAGCGCCTGGTGGCGGCGCTGCCGCTCTACGCCAGCACGGCCGCCCGGCTGGCCCCGCTTCTCAACCTGCGGGACCGCCTGCCGGCCCTGGCCCGCCTGTCCGAGCGGCTGGTCGGCCTCTCGGCGCGCCGGACGCTGCCGCAATGGCGCCGGCCCTGGCGCGAATCGGGCGAGCCCGCCCATCCCTCCGACGTCACCGGCGATTTTCGCGACATCGTCCTGTTCGGCGACACCTTCAACCGGGCCTTCGAGCGCGAGAACCTGGAGGCCGCCGAGCGGGTTCTGCTCGCCGCCGGCTATCGCCTGCACCGGGTCTTCCCGCATCGCGGACGCCGTCCGCTCTGCTGCGGCCGGACCTACCTCGCCTCCGGCCAGACCGACCGGGCCCGGGCCGAGGCGCGGCGGACGCTCACGGCGCTGCTGCCCTATGTCCGGGCCGGCGCCCGGATCGTCGGCCTGGAACCGTCCTGCCTGCTCACCTTCCGGGACGAGTTCGCCTCGCTCCTGCCCGGACCCGAGGCGGCCGAACTCGGACGGGCCAGCCTGCTGTTCGAGGAGCTGCTGGCCGCCGACCTCCAGGCCGGCCGAATCGACCTGCCCCTCGCCGATCAGGGCGGCCGGGTCGCCCATCTCCACGGCCATTGCCACCAGAAGGCCTTCGGCGCGATGGGCGCCGTCGAGGCCGTGCTGCGAGCGGTGCCGGGCCTCGACGTCCGGGTGATCGAGTCGAGCTGCTGCGGCATGGCGGGTGCCTTCGGGTACGGAGCCGACACCATCGACGTGTCCCTGGCCATGGCCGAGCTGTCGCTGTTCCCGGCCCTCCGGGCCGCCGGTCCCGACGATCTCGTCGTCGCGGACGGAACCAGCTGCCGGCACCAGATCCACGACGGTCTCGGCCGAGACGCGCGTCACGTGGCCCGCGTCCTCGACGAAGCCCGCGCGACCTCGACGCGACCCTCGGGGAATACACGGGTCTGCAATCCCGCGATTTCACCCTGAAGCGCGCGACGGAGACGCGACGGAGACTCAGCCGACGAGGGCCTGAACGGGCGCAGACGTGCGGCGCAGCACGCGGCTCCGCTTGCCGTTTTACATTACATACGTCATCTATAAGGGGACGGGCCGGCAGGTCGGCCCTGCCAGGAGAGCGCCATGGGCCAAGCCATCCAGAAGACCGCCATCGTCACCGGAGCCTCCTCGGGCATCGGCCTCGCCACCGTTCGGGCCCTGCAGGCCGCCGGCTATCGGGTGTTCGGGACGAGCCGGCGGCCCGGCGCCGCCCTGGGAGATGCCGGCACCCTGCTCACCTGCGAGATAACCGACGAAGCCTCCGTGGCCGCCATGGTCCGCACCGTTCTGGACGAGACCGGCCGGATCGATCTCCTCGTCAACAATGCCGGCTACGGCATCAGCGGCGGCGCCGAGGAATCCTCGGTCGCGCAGGCGCAGACGCTCTTCGACGTCAATCTGTTCGGCGTCATCCGCACCATTCGGGCGGTCCTGCCGACCATGCGCGCCCAGAAGAGTGGCCGCATCGTCAACATCAGTTCCGTCCTCGGCTTGGTACCGGCGCCCTACATGGCGCTCTACGCCGCGAGCAAGCATGCGTTGGAAGGCTATTCGGAATCCATCGACCATGAGATCCGTGGCCAAGGCATCCGCGTCGTCCTGGTGGAACCCGCCTATACCCGGACGTCCTTCAACCAGAACCTGGTCGTGCCCGATGCACAACTGAGCATCTACGCAGAGGCCCGCGCCGGTGCGGACACGATGCTGCGGACCGTGATGGCGACCGCCGACGCCCCGGAGGTCGTCGCCCGAACAGTGGTGGAGGCCGCCGCCGCAGCCGTGCCCCGCCGCCGCTACACCGCCGGAAAGGTCGCCCGCCAGGTGAGCCTGCTCCGCCGCTTCGCGCCGGCCCACCTCTTCGACAAGAGCCTGCGTAAGCAGATGGGTCTGCCGAACTGAGCGCCGGACGCCGCCGCGGGATCTAGAATTCCATGCCGAATTTAACCCGAAGGTTGTGCCGCTCGAACTGGTTCAAGCCCAGGCCGCGACTGGCCAGGGTCGAATCCCTGTCCCGGCCCCAGACCTGTCCGGCATAGGCCAAGGTGAACCAGGTCTTCTCGGTGAAGCGGTGATGGAGGGCCGGGCCGACGAAGACCGCCTGGCTCTCCAAGTCGTTGAGAAACGTGCCGTTATAGCCCCGCAGGTAACGGACTTCCGGCCCCAGATAGGTGCTGTCCCCGACCCGCGCCACGAGGGCGTTCGACCAGAGGAAGGTGGACGAGCGATAGCCGGATGCCCCGACGCCGCGCTGGCGCCCGGCCGCCAGCTCGAAGCTGATGTTGCTGCCGTACCAGAGTTTGTCCGGCACCACCTGAACATCGAGTTGCAGCACGCTCTCGAGGTCGAAGATGTCGGCTCCGTTGCCCTCGATCGGTAGCACGCGGGCAAACCGGGGCCTCACTTCGAGGGCGAGGCCGAGGGGCTGCTCCTTGCTGCTCTTGAGAAACTGATATTTCACTTCGACGGATATGCCATCGAAGGTGCCGTAGGACTTGTCGTCGAGGTCGGTAATGTTGCGGACGTTTCGAAGGTTGCCGAAGGCTCCGATCTCGATGCTCAACTTGTCCATCGGATCGAACTGATAGCCGAGCTTGGTGTCGAGAACGCGGTAGCGGCCTCGGCCGGGACCGGCCGGCCGCTTGCCCAGCCGGGACACCGTATCGACCACAACCTCCTGCTCGCCCTTCTCGCCCGTATCGGCGCCCTCGGTGAAGCCGAACAGATGTTCGGTATCGACCTCCTTCGCGGCTTTGTCGTCGCCAGCACCGGAATCCGCTCCGGTCTTGGCCGTGCCATCGGTTTTCGGAGACGTGCCCGAAGGCTTCGACCCCGCTCGCTCCGCAGTCCCGGAAGCCTGGACGGCATGCGCGGAGACGTTGGCCAAGACCGCCGCAATCAGCCCGAGCAAAACCCCGACCGGACGCGCGTAACGCGATGTCATCATTGAGAAACCCCATGGCGTCGCTCAACCCGATGACGGTCCGGCAACTGCCGGCACCTTAGATACGCTTCGGCTTATCTTGCCTGCGGCCGCCTGGACACAGATGCAGGAAATGTGAATTTTCCGGGATTAACCCCGCAGCATCACAGCCGTCGCTCCCCGCGGGGAGGGGCCCGGATTCCCGCGCGCGCTGCCGTATCGACCCGGGGAACGGCGCAGGGGCAAGGCTGTTTCTTCGACACAGCAGCCAGGAGTTTCACCATGCGGATCATTGCGACAGCGTCGGCCCTCGCCCTTCTCACCTTCGGCAGCGTCGGGGCGGCGGAAGCCAAGGGGTGCATCAAGGGCGCCATCATCGGCGGGATCGCCGGGCACTACCTCGCCGAGCGCGGCGTCGTCGGTGCGGTCGCGGGTTGCCTCGGCGGTCGCTATCTGGCGAACCGTCAGGCGCGGCGTCAGCGGGAGATCGATTACGGTTCGCGAGTCGAGCCACGCGGCACGGGCTACGGCCAGCCCGCCTCCGGTCCGCGTCGCAACTACAGCTACTGATGCGACGTCGGCTCGGCCCTCATCGAAGGCCGGGCCGACCCAGGGTCAGGGTGCCGCGAAGGTCAGAGGCGCCTCGGGCCGCGTCGCCATCCAGAGAACGTGACGAGGTCCGCCGTTGCCCTCTTTGGCATGAACCCGGACCTCGTCGACCCCGTATCCATGCAGGCGCAGGCGCGCCTTGAAGCGACGATCCGGTTTGCCCGACCAGACTCCCAGGATGCCGCCCTTCCGCAGGGCGTAATGGGCTCGCTTGAGACCCCAGGCATCATACAGGCGGTCATTCTCCCGCCGGGTCATCCCCGAGGGGCCATTGTCGACATCCAGCAGGATGGCGTCGAACTGCTCCGGTCCTGACTGGATCAATCGGTTCACATCCTCCTCCACGATCGTGACGCGGGGATCGTCGAGGCTGCCCGCGAAGAGGTGGGCGAGCGGGCCGCGTGCCCAGGTTACCACCGCGGGAATGAGTTCGGCGACGACGATGCGCGCCTCCGGCCCGAGCGCGGCGAGCGCCGCCCGAAGGGTGAAGCCCATGCCGAGTCCACCGATGAGGACGCGCGGGGCAGGGCGATCCCGGAGCCGCTCGCAGGCGATCGTGGCGAGCGCCTGTTCCGAGCGACGATCCAGATTGGTCATCAGCTCCGCATCCCCGACCTGGATCGAGTAGGCATCGCCCTGTTGCAGAAGGGTCAGCCGGGCCTTGGTGCCCGGAATGGCGCTGGTGTCGATGGAGACCCAGGGAGGCGAGGGGATCAACGCTGAACTCCGTCCGCGCAGGCATCGGGCCGCGCTCGCACGGGCCTCATCCGAATCCGACCCGAAGGTCAACCGGATTGCGGGCCTGCACCGGGCGGATCAGCGCGTCAGGAAATCGCGGAGCGCCATGTTGACGGCGTCGATCGCCTCATGGTGCAGCCAGTGCGTCGCCTCGGGAAACCAGGTGAGCTGGCCCTGCGTGCAACGGGCCAAACTCTCCATGGCAAGGCCGGGCGAGAGGGCGAAATCCTTCCGGCCCCAGAGGATGTGTGTCGGCACGCCGATCGGCCCGTCCTGCGTCCGACGCTTCAGGCGCAATGCCCGATACCAGTTCAGCATGCCCGTCGGCGCACCGCGCTGTGTCCAGGCCTCGGCATAGCGTTCGAGATCCGCTTCGGTGAAGGTTCCGGGCCGGCTCGTCAGGCGCAAGGTCTGGCGTAGGGCACGGAAGTTTCCCGCACGAAGAGCTGCCTCCGGCAATCGAGGGATCTGGAAAGCGGCGGCGTACGAGGATCGGAGTGCCTGGATCGGGTGTCGACGCGTATAGGCCCCGATCACGTCGGGATGGGGCGCATTCAGGATGACGAGGCGACGAATGCGCTCGGGGTTACGGGCGGCGAGCCACCAGGCGATGATCCCGCCCCAATCGTGCCCGACCACCTGAACCTGCTCGGCGCCGAAATGGTCCGCCAGCGCCAGGACATCGTCGGCGAGCCGGTCGAGATGATAGGCCGAGAGAAGCCGAGGCTTGCTGCTCCGGTTGTATCCGCGTTGATCGGGGACGATGATGCGCAATCCTGACGCTGCCAAGGCGTTGATCTGATTGCGCCAGCCGAACCAAGCCTCGGGAAACCCATGGAGAAGGATCGTCGGCGTTCCATCCCGAGGGCCGGCCGTGGCGACCTGCAGGGTGACGTCGGGCAGGGTCAAGAAGCTTAGATCCGGATCACGCGGCGCCATGGTGCCGTCTCTCCTCGGGTCAGGGAGAAGCGAGGGGAACGCCGGCCACTCGGCGCATCCCTCGCCCACGAGACGCCAACGCCGCCCGGACGGCTTTTTCTCCCCTCGCGCCTGTCGAATTCGGGCTCGCCCATGAACCGGGGGCTCGTCGCAGAGCCGGCCCGGCCGACGCCGCATTCCCGTCAGGGGATCATGCTGCCGGCCGATGCGGTTGAAACTCGGGTCAGCCGTGAAACACCAGCCTCCTGTCCCGCCCGATGCCGATACCCTTTGGACGTCCGAAGCTTCCCTCCAGCCAGCAGGCCCTCGAGGAATCCGCGCGGCCGACCTACCGGCCGCCCCAGCCGTCGGGTCTGTCCCCAGTCTTAGCGCGCAACATCGAGGCCTTGCAGCAGCGACGCGCGGCCGAGGAGCGCCGGTCGAGCGCGGCGGACCGGATCGCGGAGACGATCACCCGCTTCACCGGCAGCATGCCCTTCGTCGTCCTGCACGTGGTGGTGTTCGGTCTCTGGACGCTGATCAACACCGGCCTCCTGCCGGTCCTACCGAGATGGGATGCGAGCTTCGTCATCCTCGGCACCTCCGCATCGGTGGAGGCGATCTTCCTCTCGACCTTCGTGCTGATCAGCCAGAACCGCATGGCGGCCGCAGCCGATAAGCGCGCCGACCTCGATCTGCATATCGGACTTCTGGCCGAGCATGAGGTCACGAAGCTGGTCACGCTGGTGTCGGCGATCACGGATCATCTCGGCATCGCCACGGAGGCGGACGCGGAGGTCGGCGAACTCAAGCAGGATGTCTCTCCCAACCTGGTCCTCGATACCATCGCGGAGACGCAGCCGGTCAGAACCTGATGTCCCGGCACCTCGTGGGTCGAGCCTTCAGACCAGGGCACCGGATTGCGCCGGCGCGGCCGCCCGGGCAGCGTCGGGCCCTGGAGTGGGCACTTCGACGGCGGGCGCCTGGACGACCTTAGCGCCCGCCTGCCGCTCGAGCGTCACGACGGTGCGGAAGGCGAGAACGATGCCGGCCAGACCGAACAGGACGGAGCCGGCACCGACCCCCGCGATCACGCCCTTTGGTCCGTAGTAATGGGCGCCGATCAGGGCCGGCGGCACGGTTCCCAACGTGGCGCGGCCCCAGTTCAGGGCGGTCGAATAGAACGGGAAACCCAGGTTGTTGAACGAGGCGTTCGCCAAGAACAGGAGCCCGGTAAAGAACCAGACACCGCCGCTCACGAGGCAGAAGAACCCGAACAGGTCGGCCGCGACGCCCTGAAGTTCGAAGAGCCTGATGAGAGGAGCCGCGCCCAGTGCCAAGGCGAGCCAGACCACCAACACGTAAGCTGCCGTCACCAGGGTGCCGTCACGCAGAACGCCGCGCATCCGGTCGAAGCGTCCCGCGCCCCAGTTCTGGCCGAGGATCGGCCCGATCGACCCCGACATCGCGAACAAGCCACCGAAGGCCACCGGGGTCAGCCGGTCCACCACAACATTGCCGGCCACCGCGACGGCGCCGAACTGCGCCAGCGCATGGGCGATGAAGGCACTGGCCACGGAGGGCGCCAGGTTCGTCAAGACGGCGGGCAGGGCGATGCGCATGACGACGGGCGCATCCGCGATCACATGGGCGAGGCGCGGCCGGGCGAGCATTCGATGCTGACGCACGCCCCAGAGGCCGATGATGGCGAAGGTCGCGCGCGCAAAGCAGGTCGTGATGGCCGCCCCGTCGACGCCGAGGCCCGCGCCAAAGATCAGCAGCGGGTCGAGGCCGGCGGTCACGATCGCCCCCCCGAGCGTGACGTACATGGCCTGACGCGCAGCGCCAACGGCGCGCAACAGGCCGGCAAACATCATGCCGGGTCCCATCAGCAGGTTCGACGGCAGCGTGATCCAGAGGAAGCGCGTCGCCACCGGCAGGGTCTCGGCATCCGCCCCGATCCAGCCCAGAAACATCGGCAGGAACGGCAGCATCCCGAGCACGAGAAGCCCCGACACGACGATGCCGTGGATGGTGCCAGAGGTCGCCAGGCGTCGGGCGCCCTCTCCATCGTCGGCGCCGATTGCCCGTGAAACCAGGGCGCCGGCCGCGATCATCAGGCCGATATTGATGGCGATCGCGAAGAACTGGACGATGGTGGCAAAGCCGACGGCCGCCGTGAGGGTCGGATCACCGAGCTTGGAGACGTAGAGGAGAGACAGGAAGTCGACGACGAAGATTGCCATCAGTCCGACCGAACCGGTGGCGCTCATCGTCACGACATGGCGCAGGATCGAGCCTTCGACGAAGCGCGCCGAGCCGCTTCGGGTCACCTCAGCCATCCGATCAGGCATCCGAGCGAAGATCCTGGTGGACATCGTGCACTTCGAGGGTGCGGGTGGCCGCCTCCCGCTTCTTCGAGCCGATGATGTCGCGGGTCTCGGCGTTGAGCGCGCGTGACGGACGTTGAGGCTCGGTCAGCGGCTCCGGCTTGATCTCGGACACGCCGCGCGTCCAGATCGTCGTGTCCGGCAGGGTGCCGGCCTGTTGCAGCACGAGACGGGCGACGTCGCGCTTGCGAACATCCTCGGCGGTCGCGGCCGCAGCCTCGGCGCTGAGGCCGAGACCTTCCAGGGTCGCGCGTCCGAAGGCGAGAGCGGATTCGACCGTCTCACGCAGTTGGAAATCCACGTCTCGATTCATCAGTTCCACCGCATGCATGCGGTCATAGGCCCTGACGTAGGTCCGCACGGTCGCGAACTCCTCGTGGACGATGTCGATGATTTTCAGGGCCGCCTCGCCGTCGTTGACGCAGACGCAGAGGAGTTCGGCCCGGCCGATGCCGGCGGCACGCAGCACATCGAGGCGGGTTCCGTCGCCATAATAGATGCGGAAGCCGAAGCGTGACGCGCTGCGGATCTGTTCGACATCCTTGTCGATCACCGTGACGCTGATGCCCTCGGCCAGGAGAACCTGAGTCAGGATCTGACCGAACCGGCCGAAGCCCACGACGAGGACGCGGGCCTCGGTACTCTCGATGGCTTCCGGCATCGCCTCGGGGCCTTCGGGACGGCGGGCGAGCACGGTGTCGAGGGCCTTTGCGGCGACCGGACCGACCAGCATGGTGAGGGCGGCGAGCGCGACGGCGAAGCGCGTGCTGGCCGAATCGATCAGACCGAGTTCACCGCCAGCCGGGAGCAGCACGAAGGCGAATTCGCCCGCCGGCGCGAGGATCGCGCCCCCGCGCACAGCATCGAGCCAGGGTGAGCCGAACAGGCGGAACAGCCCCGCCACCAGTGCCACCTTCAGCAGAATCGCGCCGGCCGTCGCCCCGAGAAGGGTCGGCCATTCCGACTTCAACAGACCTCCGTCGATCGACATGCCCACGCTCATGAAGAACAGGCCGAGCAGCATGCCGCGGAACGGCTCGATGTCGGCCTCGAGCTGGTGCCGAAAATTCGACTCGGCGAGCAGCACGCCAGCGAGGAAGGCGCCCATCGCCATCGACAGCCCGACATGCTCCATCAGCATCGCGGTGCCGAGCACCACCAGGAGGGCCGCCGCCGTCATCACCTCGCGGGCGCCGCTGGCCGCCAGCAGGCCGAAGAACGGATTGAGGCCGTAGCGGCCGACCAGCACAACGGCGAGGATCGCAGCCCCGACGGTTCCGGTGGATTGCAGGGCCGAGAGGAGCCAACCATCGCCTCCGCCCATGCCCGAAGAGGCGAAGAGCGGCATCAGCGCCAGGATGGCGACGACCGAAATGTCCTGGAACAGCAGCACCGCGAAAGCGCGCCCGCCATAGGGCGACCCCAGATCGCCTCGCTCCTCCAGCAATTGCAGCGCGACGGCCGTCGCCGACAGTGCGAGCGCGATGCCGATGAGCAGGCTAGCGGAGGGCTTCGCTCCCATGAGGATGCCGACACCTGCGAGCGCCGCCGAACAGACGAGCAGTTGCGTGGTGCCGAGCCCGAAGATGTCGCGGCGCATCGAGACGAGGCGCGAGATCTGCAGTTCGAGCCCGACGATGAAGAGCAGTAGCACGACGCCGAGTTCCGCAACGCTGGCGGCTGTCTCGGGCTCGGCAATGAGCGAGAAACCGAACGGGCCGATCACGACGCCGGCCACGAGGTAGCCCAGTACAGCGCTCTGCCCGATGAGGCGGAAGATCGGGACGCCGATGACCGCCGCCGACAGAAATGTCAGCACGGGTGGCAGGAAGCTGACATGGGTCGTGGCGCTTGCCATGGGAATCCGAGACTGGAGAAATCCGAGACTGGAGGAATCCAGGGCTGAAGGAGGCCAACCTCGATCGAACGTGATCCTGGAGTGCCGGGCAGGCCCGTCTTACCCACGGCCGGGCCATCCGTCACGTCCACGGGTATCCCGATGGCATCTGGGACTGAGTCCAGCGGTGCGAATCATCACCTCACACCGTCCCGGCTGGTATGGGCAGGGTCGGTGCCACCACGCCTCTCAGCGATCGTGCGGAGACCGCGTCTCGACCGAAATGCGGCCACGGCCCTGTCGACGCTCCTCACGACGTCCGATCAGGAAGGTCGATGCATCGCCTTCCAGCAGCAGCATTTCCGAATCCCACACATCCTGGCGGATTAGGCCAATGTCCTTCAACTCTCGATCGGACATCACCGAGAGTTGCCGGACCACGCGGCGGTTGAGAGCGGCCCGTGACAGGCCCTCCGCGATGGCGGTCCTCAAACCAAGCACCCAAACCCTGCATCGCACCGCTGCCGCTCGGACCGCAGCTAAATGTCCGTAACGGATGATCGTCCCTTTCCTCCGGGTTGTGGTGATGGTGTCCATGATGCGCGTCCTCCTTGATGGGCGTGCAAAGCCGCCGCGCGTCAGTCGCGAGCGCCAATGCCGAACAGTGCGGCGACGGTCCTGGCGCCGACAGGGACAATCCAGTACAATCTGGTAAAATTGTCCGGGACAAGGAGCAGGACAGATGAAGGCCGTTCCGCAATCGGCACCAACGCTGGTCGAGACCGTCGCGGCCGTCATCACCGAGAGAATCGACGGGCGTCAGCTCATGCCGGGGGCACGCCTCCCCTCCGTCCGAGCCTTCGCGGAAGCCATGGGTGTCTCCAAGTCCACGGTCGTCGAAGCCTATGACCGCCTCGGAGCCGAGGGGGCGATCGTCGCGCGTCGAGGCTCCGGTTTCTACGTGGCCGGAAAGTTGCGCCCGCTCTGCCTCAAGGCAGTGGGTCCGCAACTCGATCGTGCGGTCGACCCGCTGTGGATCACCCGGCAATCGATGCAGGCCGGCTCGGATCTGGTCATGCCGGGGTCAGGCTGGCTTCCCCCAGCCTGGATGCCTGACGAGGCAGTCCGTCGAGGCCTGCGACAGCTCGCACGCGGAGCCGAAGCGAACCTCGTCGCACACGATCAGCCCCTCGGCTTTCCGCCCTTGCGCGCACAGATCGCCCGGCGTCTGGCCGAGAAGGGGGTGGAGGCGGGCGCCGACCAGGTCGTGCTGGTCGATTCGGCAACGCAGGCCCTGGATCTACTCTGCCGCTTCCTGCTTGAGCCGGGCGATACCGTGCTGGTCGATGACCCCTGCTACTTCAACTACCACGCCCTGCTTCGGGCACAGCGGGCGCGGATCCTGGGCGTGCCGCTGACGCCGAACGGCCCCGATTTGGCAGCCTTCGCGACGCTGCTGGCCGAACACCGGCCGCGCTTCTACGTCATCAATTCCGCGCTCCAGAACCCCACCGGCTCGACCCTTTCCCCCGCTGTTGCGCACCGCATCCTCAAGCTTGCCGAAGCGCACGACACCCTCATCATCGAGGACGACATCTTCGGGGATTTCGAGAGTGAGCCGTCTCCGCGCCTTGCTGGGTTCGACGGGCTTGAGCGGGTGATCCAGATCGGCAGCTTCTCGAAGACCCTTTCCGCTGCCATCCGCTGCGGGTTCATCGCCCTGCGCGATGATTGGGTTGAGCCGCTCGTCGACCTGAAGCTCGCCATGAGCCTGGGCAACAGCCATCTGTCGGCAAGCCTGATGCATTGCCTCCTCACCGATGGGACCTATCGTCGGCACCTCGCAGACGTCCGGGAGAAGCTCGGACGGGCCATGGCGCCGGCCCTGCGGCAGCTGGAGGGCTGCGGCCTCAAGGCTTGGCTGGAGCCGTCAGGCGGGTTCTTCCTCTGGATGCGTCTGCCCGACGGCCTCGACTCGGCCAATGTCGCCCGGTGCGCCCTGGCACGCGGGCTCGTGCTCGCCCCGGGGGGAGCCTTCAGCCCGTCGTCGCTGAGCAACCGCTTCCTGCGCTTCAACGTGGCCCAGTGTGCCGATCCCCGGATGGTCCCCCTGCTGAAAGCAGCCTTGGCCGAATGCGCGGCCGTACGCCCCCTTCCGGCGACCCGAGGGCATGTTCCTGGCGCGTCCTCCGACGTTTGAACGCCATACGGACCCGCTTTCGTGGCACCGCAGGTGCCTGTCCGGGAGTTTTCCGCTATGACAGGTTGACAGGGGCGTCCCCGCCTCGCCACATCCCGGCTATCATGAGCGACGCGAATCTGACGACCTCCCCCGTTTCCGGCGAAGCGGTCAAGCCGCCCCTGGAGATCCTGCTTTGCGCACCACGTGGCTTCTGCGCCGGTGTGGTGCGGGCGATCGACGTGGTGGAGCGGGCGCTCGCCATATACGGACCTCCGGTCTACGTCCGTCATGAGATCGTCCACAACAAGTACGTGGTCGAGAGCCTAAAGCGGAAGGGCGCAGTGTTCGTGCGCGAACTCGATGAGGTTCCCGACGGCTCCGCCCCGGTGATCTTTTCGGCCCATGGCGTGGCCAAGACCGTTCCTCACAACGCCGATTCCCGCGGTCTCACCACCATCGACGCGACCTGCCCGCTGGTGACCAAGGTCCACCGCGAGGCTGAAATCCATCACAAGCGCGGGCGCCATGTGCTGCTCGTCGGCCATTCCGGCCACCCCGAGGTCGTCGGGACCATGGGTCAGTTGCCGAAAGGCTCGATCACTCTGGTCGAGGATCTGGAGCAGATCGCTGCCCTCGAGCCGGAGAACCGCGACAACCTCGCCTGGGTGACGCAGACCACCCTGTCGGTCGACGACACCCACCACATCGTGGAAGCGCTCAAGAAGAAGTTCCCGACCATCACCGGGCCGCACAAGGACGACATCTGCTACGCGACCACCAATCGCCAGGAAGCGGTGAAGCAGGTGGCACCGCTGGTCGACGCCGTCATCGTGGTCGGTTCGTCGAACTCGTCGAACTCGCAGCGCCTGCGGGAGGTCGCCGAACGCGTCGGCTGCCCCATCACACGCCTGGTGTTGCGGGCCGAGGAGATCGACTGGCCTGCCTTCGAAGGCATTCGCAAGCTCGGCCTCACGGCTGGCGCTTCCGCACCAGAAGTGCTGGTCGAGGAAATCATCGACGCCTTCGCGGCCCGCTACACGGTCACGGTGGATACGGTGTCGACGGTCGTGGAGGACATGTCCTTCCCGCTGCCACGCGAGTTGCGCAGCGAAGCCGCCGAATAAGCCTCACGTCCATTTGGAAAATTGCCGTCAGCAAGGGCGCCATCTGGCGCCCTTGTCCTTTTCGTCCCTAAGAATTCAAGCGAAGCGCAGTGGCTGTCTACACAGAGGTCTCCGACGCGGCGCTGACCGCCTTCCTGGCCGCCTACGACATCGGCACCCTGCTGTCGTACAAGGGCATCGCCGAAGGAGTGGAGAACACCAACTACTTCCTACACACCACCGGCGGCACCTTCATTCTCACCCTCTACGAAAAGCGGGTGCGCGCCGACGATTTGCCGTTCTTCCTGAACCTGATGGAGCATCTCGCTGCGCGGGGCCTTGCCTGCCCGCAGCCGATCCGCGACCGGGCCGGGATCGGACTGGGAGAGCTTTGCGGCAAGCCGGCGGTGATCGTCACGTTTCTTGAGGGCGTGTCGGTCAAGCGCCCCGGAATCGACCATTGCCGGGCCCTCGGCGGAGCGCTTGCGGGTCTGCACGCCGCCGGCGCCGACTTCGGCATGCGTCGCGCCAACAATCTCTCGGTGGAAGCCTGGGAGCCGCTGTTTCATCTGGCGGAGCTAGAGGCCGATAGAGTCTCGCCGGGCCTCGGCGAGCGCATCGCCGGCGACCTTGCCATCCTCCAGGCCGGCTGGCCCTCGGGACTGCCCTCCGGGGTGATCCATGCCGATTTGTTCACCGACAATGTCTTTTTCATCGGCGACGATCTGTCGGGCCTGATCGACTTCTATTTCGCCTGCAACGATGCATTCGCGTACGATCTCGCGATCTGCCTGAATGCCTGGTGCTTCGACGCGGACGGCACGTTCCATCGCGAGATGGGCGCGACGCTGATCGCGGGCTACGAGGCGGTGCGTCCGCTGACCCCCGCAGAGGTCGAAGCCTTGCCGATCCTATGCCGGGGTGCCGCCCTGCGTTTCCTGCTCACCCGTCTCGTCGACTGGCTCAACGTGCCGCCGGGAGCCCTGGTTCAGCCGAAGGACCCGCTGGAATACGACCGCCGGCTGACCTTCCACCGGCGCATCACGCACGCGCGGGACTACGGTTGGGGCAGGGTGGCTTCGGCCTGACGACACCGAAGGCTCGCTGCTCCACCACCCTGAGCCCGCCAGGGGGCACAGGGTGGTGCGGTTCCCTCGGGCGTCAGAGAGGTGCCCGGAGGCGAAGGATCTTCAGATTACCTTGAGCAGGGCATCGACGCCCGAGATCTCGGTCTTGGCCGGGGAATCCTCCACGTTCAGGATGCGGACGACGCCGTCATCGACGAGCATGGCGTAGCGCTTCGAACGAGGCCCGAGGCCGAAACCGGCGCCATCCATGTCCAGGCCGATGGCCTTGGCGAACTCGGCATTGCCGTCCGCGAGAAACTCGAGGCTCTCTGCACCGCTGGCCTTCTGCCAGGCGTCGAGAACGAACACGTCGTTGACGGAGGTGATTGCGATCGCGTCGATGCCCCGTGCTTTGATCTCCGCCTGCTTCTCGACAAAACCGGGCAGATGGTTGCGGTGACAGCTGGGCGTGAAGGCGCCCGGGACGCCGACGAGAACAACGCGGCGCCCCTTGAAGAGGTCATCGGTGGTCTTGGCTTCCGGTCCGTCCGTGCCGCTCACACGAAACGTCACCTGGGGGAGGTGGTCGCCAACCTGAATGGTCATCCGTCGTCTCCTGAAGATCGCTGGGGCACCCGAACCATCGGGACCCTGGTCGTGCCACGCATTCCGGCCGTGCGGAACCCGTTGCCCCGCCGCGCAGGCCCGCTTCGCACCGCGCTCGAGCCCCACGAAAAACCGTCTAGCTCGCAGGAGTTAGCGTGTCGAGTTGCAGATCTGTTGCGTCCAGTGCGGCCGGCCTCGGACGTGACCCGGTGGCCGATCCGACACGGCCGCGCCCTGGACAAAGCCACCATGCGGCGTAGCATGCCGGCATGCAGACGCCTCGACCCCGTGCGGGTGATCCCGCCTATCTCGACGGTCAGTTCCTGGTAGCGATGCCGGGGCTTACGGACTCGCGGTTCGCGCGTTCGGTCATCTACCTGTGCGCCCATTCGGCCGATGGAGCGATGGGGATCATCCTGAACAAGGCGGTATCCGACCTCAATATGCCGGACCTGCTGATTCAGCTCGACATCGCCAGCGAAACCGACGCCATCCGCCTTCGTGAGCGCGTCGGGCACATGCCCGTCCTGATGGGTGGCCCGGTCGATGCCAAGCGCGGCTTCGTCCTCCACACCGATGATTTCCACATTGATCAATCGACATTGATCATCGATGACGGGATCTGCCTGACTGCGACCGTCGACATCTTGCGGGCGATCGCGACGGGCGATGGGCCCGCAAGCGCGGTCCTGGCCCTCGGTTATGCCGGGTGGCAGGCTGGCCAACTGGAGGATGAGATCCTGGCCAACGGATGGCTGGTTTGCCCGGCCGATCCCGATATGATCTTCCATACGGCGCTCGACGCCAAATATGAGCGGACTCTTCGCAACAACGGCATCGACCTCGCGATGCTCTCCGTCAGCGCGGGCCATAGCTGAGCTAAGCCAAGTTTTACGGCTCGACGAAGGGTGCTCCACCGGAGTCGGGGTTCATGCCTTCCACCGGGGGCTTACGGCGCGGGCGGGGTGGGGCCGCCGAGGCGCTCGGTGCCGCCGTGCCGATCGTGACGCCAAGACGGGTGGCGAGGGCGAGCGCCCGCGCTTCGGTGAAGCGTAGATTGCAGAAACCGTGCGTGCCCTCTCGGGCGTAGGTCCGGCACATCTGCTCGCGATCCGAGGAGAAGGCGGCCTGCTCCGTCACCACCGGACGCAGATCCGAGCCCCGGAGACGCTGGCTCATCAGCTTGTAGTTTTCTCGCACCGCCCGATCGGCCCCGCCGCGCGCAGCCTCGAACTCGCCGGCCCGTGGAAGCAAGGTCGCGGCGGCAGGCCCCCAGAGGCCGTTCGGGGTCGTGGCGCAATCGTCTGCCGCGAAGGTGCAATTCGGCCCGGAGAGCGACCGAACCAGCACGGCGCCGTCGAGCACCTCGAAGCGCAGGGGGCACTCCCCACCCGTTATTTCAAAGCGGCTGACACCCTCCGGACGTCCTTCGGAGGAGACCGCGATCGGCGCGCCGCCGTTCAGGGGAACTTTACAGGTCTCGACCGGCTGCGAAATCTTGTTGCCGGGCAGGATGATCCGGGCCGTCGTGCCACCGCCTGCCTTTTCCAGCTTGAGGCTTCCATTGAGGCCATTGAGCTGCAGGTCCTGCCCCATCACGCTCTCCTCCGATGGAGCCTTGAGCACCACGGGCTGCCGCGGCGCCGGAGGGGCACGAGGGATATCGGCGGCTGGCGGAGGCGCTTCGCCCGGCGCTCCCGGCGGCGGAGCCCCGGGTGCGGTGGGAACCCCACGCGGCGGAACCGGAGGCTTGGCAGCACGCCCGATACCGAACAACTCCTCGAAGAACGACTGAGCGGATGTCGGTTGAGGCATCAACGCCAGCACCGGCAGAAGGAGAAGCACGCGGGTCAGACGCATCGAGACTTTCGGGCCTATGGCAGGGGAGGTAGAGGACTGCGCAGCCAAGCATGTTTACCTCATGCTTACCATGCGTGAACCGCCCAGCCACAGCGGCGACGACACTTTAGCACTGAGCGGATCCTAGTCTGAAGCCGCGGCACGATCCGATCCGCAGCGTGAGCGAACGGCAGACACGACACCTTGGAAACTCCAAGGCGCTGAGACGGGTAACGCGTTTTGCCGGGATCGGATGCACCTCGTCGCGGCACTTCGCCTTGCGGCCCTGCGGCACCCTTCTTATATCGGCCGAGACGCGGGATTAAGACCCGGCTCCGCACCGTTCCGGGGCGCGAACCGGTGCCCGAACCCGTTCTCATACATTCAGTTTCGCACAGCCATGGGCCGAGCTGCTTCGGGGCTCGGCGGTCTGCTTGACCAAACGACAACAGAGGGATCCCACCATGGGTAAGGTTATCGGTATCGACCTCGGCACCACCAATTCCTGCGTGGCCGTCATGGAGGGCACGCAGCCCAAGGTAGTCGAGAATTCGGAAGGTGCGCGGACCACGCCGTCCATCGTTGCCTTCACCGACGAGGGCGAGCGACTCGTCGGCCAGCCGGCCAAGCGCCAGGCGGTTACGAACCCCGAGCGCACCTTCTTCGCCATCAAGCGTCTCGTCGGTCGTACGTATGACGACCCGATGACGCAGAAGGACAAGGGCCTGGTTCCCTACGCGATCGTGCGCGGCGACAACGGCGACGCCTGGGTCGAGGCAGACGGCAAGAAATACTCGCCGTCGCAGATCTCGGCCTTCACCCTTCAGAAGATGAAGGAGACGGCAGAGGCGCACCTCGGGCAGCCCGTGACCCAGGCCGTGATCACCGTGCCGGCCTACTTCAACGATGCCCAGCGTCAGGCCACCAAGGATGCCGGCAAGATCGCTGGTCTCGAAGTGCTGCGTATCATCAACGAGCCCACCGCGGCGGCCCTCGCGTACGGCCTGGACAAGAAGAAGGCCGGCACCATCGCGGTCTACGATCTTGGCGGTGGCACCTTCGACGTCTCGATCCTTGAGATTGGCGACGGCGTGTTCGAGGTGAAGTCCACCAATGGCGACACCTTCCTCGGCGGAGAAGACTTCGACAACCGCGTGGTCGAGTACCTGTCGGCGGAGTTCAAGCGTGAACAGGGCATTGACCTGACCAAGGACAAGCTCGCGCTTCAGCGCCTGAAGGAGGCGGCTGAAAAGGCGAAGATCGAGTTGTCTTCGGCGACGCAGACCGAGATCAACCTGCCCTACATCACGGCCGACGCTTCGGGACCGAAGCATCTCGCCCTGAAGCTCAGCCGCGCCAAGTTCGAGTCGCTCGTGGATGATCTCGTCCAGCGGACGATCGAACCATGCCGCAAGGCGCTCAAGGATGCGGGTGTTTCGGCGTCCGAGATCGATGAGGTCGTTCTCGTCGGCGGCATGATCCGCATGCCGAAGATCCAGGAAGTCGTGAAGTCGTTCTTTGGCAAGGAGCCCCACAAGGGCGTCAATCCGGATGAGGTCGTGGCGATCGGTGCTGCCGTCCAGGCCGGCGTGCTTCAGGGCGACGTCAAGGATGTGCTGCTCCTCGATGTCACGCCGCTGTCGCTCGGCATCGAGACCCTTGGAGGCGTCTTCACCCGCCTGATCGACCGCAACACCACGATCCCGACGAAGAAGTCCCAGACCTTCTCGACGGCCGAGGACAATCAGAACGCGGTCACGATCCGGGTCTTCCAGGGCGAGCGCGAGATGGCGGCCGACAACAAACTGCTCGGCCAGTTCGACCTGATGGGCATTCCCCCGGCGCCGCGCGGCATGCCGCAAATCGAGGTGACGTTCGACATCGACGCCAACGGCATCGTCAACGTGACAGCCAAGGACAAGGCGACGAACAAGGAGCATCAGATCCGGATCCAGGCCTCGGGCGGCCTGTCGGATGCCGACATCGAGCGGATGGTGAAGGACGCCGAAGCAAACGCCGAGGCCGACAAGAAGCGCCGCGAACTGGTTGAGGTGAAGAACCAGGGTGAGAGCCTCGTCCATGCCACCGAGAAATCGGTGAAAGAATATGGCGACAAGGTCTCGTCCGACGACAAGGGTGCCATCGAGACTGCGATCACCGCTCTGCGGACCGCTCTTGAGGGCGAGGACGTCGAGGTCATCAAGGCGCGCACCACCGATGTGATGCAGGCTTCGATGAAGCTCGGCGAGGCAATGTACGCCGCCAACCAGGCCGGTGAGGCGGGTGCCGCACCGGGCGCCGACGAGGCGAAGAAGGACGACGTCATCGATGCCGACTTCCAGGAAGTCGATGACAAGGACCAGAAGAAGCGGGCATAACGCCTGCATCTGAAAGCGGGGCCGGAGCGATCCGGCCCCGTGTCATGTCCGGGTCCCTTCCACGTGTGCGATGGGGTCGGGACAGCGCTCCTGCAATCATGAAGACGGCGCGGTCCCGTTGGATCGGCGCGCCGGGGGACTTTGAGGACGGGAATGTCGAAGCGGGACTATTACGAGATTCTGGGCGTCTCCAAGACCGCAACCGACGGCGAGATGAAGATCGCCTTCCGTAAACTTGCCATGACCTACCACCCGGACCGCAATCCCGGGAATTCGGAGGCCGAGCTCAAGTTCAAGGAAATCAACGAAGCCTATCAGTGCCTTTCGGACGGCCAAAAACGCGCAGCTTACGACCGTTTCGGCCATGCGGCTTTCCAGCAGGGCGGCGGGGGAGGACCCGGGTTCGGCAACGAATTCGGCGACTTCATGTCGGATATCTTCGACAATTTCTTCGGCGACGGTCGCGCGGCTCCGGGAGCAGGACGTGGCGGCGCACGCAGTGGCCCCGCCCGGGAGCGGGGCGCCGATCTTCGGTACAATCTCGAGATTTCCCTGGAGGAAGCCTTCAGCGGCAAGGCCGAGACCATCAAGATGGCCACGTCGGTCACCTGTGAGGTCTGCTCCGGGTCCGGCGCCAAGGCGGGTTCCAAGCCGCGCCCCTGTCAGACCTGCGGTGGATACGGCCGCGTGCGCGCGGCGCAAGGCTTCTTCGCGATCGAACGCACCTGTCCGAATTGCCATGGGCGCGGCGAGGTGATCGACGATCCCTGCACGGCCTGCGGTGGGGCGGGTCGCGTCACACGGGAGCGCACGCTCTCTATCAATGTGCCGGCTGGCGTCGATGATGGACTACGGATCCGCCTCGCCGGGGAGGGCGAGACCGGCCTGCGAGGCGGACCGGCAGGCGACCTCTACGTTTTCCTGTCGATCAAGCCGCACGAGTTCTTCCAGCGGGATGGGGCGGACCTGTTCTGCCGCGTGCCGATCTCGATGGTGACCGCTGCCCTTTCCGGCGAGATCACCGTTCCGGTGATCGACGGCTCGCAGACGCAGGTTCGGATCCCGGCGGGTACCCAGACGGCGAAGCAGTTCCGCATCAAGGCTAAGGGCATGCCGGTGCTTCGCTCACGCGATGTTGGAGATCTCTACATTCAGGTTTTTGTCGAGACTCCGCAGAACCTCTCCAAGCGCCAGCGTGAACTTCTCCAGGAATTCGATCAAACTGCGTCGGATGAGAACCATCCGGAAAGCGCAGGCTTCTTTTCGAAGGTTAAGGACTTCTTCGACGGACTTGGCGGTACCGCCCGTACTTGAGTCATCACAAACCTGCGGATCAAATTGACGCGGCCCCGGTTATCGGATGTGGCGTGCCGGCACCGCCACCCCAATCGTTGTGTGCGCCGGGGTCTGTTCCATGGATGCGCGCTTGACTGCCGAAGAGCTTCGTCGTCTAGCCTTTCCCTCCCACCCGTGATCTGAGGACATAGGGTCTTGCCGCCGCTACGCCGCCCCAGCGCAAAAGCCGACCTCGCCTCCGGTGCCAACCGTACGCGACGGGACCCGCTGGAGGACGAGGCGCGATTTCTACGCTCCTGGTTCGAGCGACCGCTCGTCACCGGAGCCGTGACCCCCTCGGGCAAGATGCTCGCGCGGACCATGGCATCCTATGTCGACCCGCGCGTCACCGGTCCGGTCATCGAACTCGGTCCCGGTACGGGTCCGGTGACGGAAGCCCTGATACGCCGCGGCATCGAACAGGAACGTCTGATCCTGGTCGAGTACAATCCCGATTTCTGCAAGCTTCTCCAGAAACGCTTCCCGCGCGCGACGATCGTCCGTGGTGACGCTTACAACATCCGCGAGACCCTCGGCGCGATGCTGTCGGATAAAGCTGCAGCGATGGTCTCAAGCCTGCCGCTGTTCACAAAACCCCTGGAGCAACGCCTCGATCTGCTCAACGCTGCTCACGCGATGATGCACGCCAGTGCGCCGTTCGTACAATTCACCTATGCTGTGGTGCCGCCCATCCCGGCACGCTGCGATGCCGGCACCTACACGGCGAGCCGATCGAATCGGGTCTGGCTCAACCTGCCGCCTGCCCGCGTCTGGGTCTACCGCCGCCCCTGACCCATACGCCCGGAAGATCAAATCCGAACGGGAGCTGAAGGGCGAGCTGGGGTTGGGTTCAGGGCTTTCCCTCTATCTCCGAGGTGAGAGCGGGAGGCGCCCGCTCGTTCGAGATAGGATCCGACCATGACCACATCCCCCATGGGATTGATGCGGGCCGTCAAGGCCTCAGTCGTGGTGGCTGCCCTCGCGTGCGGCCTCGCGGCCGGAAGTCCGGCCACCGCCATGCCTGCGTTCGCACCCCCTGCCGCTTCGGAGCCGGCTGCGATCAGCACCGTTCAGTACTGGGGTGGGCATGGCGGATGGGGACATCACCGTCACCATGATCGCTACGATGGCGGTCACGAGCGGGGACGCCATCGCGGATGGGGGCACCGCCGTCATGGCTGGGATCATCACGGTGGCTGGGATGAGCGCCGCGGCTGGCATGAGCGCCGGCACCACCATCGTGGCCATGGCCGTTACGAGTACTAAAGCGGCGATTCCAGCTCCCGGCGACTGCGCCCCGTAGAAACCGGGACGTCGTCATCCGGCGATCCGCTCGAGGATGGCGTCGGGCTCTGACATCGGGGCCGGATCGATGCGATAGGCTGCGGACACGGCAATTTCTGCCCGGTCCGCGGCGGTCGCATTGGGCGCATGGATCATCGCGAGCACCTCGCCCCGCTTCACTCGCGCACCGACCCGAGGAAGCCGGGTCAGACCGACCCGAGGGTCGATATCATCCTGGGGGCGAGTTCGGCCCCCCCCGAGCCCGATGACGGCCAGCCCCAACTCGCGGGTGGCCACCGCGGTCACAAACCCACTCGTAGGCGCCGCGATGGTCCGGATAACAGGAGCCACCGGCAGATGGCGCCCCGGACTCTCGACAAGATCGCTCGGGCCTCCAAGCGCGGCGACCATCCGACCGAAGGTTTCGGTCGCACGGCCGGAAGCCAGGGCTTTCTCCAGGGCCGTTACGGCGTCTTTGATATCAGCACGCAGTCCGCCGATCACCAGCATTTCGGCGGCCAGTGCCATGGTGACAGCATGGAACGCAGGCTCCCGTGATTGTCCGGTGAGATAGTCCAGGGTGTAGGCGACCTCCAGGGCATTTCCGGCGGAGGAGGCGAGGGGTGAATCCATATCGGTGATCAGCGCCACCGTGGGCAGGCCGGCGCCGTTGGCGACGGCGACGATGCTGCGCGCGAGTCCTTGTGCCTCGGAACGCTGAGTCATGAAGGCTCCCGAGCCGGTCTTCACATCCATCACCAGACCATCGAGGCCAGCCGCAAGCTTCTTCGAAAGGATGGAGGCGGTGATGAGGTCGAGGGACTCGACCGTGCCGGTGACGTCGCGGATGGCGTAGAGCCGACGATCCGCGGGAGCCAGGTCGGCGGTCTGCCCGATGATGGCGCAGCCGACCTCCGCGGTAACACGCCGAAAGCGGTCGAGATCGGGCGTTGCGTCGTAGCCCGGGATGCTCGCGAGCTTGTCGAGGGTGCCACCGGTGTGGCCGAGACCACGGCCCGAGATCATGGGCACATAGCCGCCGCAAGCCGCCACCATCGGCGCAAGCGCGAGGCTGACGGCATCTCCGACGCCCCCAGACGAGTGCTTGTCGAGAACGGGCCCGGGCAAATTCCAGTGCAGAACCGTGCCCGAGCGGGTCATGGCTTGGGTCAGGGCGACGCGCTCCGCCCGCGAAAGCCCCCGGAAAAACACCGCCATGGCGAAGGCCGCCGCCTGTCCCTCGGTGACCCGCCCGTCGATCAGGCCGGCGATGAAGTCGGCAATGTCTTCGGACGGGAGTTCGCCGCCATCGCGCTTCGCCCGGATCAGTTCCTGCGGCAGCCTCATCGGGCCGGCTCTCCGCATGCCGACACCAGTGCGGCATGCAGACTGCTGGCGCCGAGACGGACAGTGCGGGGCGAGACCCAGGCGGGTCCCATGATGCGATCGGCGAGTGCGAGATAGCGACCGGCATCGGCGACGCTGCGCAATCCGCCCGAGACCTTGAGCCCGACAGAGCGCCCATCTGCCCGGTCCCGGATGGCGAGAAGCATCGCTTCGGCCGCTTCGGGCGTAGCGGAAACCAGACTCTTACCCGTTGATGTCTTGAGAAAATCCGCGCCGGACTCGATGGCGAGGCGGCTGGCTGCGGTGATCGCCGTCGATGTCGCCAGCTCGCCGCTCTCGAGGATCACCTTGAGCAGTCGGTCGCCATCGCAGACCTCGCGGATGGCGCCGAGCATCGACCGGCATATCCCGGTCTCGCCAGCGAGGAAGCTGCGATAGGGCAGCACGAGGTCGATCTCGTGCGCGCCGTCCGCCAGGGCCTCCGTCGTGTCGTCCACCGCCCGCTCGATATCGTCGCCCCCGGCGGGAAAGTTGATCACGGTGGCGATCCGCACCGGGCTGCCGGCGAGAAGCCGGGCGGCCCGGCTCACGTAATGCGGCCAGACGCAGATGGCGGCGACCCGGCTCGCGCGGGCGTCTCGGCAGAGCGTGTCGATGGCGGCTTCGGAGCAGGACTCGCTGAGATCGGTGAGGTCGAGCAACGGCAGGGCTCGCCGGGCGATGGCGGCATCGTCGGTCATGAGGGCGTCCTTGCGGGCAGGCGGGCCACGAAGGCCGCGACGAGGCGGGCGAGGTCGTCGCCGGCATCAGCGGCGACCGCCTTGGTCTCGGCATGGTGGGGATTGCCGTCGCCGATGCCGGCGCCGAGGTTGGTCACCACCGACACGGCGGCGACGGGCAGGCCGTAGAAGCGGGCCAGAATGACCTCCGGCGCCGTCGACATGCCGACGAGATCGGCGCCGAGGCGCCCGGCCATGCGGATTTCGGCCGGCGTCTCGAAGCTCGGGCCGGAGAACCAGGCGTAGATCCCGGTGTGGAGTACCAGGCCGGATTCTGCTGCTGCGGCAAGGAGATGGTTCCGGAGCGACGCGTCGTAGGCCTCGACCATGGGCACGAAGCGGCCGTCGCTCGGCTCGCCGATGAGGGGGTTGAGGCCCGACAGGTTGATGTGGTCGGTGAGCGTGACGAGACTGCCGGGACCGACCTCGGGCCGCAGCGAACCGGCCGCGTTGGTGAGAAGAAGGGCTTCTGCGCCAAGTACTTGGGCGACGGCGAGGGGCCCCCGCATGATGGCGGCGTCACCCGCCTCGTAGGCGTGCGCGCGGCCCTCGAAGACCAGAACCCGGCGGCCGGCGAGGCGGCCGGCATGCAGGCGACCGCCGTGGCCGCTCACCCCGAGCGCCGGAAAGCCCGGAATCTGCGCGTAGGATACCGAGAGGGTTTCGTCGAGGTCACACACCCAGGCACCGAGTCCGGTCCCGGTCACGATCGCACAGGCGAACGGGCCGCCGAACCCCTGGGCGCGAAGCAGGCCGGCGGCGGCCTCGACGGTCGGCTCGGGCTCACCCATGATCGAGACTCTCGGCAGAGACGAGATTTTCGGGTGAGGCGAGGTTCTCGGGTGAGCCAAGGTTCTCGGGGCCAAACGATTCGGGCAGCAGCGTCCCGAGGGTGAAGGCCGCGCGGATACCCTCGGCATCGGCGACGTGGACCAGAACCGCCGGTCCGGCGAATTCGCGGATGCGCTGGCGGCAGGCGCCGCAGGGTGTCACGAGGCCGGGGCCCGGACCGAGCACCAGGAGTTCGGCGATGGCGCGACCGCCCGCCGCCACCATGGCGGCAATGGCGCCGGCCTCGGCGCAGGTCCCGACCGGATAGGCGGCGTTCTCGACGTTGCAGCCGACATGGACGGCGCCCGAGTCGTCGCGCAGGGCCGCACCGACGGGGAAGCGCGAGTAGGGCGCGTAGGCCCTGGCCTGCGCGGCCCGGGCGGCGTCGAACAGGCGGGCGAGATCCGGGTTCATGAGAGCAGGACGCGGAGCGGCATCCTGAGACTTAAGGCACCAAGTCGCGGGTCTGTCGAGGGTCAGGCGTCATCGACACCGGGCCGCCGCGCTCCTAAGACGGGGCCAGTGGGCGAATGGGCCGGGAGGCGGCAGGATCATGTTGGGACGTTTCGAGCGCGGAGCCTCCGGCGAGGCGGTGGTGGAGTACGGCGACGGCACCATGCGGGTGGTCAAGCCCGGCAGCTTCGTGCGCTGCGCGGTGACCGGCGAGCCGATCGCCCTCGACGCTCTGCGCTACTGGAGCGCGACCCTGCAGGAGGCCTATGCCGGCCCCGAGGCCGCGATGAAGCGCCTCGCCCAGACCGGGCGGCCGGCTTGACGGCGCGGTCGCCTTCGGCCCGCCAGCGGGTGCGGGGGTGACCGATTCGCCCGGTTGCCGAGCCCCAGCAACCCCGTGATCACGGACGGTCTGCGTCGAGCCCCCCATCGCTTCAGGCGGATGGCGTGTGAAGCTCGGCCGCGACGAGGTCGATGAACCGCCGCACCTTGGAGGCCAAATGGCGGCGGCTGGGGTAGAGCGCACAGATCGGGATGGGTGGGGCGGCGTAGTCTGAGAGGACGACGCGCAGGCGGTCGTTCGCGATATCCTCGTCGACGACGTAGCTCGGCAGGTAGGCGAGGCCGGCTCCGGACAAAGCGGCATCGCGCAAGGCCTCGCCGCTATCGAGCGCGAGCCGCGCACGGGGCCGGATCGCGATCGTCTTGCCCTCGGCGACGAAACGCCAGGCCCGGTGCCGCCCGGCGCTGAGATAGCTCAGGCAGGTCTGCTCGGTCAGGTCGTCCGGGTGCCGGGGCAGCGGCCGCGTGGACAGGTAGCCCGGGCTTGCCACGACGAGGTCCTGCTGGCGCGTCAACGTCCTGGCGATCAGGGTCTTGGCGATCAGGCTGCCGTTCTCGCGCGGATCACCGATCCGGATCGCCAGATCGTAGCCGTCGTCGATGATGTCGTTGACCCGGTCGGTGAGACTGACCTCCGCACGCAGCTTCGGCCACGCCGCCAGGAACCGGTTGAGCACGGGCAGAACCACCACCCGTCCGAAGGTCGCCGGGGCCGTGAGGCGGAGGATGCCCTGCGGTTCGCCGCCCCCCTCGGCCAGCGACAGTTCCGCATCCTCGAGATCCGAGAGGATCTGCGTACACCGATCGAGGAAGAGGCGGCCGTCGTCGGTCAGGGCGAGGCTTCGCGTCGTGCGATGGAACAGCCGCACGCCGAGGCGGCTTTCGAGGCGCCCGACGCTCTTGGCGATCCCGGATCGCGTCATCGACCGGAGGCGCGCCGCGGCGACGAAGCTTCCGGCCTCGGCCGCGGCGACGAAGGCTGCGATGTCGCCGACATGCCCGAATGACATCCGCGCCGTTCCATCCCCGCAGTGTTGACGCCCATTCGCCAATCGTCGGCGTATACCGGCCATTCGACGCAATTGACAGCACTTGCGACAAGACTTGCAACAGCACTGGACGGGTGTCTCATGGCCTTCAACGATCTCGTGACCCATCGGCTCGCACAATGGGCCGGCAGCCTGCAGGACCTTGGACCGGTCATCCTCGGCGAGACCCGGGGCGCGACGCTGGAGGAGATCCGTCGCGCCTACATCGACACGATGGCGCAGCATCCGACGCCCGAGGGCGTTCGGATCGAACCCGTCGATATGGGCGGCGTCCCGGGCACCCTGGTGACGCCGGACGACGTCGTCGGCGACCGCGTGCTGTTCTACATCCACGGCGGGGCCTACATCGTCGGAGGACCGGGCGGATATCACGGCCTGGCCGGCGCCTTCGCCAAGGCGATGAAGGCCCGCGTCTACCTGCCGGATTACCGGCTGGCTCCCGAGCATCCCTTCCCGACCCCGATCGACGATACCTTCTCGGCCTATCGCTGGCTGATCGACCAGGGCCAGGACCCGCGTTCGGTCACCGTCGCGGGAGATTCGGCGGGTGGCGCCATGGTGGTCACCGTGATGGTCATGGCGCGCAACGCGGGCGTGCCGTTGCCGGCTGGCGGGGCCGCCCTCTCCCCATGGGCGAACCTGGAGCATACCGGCGCCTCGATGTTCAACCGCGAGGGCCTCGATCCGCTGAACACCAAGGCGGGTCTCGACCTGATGGCCCGGACCTTCCTCGGCGGGGCCTTGCCGAACAGCCCGGAGGCTTCGCCGGTCTTCGCCGACGTTCGCGGATTGCCACCGATCCTGGTGCAGATCGGCGAGGCCGAACTGATGCTCAGCGACGCCATCCGGCTCGCCAGCCATCTCGGCGAGAATCGCGTCCGGGTCTCCCTGGAGATCTGGCCGAACATGTTCCACGTCTGGCACATGTTCCAGGCCGAGCTGGCCGAGGGCCGGGCAGCGATCGGGAACGCCGCCACCTTCCTCGAACAGGCGATCGCCTCGGCGCAGGCCGGATCGTGACCTAACGGTCGAAGGGGCGGGATCGCGTGCCCGCTTCTCTCGCGGGTCGAAGGGCCTAATCGTCGATCGGTCGTGAAGACGCGGATCGACCGTGAACCGTCCCCGAATCTGGCGTTTTGCTTTGTCGGGTCAGGATAACGGGTTTCCGCCGATCCCCGACACATTCTAGCCCGAGGCTCGGCCGAGCAGCGAGCGCAGCTGCGCGAGGAGCGGCGCTTCGTCGGCGAAGGCGAGGGTGACGGGCAGGATGGCGACGCGGGCGGCGAACGGGGCCTCGAGGCGGACGTGGTCCTTCTCGGTGGTGACGAGGTCGGCGCCGAGGCGTCGCGCCTCCGCCGTCAGCGCCGCCGTGTCGGCAGCGGCGTAGGGGTGGTGATCCGCGAAGGCGCGCCGGCCGACGAGGGTGGCGCCGGCCTCGGCGAGGCTCGCGAAGAACTTGTCGGGGCGCCCGATGCCCGCGAAGGCGAGAACGCGCCGACCCGCGAAATCGGCCCCCGGGATCAGGCGGGCGCGGTGGACCGGCAGCCCGCGCGCCCGCGCCGCCTCGGCCACGACCGCGCCGCGCGGGCCGTCGCCGATTAGCACGATCCCGTGGACGTGGCGCCACTGGCGCGACACCGGAACCCGCAGGGGGCCGGCCGGGAAAGGCCGGCCGTTGCCGAGCCCGGCTCCGGCATCGACCACGGCGAGCGACAGGGTCTTGGCCAGGCTCGGGTTCTGGAGGCCGTCATCCATCACGATGACGTCGGCGCCCTCCGCCACGCACAGGCGGGCGCCGGCCGGGCGATCGCGCGACAGGATGGTGGGAGCGGACCGCGCCAGCAGGCGAGGCTCGTCACCGGTCTCGGCCACGGTCTGCATCGTCGGATCGACCCGGATGGGACCGGCGAGGCGTCCGCCATAGCCTCGGGTCAGGAAGGCCGGGCGGGCGCCGAGGTCGCGCAGCAGGGTCGCCAGCGCCAGCGCGGTCGGCGTCTTGCCGGCGCCCCCCAGAGTGAAGTTGCCGATGCACAGGACGGGGCAGGGCGCGGCGGCACCGGGGCGATCCATGCGGGCGGCGGTGTGGCGGCCGTAGAGGGCGCCGAGGGGCGCCAGCAGACGGGCCGCCGGGTGGCCGGGCCGCGCGTCCCAGAAGGCGGGGGGCCGCATCAGTCCGGGCTCACGAGGCGGTCATCGCCGTCAGGGTCATCTGGGCGATGAAGGGGTCGAGCACCGACAGGGTGCGGGCGACCGCGCCCTCGAAGGGCTGGAGTGCGGCGGCGCCGGCCTGGTTCAGCGCCGCAATACGGGGCCGGTCGCCCAGCAGGTCGTCCAGGGTGACGGCGAGGTCGTCGGCATCCAGCACCAGCAGGGCGCCGCCGGCGCCGTCGAGGGCGCGGTAGACCTGGGTGAAGTTGTGGACGTGCGGCCCATGCAGCACAGCGGCACACAGGCGGGTCGGCTCGATCGGGTTCTGCCCGCCATGCGGCACCAGGGAGCCGCCGAGATAGACGATGCGGCTGAGCCGATAGAACAGGCCGAGTTCGCCCAGCGTGTCGGCGACGTAGAGGTCGACGCCCCCGTGCGGGCGCCCGCCCTGCGAGCGCCGGGCGCTGCGCAGACCTTCGGCGCCGGCGCAATCGGCCACGTCGCCGCCACGGTGGGGATGGCGCGGCACGACGATGGTGAGGAGACGGGGCCAGCGCGCCCGCAGGCGGGCATGGGCGCGGGCCGCCATCGCGTCCTCGCCCGGATGGGTGCTGGCCGCGACCCAGACGGGCCGGTCGCCGATAAGATCGCGCAGGTGGGCGAGTTGCTGCCCGTCCGCCGGGGGCACCTCGGAATCGTATTTGAGATTGCCGGCGATCTCGACCCGCGGGGCACCGAGGCGGCGGAAGCGGTCGGCATCCTCGTCGGTCTGGGCGAGGCAGATCGCGATGCGGGCCAGGAGCGCCTCGGCGGTGCGCGGCGTGCGCGCCCAACCCTGGAACGAGCGCTCCGACAGCCGCGCATTGACCAGAAGCAGCGGGATGCCGCGCCGGTGCAGGGACAGGATGGTGTTCGGCCAGATCTCGGATTCGGCGATCAGCGCCAGATCGGGGCGCCAATGGGCGAGGAAGCGCTCGACCCAGCGCGGCGCATCGAGGGGCATGTACTGGTGTACGGCCCCGGCCGGCAGGCGGCGCCCGATCAGGTCGGCCGCGCTGCGCGTGCCCGTCGTGACCAGGACCGAGAAGCCGCGCGCGATCATGCCGTCGACGAGGCCGACCAGGGACAACGCCTCGCCGACGCTCGCCCCGTGCATCCAGACCAGACGCCCGAGGGGGCGGGCCCGGCCCGGCAGGCCGCGCCGCTCGGAGAGGCGGCCGCCATCCTCCTTGCCCCGGCGGGCGCGCCAGCCGAGCAGGCCCACCAGCGCCGGCTCGCCGAGATAGAGGCCGTAGCGGTAGGCCCCGAGGAGCGCCGTGAGGGGCGGGGCCTTCGCCATCGCCTTCATGCGGGCGTCCCGGCGCGGGGTTCGGCCGCGCCCCGGTCCGGATGGGTGACGCGGTCCGGATGGGTCACGCGATCATGGGGTCCGACGCGGTCGGGGCGGCCGACCAGGGTGTAGGCGCGGTCATGAACCCGGTTCATCTCGGCCTCCAGCTGCCGGCGCAGTGTTTCGAGGACATCGGGCGCGACGTCGCGGGGCACGACGATCGGGTCTCCGAACACCATCGCGCCGCGGCCGAAGGGCAGGCCGAGGCAGGCCCGGTCCCAGCTGTTGAAGCGCCAGTGCCGGCTCGTCACCACCGCCACGGGAATGATCGGCCGGCCGGAAAAGCGCGCCAGGGTGAGGATGCCGGCATCGGCGCGGCGCGAGACCTTCGGCACGTCGGCGCTGAAGGCGACCGATTCGCCGTCCTTCAAGGCCCGCAGCATGGCGCGCAGGCCCTCGGCCCCGCCCTTCGCCTTGGCGTCCCGCAGCACGCGGCCGCGCGCGCCCGAGGCCCGGATGACCCGCACGCCCATCCGGGTGAGCGCGATGGCGTTGATGTTGCCGTCGGCCGACCGGGAAATGATGGTGGCGATCCGGTCGTGCGGCCGGCGCATGAACGAGATCATCGTGTGCTGGCCGTGCCACATGCCGGCGATGAAGGGGCTGTGCCGGTCGAGCCAGGCATCGGGGCCGGCCGGCTCCACGGTGAAGCGGTTGGTGCGGCGGACCAGGCGCAGGTAGCCGCCGGCGAGGATGCCGAGGGCCTGCTGGACCGCCGGCGCGCGGCCGATGCGTTTGACGAGGCTCATCACTTCGCTTTCGCGGCGCCGAGGGGCCGGTCGCGGAGCCGTCCCGCGCCTTGCGGCGACGACCGGGACGGACGGGCAGCCGGCTGTCTAGCTCCGATCGCCGGACCGGTGCAACGCCGCGGGAAGGCCGAAACCTTCGCTTTGGGTGACAGAAAGGGGCATCCGGCGCTTGTTTGGAGCCGTTCCAATCTATAGATTGGAATCGATCTAAACAGGTCGCGAGGCCGGAGAGGATGCACGCGATGACGATGTCACAGGCCCACGGAGTCGCGGGATCGGCGGCGCCGCTCGACCCCGCAGCGGCCGAAGCGCACCGGGCTTTCGTGCTGCGCTACGTCCAGCCGGGCCTCGCCGGGCTGATCGACGGCTCGGTCTCGACCCTGGCGCCGATCTTCGCCGCCGCCTTCGCGACCCACAGCAACGGGGCGACCTTCCTGGTGGGGCTCGCCGCCTCGATCGGGGCCGGCATCAGCATGGGCTTCACCGAGGCGCTCTCGGATGACGGGCAGATCACCGGGCGGGGCACGCCGTGGATGCGCGGCCTCGTCTGCGGGGTGATGACCACGCTCGGCGGTCTCGGCCACACGCTGCCCTACGCGATCCCGGACCGGTGGCCGAACGCCTTCGGCCTCGCCACCGCCCTGGCAATCGTCGTGGTGGTGGTGGAGCTGCTGGCGATCGCGGCCATCCGCACCCGCTACATGGCGACGCCGTTCTGGCGCGCGGCGATGCAGGTGGTTCTCGGCGGCGCCCTGGTGCTGCTGACCGGGATCGCCATCGGCAGCGCGTGAGCCTTGGGGCAAGAGCCTTGGGGGCAAGAGTCTCGGGGCGAGCAAAGCCGTGAGCCCCGGGGCGGGTGGCGAATCGCCCCGCGAGGGTTGACCCTCGGGGCCGGATGAGGCGATGCGGAACCCCGAAATCCCGATCATCGATCGTGCACCGGGGGATGATGTTCCGCCTCGCCCACCTGACCGACCCCCATGTGGGACCGCTGACGCGCCCGCGCCTGCGCCAGCTCCTCAGCAAGCGCGCCACCGGCTACGTGAACTGGCAGCGCGGCCGCAAGGACGCGCACGACATGGAGGTGCTGGCCGCCCTGGTGGCCGACCTCCAGGCCCAGGCGCACGACCACATCGCCTGCACCGGCGACCTGTGCAACATCGGTCTGCCGAGCGAATGGTCGACCGCCAAGGTCTTCCTCGAAGCGCTCGGCACGCCGGACGCGGTGAGCTTCGTGCCGGGCAACCACGACGCCTACGTGCGCGGCTCCCTCGAAGGGCTGCTCCTCGCCTGCGGGGCCTGGACCACGGGCGACGACGGCACGCACGGGCACTTCCCCTACCTGCGCCGGCGCGGGCCTGTCGCGCTGATCGGATTGTCCTCGGCGGTTCCGACCAAGCCCCTGATGGCGAGCGGGCGCCTCGGGCCGCAGCAGATCGCCGCGACCGAGGCCCTGCTTCGGGCGCTCGGGGCCGAGCCCGAGCCCCCCTTCCGCGTCGTGATGATCCACCATCCGTCGCATCCCGGCGGCACCTCGTCCGGGCGGGAATTGAAGGATGCGGGCGCGTTCACCGCCATGGTGGCACATGCGGGGGCGGAGTTGATCCTGCACGGGCACAACCACGTCCGCAGCGTGGCGTTCGTGGCGGGGCCGGGCGGCCGGTCGATCCCGGTGGTGGGCGCCGCCTCGGCCTCGGCTCGGGGCGATGCGCGGCACCACCGCGCGAGCTACCACCTCTATACGATCACCCGCGCGGCGGCGGGCTACACCGTCGCCGGCATGGAGCGGGGCCTGACCGAGGCCGGCACCATCGCGGATCTCGGACCCCTGGCACTGGTCCGGGCCTGAGGCGCCCGGTGCCGGGTCGAGGGGGCGTCAGGCGTCTTCCAGCACCGGCTCCTCGGCCAGATTCTCCCGGTAGCGCTCCGCCTGGAGGAGCGTCAGACCGCTCACCAGCACGGCCTCGCCGCGGTAGACCGTGTAGGTGCCGTCATGGGTCGGCTTCACGCGAATCACGTTGGACATGGCTGTCACCTTGTCAAAGGAGGTTAATCGCGAGTTGATTTGGAGCGAGCCGGAACCTTAATCCGCCGTTCAGACTACGCAAGTGATTGGCCGGACATATTCAGTATTTCGATCCCGCATCGCAGCGACGACGCCTGAGGAAAGTCACCCGTCGGGCGAAAACCGCAACGTCCTCAACGAACCACTACGCTTGCACCGCAGCACCGATGGCGGGGGATGACGGACTCGCCGATCGTGCGGCTGGCTCTGCCCGGGGTGCGTGGGACCGGAAGCGATTCGCGGATCCGCCTCGTCGACGGAGGAACCGCCTCTACCGGCCGAGGGTGGATTCGAGGAAGTCGCTGATCTTGCGCAGGTAGGCCTGGAGCCCTTCGACCTCCGCCTCGGCCTTGCGCACCTGGCGCCGGGCCTCGTGGGCGGCCTGTTCGGCCTCGCGGCGCGCCATCTCGGCCTCGCGCGCCCGAAGCTGGGCCTCGCGCGCCAGCAGCTCCGATTCCATGGCCTGACGCCGCCACTCGGCCGCCTCGGCGCGGGCCTGGGTCAATTCGACCTCCCGTTCGGCCCGCTCCCGGTGGGTGAGGACGATCAGGTCCCGGGCCTGGGCCGAGATGCTGTCCACGCGCCGATGCAGGAGCCGGATGGTCTCCATGCTGCGCTCGACCAGCCGCAGGGTGGTGGCGCCGAGAACCGAGCTTGGGGGCGCCGCCTCGTAGGGCACCAGCGCCTGCGAGCGCGACAAGTCCCGAACGCCCTCGCGCGCGGCCTCCTGCGCGAGCGCAGGGGCCAGGGCAGGAGCAAGGGCAGGAGCGAGAGACTGGGCGTCGGCGTCCTGAAGGACGACCATCGGGGCGAGCACGGTGCCCATCAGCGGCGATCGAGCAGGGGAGGCGGCTGCGGACATGGTGGCACGGACCCGTTTTCGGGAGGGTCGAGCGCGCGGGGCGGAGTGGCCTGGCGCGGTTCAACGGGAGCCGGTCGGGACCGGACCGGGGCGAACAGGATCAGGCGGCGGAACTCGTGGCCTGCGCCGCCGGCGGGGCGGCCTTTCGGGTGAAGCCCTCCACCACGGCATCGTGCAGGCGCGCCAGCCATTCCTCGGCCTCCTCGGCCCGGCGCTCCGCCTGCTCGGCCCGGGATTGGGCGGCGGCAACCTGCGCTTCGAGAGCCGAGGCCCGCTCCAGGGCGCGCGTCACGGTGCGCTCGAGTTCCTGTTCCAGCTCGGCCGCCCGCTCCTCGCTGATGCGGATCGCGGCCGTGGCCTCGTGGATGAGATCGAGGGAGGCGGACCAGTCCCGTCGCGGGCCAGCCTCGGCGCCGGGCGTCACGTCCCGCATCGCACCGGGCTTCGCCGGCTCCGTGGGCTGAGCCGGTTCGGGCGTGCCGGCCGGACGATGCGGCGTCGGCAGGCTGCGCATCAGCCAGGCCCCGGCGGAAGACGTCTCTCGGTCGCGTAGCGCGGTCTCGGACATGGCTGCTTTCCTGCGCGGGGTGTGCTCGCGCGGCATCGCGGTGGGGTGGAGGAACGGGTCGAGCGGGAGATCCGCCCGGCCGATCGACCGGCGGGCTTACTTCTCGGGCGGGGGCGTGAACGGTCGGACGTTGCTGATCTCGGCGGGGGCAGAGGCTTGCGCTTGGCCCTGAGTTTGGGCGGGCGCGGATTCGGATCGCGCCCCGGCCTCCTCTCCGGCGAAGTTGCGGGCGGAGCGCCGCAGGGCCTCGTGCTGCTTCTGGAGCGAGACCCGGCTCTCGCGGGCGATGTCGAGGGCGCCCTGGGCCAGCTTCCGCTCGGAGCGCTCGTGCTGAAGCTCCTCGATGAGACGATGATTGACGGTCTCGAAATCGGCCCGCTCGACCTCCTGGCGATGGACCAGATGGTCGATCCGGTCGGACAGGCTGGAGACGCGGCCGAGCGCCTGTTCGAGGGCCGCATCCTTGGCCGCCATCGCCTTGGTCAGCATCTCGCAGCGATGCTCGAATTCCGAGCGGGCGCGCTGCATCTCGAGGAAACGCTCGGTCTGGCGGGCGAGATCCGCCTGGGCGCTCTCCAGGCGGCGGTCGAGGGTCACCCGCTCGATCAGGGCCTCCTTGAGCCCGCGCTCGGCCGAGCGGCCGGCCTCGTCGCGCTCGCGCAGCTGGTTGCGCAGCTGCGCGAGCATCTGCTCGGTGCTGGCGAGGCGGCTCGTGCTCGCCTCCGCCCGCATGGCGAGGCTCGCGCGCTCGGTGCGATGATTGGCGACCTCGGCCTCGTACTGGGCCTCGGCTTTCTGCGCGGCGGTGACCTCGGCGGCGAGCTGCTGCTCGACGTTGCGCAGGGCGATGCGGCCGGCTTCGGCCTGCGTCTCGAAGTCCTGCGCTCGTGCGGTCAGCTCGGCCAGCTGGGCGGCCTGGGCCTCGCTGAGGGTCTGGAGCCGCAGATTGTCCCGATCGAGGGCGTGGCGGCTTTCGCGCAGGTCCTGCAACTCGCTGTCCGAGCGGGCCAGCGCCTGATCGAGGGCCTTGGCCTCGCCTCGCAAAGCCTTGCTCTCGCCCTGGAGGGCGCGGGTCTGTTCGGTCTCGGCAAACAGGCGCCGCTCCAGGTTCTCAACCTGCAGGGTCTTGTCGCGCAGGGCGAGGCGCACTTCCTCCGCCGCGGCGTCGCGGGCCTGGAGGCTGGTTTCGAGGTGGTGCAGCTGGATCTTGGCGGCCGACACGTCGTTCGTGGCCACGGCGAGCCGGCCCGTCGCATCGGCGAGGTCGCGCCGCAGGGTCGCGGCATTGGCCTGCTCGACGCCCAGCAGCGTCTCCAGCTCGGCCGTCCGGACCTTGGCCCGGGGCAATTCCTCGGTGATCGCCACGATCGGCACCAGGAGGGCCGAGAAATCCGATTGCAGCGACTTCAGGTCGTCGAGCCGCTCGGACATCTCCGCCACGCGGAAACGCAGGCTCTCGTTGTGCTGTCCCAACGAATCCAGCGACAGGTCCTCGACATGAGGTTCAGGCTCTGAATTGTCGACTTCCTCACCGACCCGCAGAAAGGGTGTCGTGAGTATTGGAGCACGCAACATCGCATCCGTCTGCTCGGGAGACTGCGTCTTGGTCTCACCGGCGGTAAACTTACGGAGCGAGATCCAGCTCATTTCTGTCGTCCATCCCCATCGCGGATCTGCCACGACATAAGGTGATCAAAGTTGCAATTTGCCAGCGCTGTCAATCACGTCAAACCGGATGCGTTAGCAAAATTTTAACGTATGGCTTTTGTGGCGCATGAGGCGCTCGAAGCGCGAACGCTCGGATCGACTTCGTCGATACCAGCGCGAATCTGCCACCCCGCGGGCGAATGCGCAGCGCGGGCGTCGAACATCTAGCGGCGTGCGACGGTGCGGGGCTGGGTCCAGGGCTGGGTCCGGGGCCGGGTCCGCCGCGACGGCAGGGCAGGATTTCGACCCATCCCCGGCGTCATCGATGGGGCCGGAATCACGCAAGCGTGATGCGTCCACGGGGTGACCGGGGCGGCCGCAGCGCAGGCCCGGCGGGCCCAGCGGGTCAGGCTTCGTCGGACTCGGGGTCGGTCGGGCCTGGGAGCGGGGCTGCAAGGCGGCTGAAGTCTCCCCAGGCCTCGCGCGCCGCACGCCAGTCGTTCAGGTTGTCGAGGGGCAGTCGGACCTCCACCACGAGGTCGTCGTCCAGCAGACCCGGAACGATGTCGGTGGTGGCGCCCGGGAAGGTGGCGACGACGATGGCCTGGATACGCCCGAGGCGCGCCATCTGGTCCGCTGTCGGCTCGACGATGATGTGTTTGATGACCCGGATCATGCCCGCTCATCGCACGAGGGAGACGAGTCCGTCAGCCGGACAGCTTGTCCTAGTGGCCGGACGTCTGCTTCGCCGCGTGCCGGCGCAGGTCGAGCCTCATCGCGGCGCGGACGACAAGAGAACCGTCAGGGAAAAGTTGTTGGCGCGCCCACGGGGAATCGAACCCCGGTCTGATCCGTGAGAGGGACCTGTCCTAACCGCTAGACGATGGGCGCGGATCGGAGGGAGGGGCGCGGTCATCGCTGCTGCGATCCGTGCTTCCCGGCCGATGGGCGATCGTATAGCGAGGGTCGCGCGACGCCACAAGGGCCGAAATCGCCTCCGCGTCGCCCAAGCGACATTTTGAACCTCGGAAACGCCGCTTGTCGGGAAAGGAACACCTCGTGTCGGGACAGGAACACCTCGGGCCGGGACAGGACCCGGTTTCGGGACAGGACGTGCTGGATCTCGAAGCCGAGGATCTGGATCACGACGCCCTCGATCAGGACTCCCTCGATCAGGACGTAACCGGCGAGCGCCGCGCGACGATCGCGGAACGCCGCGCGACGATCGGGGAGGAGGCCGCGACCGAGCGCCTCGACCGCGCCCTGGCGCGGATCTTCCCCGACGTCTCGCGCTCGCGCCTGCAGGATCTCGTCAAGGCCGGGCAGGTCCGCCGCAACGGCGCCGTCAGCCTGGACCCGTCCGTCAAGGTCGGCCCCGGCACCGAACTCGCCGTGACCATCCCCGAGGCGGTGGCGCCGGAGCCGCGCGCCGAATCCCTCGACCTCGTCATCGTGTACGAGGACGACGACCTCATCGTCATCGACAAGCCGGCGGGCCTCGTCGTCCACCCGGCGCCCGGCCATGAATCCGGGACCCTGGTGAACGGGCTCATCGCCCATTGCGGCGACAGCCTGTCGGGCATCGGCGGCGTACGCCGGCCGGGCATCGTCCATCGCCTCGACAAGGACACCAGCGGCCTGCTGGTGGTGGCCAAGAACGACCTCGCCCATGCGGGGCTGACGGCGCAGTTCGCCGATCACGGCCGCACCGGCCCGCTCGAGCGGGCCTATCTGGCCCTGGCCTGGGGCGTGCCCGAGCCGCGCGTCGGGACCATCGAGGCGAATCTCGCCCGCAGCGTCCGCAACCGCGAGAAGATCGCGGTGGTGCGCGGGGATGGCGGTCGCCACGCCATCACGCATTACCGGGTGGAGACGGTTCTGGGCACCGAGGCCCCGGTGGCGCTGGTGCGCTGCATGCTGGAGACGGGGCGCACCCATCAGATCCGCGTGCATCTGAGCCACCGGGGCCATCCGCTCCTGGGCGATACGGTCTATGGGGGTGCCTTCAAGACCAAGGCGAGCCGGCTCACGCCGGAGGCGCGCCTGGCCCTCGACACTCTGGGCCGGCAGGCCCTGCATGCCAGCATGCTGGGATTCGCCCATCCGCGCACCGGCGAGACCCTGCATTTCGAGAGCCCGCTGCCGCCCGACATGACCGACCTGATCGCGCAATTGAGCGCAAAACGCTGAGCTTCGGCCCGTAGCGGCATGGCCACAGTCAAGCCGGTGCGGGCGTGCGCCAGGACACGGCGGGCTGCGGCCATTCGTGTCATCACAGACCCAACCGAGGTCCCGCGCGTTGAAGACGAACTCGCCCTGCGCGTCGCCTTCCCGAATCCCCCGGTTTCCCGCTAGACTAGGGAATCGGACGGTCGGCTCAAGGGAGCGGCGGTTCGCCCGGACCGCCCCGCTGGGGGTCCTTTCAAGGAGGTAAGATCATGGCCGGCGCATTGCCAGTGCTCGCCACCGAGGGTGGCCTCTCCCGCTACCTCGACGAGATCCGCAAGTTCCCGATGCTCGAGCCGAACGAGGAGTTCACGCTCGCCAAGAACTGGCGCGAGAAGGGCGACCGGAACGCCGCGCATCGTCTGGTGACGTCCCATCTCCGCCTCGTGGCCAAGATCGCCATGGGCTATCGCGGCTACGGGCTGCCGATCGGCGAAGTCGTGTCCGAGGGCAATGTCGGCCTGATGCAGGCGGTCAAGCGCTTCGAGCCCGACAAGGGCTTCCGTCTGGCCACCTACGCCATGTGGTGGATCAAGGCGGCGATCCAGGAATACATCCTGCGCTCGTGGTCGCTCGTGAAGATGGGCACCACCGCCAACCAGAAGAAGCTGTTCTTCAACCTGCGCAAGGCCAAGGGCCGCATCTCGGCGCTCGACGAGGGTGACCTCAAGCCGGATCAGGTCGCCCAGATCGCCGTCAAGCTCGGTGTGCCCGAGCAGGAGGTGATCGACATGAACCGGCGCCTGTCGGGCGACACCTCCCTCAACGCGCCCCTGCGCGAGGAGGGCGAGGGCGAGTGGCAGGACTGGCTGGTGGATAACAGCCCGAGCCAGGAGACCGTGCTGGCGCGCGAGGAGGAGGGGCAGAACCGCCTCTCGGCCCTGCGCGACGCGCTCTCGGTGCTCAACCCGCGGGAGCGCCGGATCTTCGAGGCCCGTCGCCTCGCCGACGATCCGATCACCCTGGAGGACCTGTCCGGCGAGTTCGGCGTCTCGCGCGAGCGCGTCCGCCAGATCGAGGTCCGGGCCTTCGAGAAGATTCAGGAAGCGGTCAAGCGCAACCTGGCGACCCGCGAAGCTCCCCGGGCCGAGTTGCACGCCTGAGGCGGTCCCCGCCGTCGCATGGACTTCGAAAAAGGCCCCCGTCAGCGATGCCGGGGGCCTTTCTCAATTCCAACGGTTAATGGAGCGGCATCAGGCTCCGCGCCCGGCCGGCCCTAGCGCCACTGGTCGAAGGCGTTCTGCAGCACCTGGGTGCCGGCGGTCCCCTTCTCGAAGGCCACGATCCCGCGCGGACCGGAGGCGAACTTGAGGGTGATGTCGAACCAGTTCTTGTGCAGCAGGATGTCGGTGTTGCGCTCGATGTCGTTGGGCAGCGACGAGAGCCCGATCAGGAACAGGTTTTCGCGGACCCGGACCGGCAGACCGGAGACCGGGGAGCCGCGCGCACCCTCCTCGTCCTTGCCCTGGAGCAGGCCGATATCCTGCACGTTGTGGCGCGCGCCGGCCGGGCCGCTCGGCGTGAAGGCGAGTTCGATGGTGTGGGAGGCCGGCAGGGTCGCGTCGAGGTTGCGCCGCAGGGTCATCGCCAGGGTGAGGCCCGCATCCGGAAACTCGGCCGTGGCCCTCACGACGGTCTCCAACGGCTGGCCCTGCTCGCCCGGCACGGTGTCGAGGCGCCAGACCACCCGGCCCTGGGTCGCGCTGGGCGCCGCGTTGGCGCCGCCGCCGACATTCTCCTCATAGAGCACCGCCCGCTGGGTCACCGCGAGGTCCGGCTGGGCCTGCGACGGGGCGGCGGGCGTCGGTGCCGTGGGAACGCTCGCCGGGCGACGGGCCGGCGCGGCGCGCTCGGCCGGCGCCGCATCGCCGCCGACGCGGTCGGCGAACTTGGAATCCGCGCCGTCCTGGGCCCCGTCCTGCTGCTCGGTGGCGATCGGCTGGAGGTCGGCCGGCTTGTCGCGCAGGAGGAAGGCGGCGACCGCGATGAGACCGATCACCGCGATCAGGATGCTCCCCACCAGCACGTTGCGCAGGAGGCGGGAGCGGCCGGTGCGCGGACCGACCACCGCGATGCGGGGCCGCTGGCGCTGGCCGTTCCCGTCGACCACCAGGGTGTCGGCGGAGGCCTCCTCGGAACCGGGCGTCGGCTCGGTCCCCTCGGCATCGGCGTCAGGCCCCAGGAAGGGCGGCGTCTTGGACTTGCGCGGCTGGATGCGGACGGGGGGCGGCACCACGTCCGGCGCGGCCGATCCCGCGCCGGGCGGCGGCGCGGGCAGGAACGGCTCCGGCGGGGAACTCGGCGCGACCTCGGGGGACGGTTCCGGTGCGCGCGCGGCTGGCGGGCTCAGGGGCACGCCGAGATTCGGCGGCGGAGCGGGCGGCAGGGTCGCCGCCGGCGGCGCCGGCTCGGAAGATCTTACCTGAGAAGGCCTTGCCTGGGGAGGACGTGGCTCCGGCGGGGACGCTTCCGGCAACGACGCTTCCGGGAGATCGCTCGCATCGTTGGCCGGGCTCGGCAGGAAGGGCTCCGGTTCCGGGGTCGGCGGTTCCGGCTCGGGCGGTGCCGACGCGACGCCGCCATGGTCGCGCTCCAGCCGCAGGATCGCCGCCTCGAGGGCGTTGCGCTCGAGGTCGATGTCGTCCTCGGACAGGGGTGGATCGAGGGAGCGGAGCTGCCCGATCAGGGCCCCGCGCGCCCGCTCGTAGACCGCCTGGCGCAGGGCCAGGGAGCGGTCGGGCATGGCGTCGAGCGCCCGTGCGAGCAGTGGATAATAGTCGGCCATCGTGCCTCAGATCCGCCTTCTCGCCGGCGGCCGGCCGGCCGCGTCGTCCGGCTCTCCCCCGATCGGAGGGACGCCGCGCGGCCGAACGGCCATCGAGACCGCATCATCCCCACGCGATCGCCCGTGCATCAAGCGGAAACCGCCTCAATCCTCGAAGGGGTTGTGCATGAGGATGGTGTCGTTGCGCTCCGGCGAGGTCGAGAGCAGCGCCACCGGCGCGCCGATCAGCTCCTCGATCCGGCGCACGTACTTGATCGCCTGGGCTGGCAGGTCGGCCCAGGAGCGGGCGCCGGCCGTGGTGCCCGACCAGCCCTCGATGGTCTCGTAGATCGGCTCGACCTTGGCCTGGGCCGCCTGGTTGGCGGGGAGATGGTCGACCACCTGCCCGTCGAGGCGGTAGCCGGTGCAGACCTTGATGGTCTCGAACCCGTCGAGGATGTCGAGCTTGGTCAGGGCGATGCCGTCGATGCCGGAGGTCCGCACGGTCTGGCGCACCAGCACCGCATCGAACCAGCCGCAGCGCCGCTTGCGTCCGGTGTTGACGCCGAACTCGCGGCCCTTGGCGCCGATGGTCTCGCCGATCTCGTCGAACAGCTCGGTGGGGAAGGGGCCTTCGCCGACGCGGGTGGTGTAGGCCTTGGCGATGCCCAGCACGTAGCCGATGGCCGAGGGACCCATGCCGGAGCCCGTCGCGGCCTGGGCGGCGACGATGTTCGACGAGGTCACGAACGGATAGGTGCCGTGGTCGACATCCAGGAGGGCGCCCTGGGCGCCCTCGAACAGGATGCGCTTGCCGGCACGGCGCTCGTCGTCGAGGAGCTTCCACACCGTGTCGGCGTAGGGCAGGATCGTCGGCGCGATCGCCTTCAGCTCGGAGAGCAGCGCGCCCGCATCGACCTCGGCGATGCCGAGGCCCCGGCGCAGGGCGTTGTGGTGGGTCAGCACCCGCTCGATCTTGGCCTCGAGGGTGTGCTCGTCGGCGAGATCGACCACCCGGATGGCCCGGCGGCCGACCTTGTCCTCGTAGGCGGGGCCGATGCCGCGCTTCGTGGTGCCGATCTTGAGACCCGCGTTGGAGGTCTCGCGGAAATGGTCGAGCTCGCGGTGCAGCGGCAGGATCAGGGTGGCGTTGTCGGCGATGCGCAGGGTGCGGGGCGAGATCTCGACGCCCTGGGCCTGGAGCCGGGCGATCTCGTCCACGAGGTGCCAGGGATCGACCACGACGCCGTTGCCGATCACCGAGAGCTTGCCGCCGCGGACCACGCCGGAAGGCAGCAGCGCCAGCTTGTAGGTCACACCGTCGACCACGAGGGTGTGGCCGGCATTGTGACCGCCCTGGAAGCGGACCACCACGTCGGCCTGCTCGGAGAGCCAGTCGACGATCTTGCCCTTGCCTTCGTCACCCCACTGGGCGCCTACGACGACGACGTTTGCCATTCACTCAAGACCTGTGCGTGCCCGCGCGAAAGCGGCCCGACCTGTCGGGCGGACCGTTTTCGCTGTCCTCGGGTCTTTCCGCGATCCGTGGGCGGAAATCAAGCAAGCCGCCCGTTCCTGCTTGGATAGGCGGGCTTAAAATAGGCGGCTTGGATAGGCGGCTGGGAAGGACGGGTATGACCGTTCAGCGCGCCTCGGTGCCGGGCTGGCGGCCCGGCAGGTCTCCGGGCTTGATCACCGGCATGCCGCCGGGATTCGGATCGGGCGGCGTCACCACCATGCCGGGGGCCGCGTTGCCGGGCGGCTTGATCACGCCGTCGCTCTTCTCGAGGCGATCGCTGAGGGTGCCCTTGTCCCCCGACCCGTTGGTGCCGGGCGCGTTCTGCCCCGAGGAATCATCGGATGGCCGGATCTTGTCCGGGATGGTCTGGTTCGGCGGCGGCAGGGCCGGGTCGGTGTCGCGGCCCTTCAGGGGCGCGTCGGGGGACTGGGCGAAGGCAGCGCCGGCGATCAGGCCGAAGCCGACCGCGAGGGTGAGGATCGAGCGCATAGAATCTCCCTGTCTCGGATGCGAGGTTCGAGGGAGAACAGAGCCGGGTACGGAAGCGTTCCTGCCGTATCGGTCCTGTGATGGGAGGATGATCCTGTGCGGAGGCGAATGCCTCTCGGAGCCGATGCAAAGGTTCGAACGATCATCCGCGTCCCTCTCGCCGCTGCGGGAGAGGGTGGCCCGCGAAGCGGGTTGGGTGCGGGGAAGCACCGGATCCGGAGAGGTCGCCCCCTCTCCCCGTCGCTCCGCGACCACCCTCCCTCGCATTGGGGGGAGGGCCCCGCCCACGCCTCGAAGGGGACGGTCAGGCGCTCTCGCGCGCCATGGCGAGATAGAGTTCGCGCAGGCGCCGGGTGTGCGGGCCGGGGCGGCCCGCGCCGACCGCATGGCCGTCGATCGAGACCACCGGCATCACGAAGGCCGAGGCGCTGGTATAGAAGGCTTCGGCCGCCGACAGGGCCTCGGAGACGCTGAACAGGCGTTCTTCCAGGGCGAGGCCGGCCTCCTCGGCGAGCCGCAGCACCGCCTTGCGGGTGATGCCGGGCAGGAGTGCGGTGGAAAGCGGGCGGGTGACCAGGGCGCCGCCCTTGGTGACGATGAAGGCCGTCGAGGACGAGCCCTCGGTGACGGCGTCGTCCTCGACCATCCAGGCCTCGGAGACCCCGGCGGCGGCGGCCTGCTGCTTGGCCAGCACCTGGGCCAGCAGGGCCACCGACTTGATGTCGCGGCGCTTCCAGCGCAGGTCCGGCACCGTGATGATCTTGGCGCCGGTCTCGGCCAGGGGGTTGGCCGCTACGGTCTTGGCCTGCGTGAACATCATCACGGTGGGCGCGGTGCCGGCCGGCGGATAGGCGAAGTCGCGCTCGTACACGCCGCGCGTCACCTGCATGTAGACCAGCCCCTCGGCGAGGCCGTTGCGGGCGACGAGATCGGTCTGCAGGCCGATCCATTCGGCCATCGTGTGCGGGTTGGCGATGTCGATCTCACCCAACGAGCGGTCGAGGCGGGCCAGATGCGCCTCGTTGTCGACGAGGCGCCCGTCGAGCACCGCCGAGACCTCGTAGATTCCATCGGCGAAGAGGAAGCCCCGGTCCATGATCGGCACGCGCGCCTCGGCGAAGGGCAGGAAGGCGCCGTTGAGGTAGACGATGCGGGCTTGGGACATGGGCTGACCTCTTCTGACCGGGACTACGGGTCTTCGTTGGGACGCACGAACCGTGCGCGGGCGGGGATCAGGCGGCCCCGAACACCCGCGAAAAGATCGTGTCCACGTGCTTGAAGTGATAGCCGAGATCGAAGCATTCCTCGATCTGCTGCGAAGTCAGCGCCGCGGTGACGTCGGCATCGGCCTTGAGGAGCGTGAGAAAGTCGCCCTCGCCGCGCCAGACCGGCATCGCGTTGCGCTGCACCAGGCGGTAGGCATCCTCGCGCGAGACCCCGGCCTGGGTCAGGGCCAGCAGCACCCGCTGCGAGTGGACGAGGCCGCCGAGCTTGTCGAGGTTGCGCTGCATCGTCTCGGGGTAGATCAGCAGCTTGTCGATGACGCCGGTGAGGCGCGCCAGCGCGAAATCGAGGGTCACGGTGGCGTCCGGGCCGATCATGCGCTCCACCGAGGAGTGCGAGATGTCGCGCTCGTGCCAGAGGGCGACGTTCTCCATGGCGGGCAGGGCGTAGCTGCGCACCATGCGGGCCAGACCCGTGAGGTTTTCGGTGAGCACCGGGTTGCGCTTGTGCGGCATCGCCGAGGAGCCCTTCTGCCCCTCCGAGAAGAACTCCTCCGCTTCCAGAACCTCGGTGCGCTGGAGATGGCGGACCTCGATCGACAGACGCTCCACCGAGGAGGCGACGACGCCCAGGATGGCGAAGAACATGGCGTGGCGGTCGCGCGGAATGACCTGGGTCGAGACCGGCTCCGGCGTCAGGCCCATGGCCTTGGCGACGTATTCCTCCACGCGCGGGTCGATGTTGGCGAAGGTGCCGACGGCGCCCGAGATGGCGCAGGTGGCGATTTCCTCCCGCGCGGCGACGAGGCGGGCGCGGTTGCGCTCGAACTCGGCGTAGGCCTGGGCCAGCTTGAGACCGAAGGTGACCGGCTCGGCGTGGATACCGTGCGAGCGGCCGATGGTCGGTGTCATCCGGTGCTCGAAAGCCCGGCGCTTCAGGGCGGCGAGCAGGGCATCGACGTCCTTGATCAGCAGGTCGGCAGCGCGCACGAGCTGCACGTTGAGGCAGGTGTCGAGCACGTCCGACGAGGTCATGCCCTGGTGGACAAAGCGCGCCTCGGGTCCGACGATCTCGGCCAGATGCGTCAGGAACGCGATGACGTCGTGCTTGGTCACCGCCTCGATGGCGTCGATGCGGGCCACGTCGAAGACCGCGTCGCGGCCCTTCTCCCAGATGGTGTCGGCGGCCTCCTTCGGAACCACGCCGAGTTCGGCCAGCGCCGTGGTGGCGTGGGCCTCGATCTCGAACCAGATCCGGAAACGCGATTCGGGCGACCAGATCGCGGTCATCTCGGGGCGGCTGTAGCGGGGGATCATGCGGGCGCCTCGGTCAACGCGTCGGAACCGGCCGTGTGACGGGCCGTAGGGAAGGGCAACGGGATCAGGCGCGCCTAGCATGGGCGGCGACCGCGCTCAACGCACGCCCCCGGCCGGCGCCGACGCCGTCCCGCACGAAGCGCGGCGCCTGCGACCTACCGCAGTGCAGCATTTTGGCATCAGGCGGCGGCTTTCGGGACGGAGCTGGACTCACTTCAGGAACCTGATCCTAGAGGTATTTGTCTTTTGTTGCACGCGCTTACGCGGAAGATCCCGACACCACTCTGGACCAACTCCAGACTATACCAGTCTCAGACGACTGGTGAGCGTCGGTTCATTGCAATACCGAATCGTACAGATCCAATACAAGCCCGTCCCGCGGCGGACGTTGCTTGTCTTGATTCGTATCGCTCCTGCACCGACGAGACCGCCCATGCCGCGCACATCCGATGGCTTCCGCCGCATCGCCGTCTGGCGCGCGGTGCTTCTCGGCGCCGTGGCCTTGGACAACACCGCCCTCGGCACGGCGGCGCTGGCACAGGAACACGCCGTCGCTCTCGACCAGATCCACGTCGAGGGGAGCCCCGGCACCACCGTCAGTTACCTGACCACCCGGATGCGGACCGCGACGAAGACCGACACGCCCCTGCTCGATACCCCGCAATCGGTCACGGTCGTCACCCAGCAGCAGATCCGCGACCAGGGCATCCAGAGCATCGCGGATGCGATCCGCTACGTCCCGGGGGTGGTGGCGCACCAGGGCGAGGGCAACCGCGACGACGTGGTGATCCGGGGGCAACGCTCGAATGCCGATTTCTTCGTCAACGGCATCCGCGACGACGCCCAGTATTTCCGCGATCTCTACAACGTTCAGCGCATCGAGGTGCTGAAGGGTCCCAACGCCATGATCTTCGGGCGCGGCGGCGGCGGCGGCGTGATCAACCGGGTGCTCAAGGAGGCGGACGGGGTGCCGCTCCGCGAGGTCGTGGCCCTGGGGGGCGCCTACGGCACCAAGCGGGTCGCCGTCGATCTGGGCGACCGCGTCGGCGAGAGCGACAGCGTGTTCTTCCGCCTCAACGCGATGTTCGAGGACAGCGGCACCTATCGCGACTTCGTCGACCTGCGCCGCTATGGCATCAACCCGACCCTGACCGTCCTGCTCGGTCCGGCCACGACCCTGAAGCTGTCCTACGAGTACTTCCACGACGACCGGACGGCGGATCGGGGCATCCCCTCCCAGTTCGGCCGGCCCTATCGCTACCGCCAGAACATCGCGACGTTCTTCGGCAATCCCGACCTCAGCTATGCCCGGGTCGATGCCCACATCGCCACCGCGACCCTCGATCACGCCTTCGAGTCCGGCGTCACGATGCAGAGCAAGCTGCGCTTCGCCGATTATGCGAAGTTCTATCAGAACGTCTATCCGAACATCGGCCGTGCCGGCGCCGTCAATGCCGCCGGTACGGCCCTGACCCTGGCAGCCTACAACACCGACTCACCCCGGACGAACTCTTTCAGCCAGACCGACTTCACCTACCGCTTCGAGACCGGGCTCCTGAAGCACACGCTGCTCGGGGGTTTCGAACTCGGCTACCAGGAGGGACTGACCTTCCGCCAGGACGGCTTCTTCGCCACCACCGGCACCCAGGCCCTCGTGGTGAATCCGCTCTCGCCGGTGAGCCGCGTACCCGTCACATTCCGCAACATCGCGAGCGGGGCCGACACCCGCTACGACCTCGGCCTCGCGGCAATCTATGCCCAGGACCAGATCGAGATCGGGCCGCACCTGCAGCTCATCGGCGGGCTGCGCTACGATCATTTCGACTTCGCAGCCACGGACCGGCGCTCCACCGTCACCAATGCCCGCGTCGACGACCTGCTGTCGCCCCGGCTCGGGCTCGTCCTGAAGCCCGTCGATACGCTCGCCTTCTATGCCAGCTACAGCATCTCCTACCTGCCGTCCTCGGGCGACCAGTTCAACGCCCTGACTCCCGGTCTGGCGATCGCCAAGCCGGAGCGCTTCGAGAACACCGAGGTGGGCGTGAAGGTCGACGTCGCGCCGACGCTCCAGCTCACCGGCGCGCTCTACAATCTCGATCGCATCAACCAGCGCCTCGCCGACCCGAACAATGCCGGCTTCTTCATCACCAGCGGCCAGACCAGCACGCAGGGGGCGGAGATCGGCGCCAACGGCTTCGTCACCGAGTGGTGGCAGATCGCCGGCGGCTACGCCTTCACCGATGCCCGCATCGTCAAGGGCTTCAACATCGGCGGGACCTCCGTCAGGGCCGGCAACCAAGTGGGCCTGGTTCCCTTCAACGCCTTCACCCTGTGGAACAAGTTCGACGTGACGCGGGACTTCGGCATCGGCATCGGCTTCGTCCACCAGACGCACAGCTTCGCAGCCTCCGACGACACCGTGCGCCTGCCGGGCTACACCCGATTCGACCTCGGGCTGTTCTACCAGGTCACCGACGGCGTGCGGGCGCAGCTCAACATCGAGAACCTGTTCGATCGCGGCTACATCGCCACCGCCGACGGCAACAACAACATCAGCCCGGGCGCGCCGCGCCTGATCCGCGCGCAGGTCGTGGCCCGCTTCTGAAACGGCCGACCAGCGCAGCGTTGCATTCATGCAACAAGTCTTGCCAGATCGTCCCACTCTGGAATATTTCCAGGACTAAAATCCGAAGGAACTTTGCCAAATGTTGCAAAGGCCTTGGCAGACTGTTTCGAGTGCTTCTTAGAAGCTCTGTAAAACAAAGACCCGGAAAGGCCACCGGGCTCGCTTGATCCTGTCTTAGACCCCCTTCAAAGGGTGCGCCGCGCCCATCGACTGATTTCGGGGGCGCAAAATCAACAAGACACGGTCTCTCGAGCGGGCAGTACGATCATGAACATTGGAGCAGCATCGCGGTTCCTCGCAACCTTCCTGTGCGGGACGGCGCTGGCGACGGTGGCCCGGGCGCAGCCGGCGCTCCTGCCCGAGGGCACGGCCGTGACCCTGGACCAGCTCAGCATCGAGGGCGTGCGCGGCAACACCGTCGGCTACGTCACCCGTGCCACCCGGAGTGCGACGAAGACCGACACACCGCTCCTCGACACGCCGCAATCGATCACCGTCGTGAGCCGCCAGCAGATCCGGGACCAGAACGTCCAGAACCTCACCGAGCAGCTGCGCTACGTGCCGGGCGTGATCCCGGCCCAGGGCGAGAACAACCGCGACGAGGTGATCATCCGCGGACAGAAGACCAACGCGGACTTCTTCGTCAACGGCGTGCGCGACGACGTCCAGTACTTCCGCGATCTCTACAACATCGAGCGCATCGAGGTGCTGAAAGGACCGGATTCGCTGATCTTCGGGCGCGGCGGCGGCGGCGGGGTGATCAACCGCGTCCTGAAGGAGGCCGATGGCCTGCGGGTGCGCGAGATCGTGGCCGGCGGCGGCCAGTTCAACCAGAAGCGGGTGGCGCTCGATGTCGGCGACCGCATCAGCGACAGCGTCTTCTTCCGCCTCAACGGCATGTTCGAGGATAGCCAGACCTACCGGCAGTTCGGCGACCTGCAGCGCTACGGCATCAATCCGACGATGACCTTCCTGCTCGGCCCGGCCACCACCCTGAAGCTCTCGTACGAGTTCTTCCACGACGACCGCTTCCCGGATCGCGGCATCCCCTCGCAGAACGGCCGGCCGTACAATTACCGGAACAACACCCGCACGTTCTTCGGCAACCCGACCGTGAACCGGACCGGGGTCGATGCCAACATCGCGACGGCGACCCTCGACCACACCTTCGAGTCCGGCGTGCAGATGCACAACCAGCTGCGCTTCGCCGATTACGACCGCTTCTACGCGAATTCCCTGCCGGCCGCCCCGGTCAACGCCGCCGGCACGCAGGTGCCGATCTCGATCTATCGCAGCCAGACCAACCGGACCAACTTCTTCAGTCAGAACGACTTCACCTACAAGTTCCTCACCGGCGACGTGAAGCATACGCTGCTGGCCGGCTTCGAACTCGGCTACCAGGAAGGTCTCATGTTCCGCGAGACCGGCTTCTCCCGGGTGGGCAACAGCCTCGTCACCAGCGTGGTGGTGAACCCGATGGCGCCGATCTCCCGGGCACCGGTGACGTTCCGCAACAACGGCACCACGGACGCCAACGTCCGCTACGATCTCGGTCTGGCCGCGGCCTATGCCCAGGACCAGATCGACCTCAACGAGTACGTCCAGATCGTCGGCGGCCTGCGCTACGACTACTTCGATTTCTCCTCGCAGGGCCGCGCCACCGGCCTGACCAACGAGCGGGTCGACAACCTCGTCTCGCCGCGCGCCGGCCTGGTGATCAAGCCGCTGGCGAACCTCGCCTTCTACGGCAGCTACAGCGTGTCCTACCTGCCGTCCTCGGGCGACCAGATCGGCGCGTTCACGCCGGGTCTCGTCATCGCCAGGCCGGAGGGCTTCCAGAACCTCGAGGTGGGCGTGAAATATGACGTCACCCCGACCTTCCAAGTCACCGGCGCGCTCTACAACCTCGACCGCACCAACCAGCGCCTCAACGACCCGAACAACGCGGGCTTCTTCATCCTCTCGGGCAGGACCAACACCCAGGGAGCCGAGATCGGCGCCAACGGCTACGTCACCGACTGGTGGCAGATCGCCGGCGGCTATGCCTTCACCGATGCCCGCATCGACAGCAACGTCTCGACGACCATCGTGAAGGGCAACACCGTCGGGCTGGTGCCGTTCAACAGCATCTCGCTGTGGAACAAGTTCGACATCACCCGCGAACTCGGCATCGGCATCGGGGTGATCCACCAGACCCACACCTTCGCCACCTCCGACGATTCCGTGCGGCTGCCGAGCTACACCCGCTTCGATCTCGGACTGTTCTACAACATCACCGAATCGGTCCGCGCGCAGGTGAACATCGAGAACCTGTTCGACCGGCGCTACATCTACACGGCCGACAACAACCAGAACCTCACGCCGGGCGCGCCGCGCACCATCCGGGCGCAGATCGTCGCGCGGTTCTGACGGTCACGCGGCGGGTGGACTACTCCACCCGCTGCCAGCCCGGCCCCATCAGCCGCTCCTGCGGGGTGAAGCGGGCCTTGTAATCCATCTTGCGGGAGCCCTCGACCCAGTAGCCGAGGTAGAGATAGGGCAGGCCGAGATCGGCCGCGCGGCGGATGTGATCGAGGATCATGTAGGTGCCGAGCGAGCGGTTCGCCTCGGCCGGATCGTAGAACGAGTAGACCATCGACAGGCCGTCGGCGAGAACGTCGGTCAGGCACAGGGCCACGGTCGGGCCGGTACCGCGCCCGTTGATCGCGGTGTCGGGTCCGCGCCGGCGATACGTCACCAGATGGGTGTCGACGTGGCTGTCCTCGATCATCATGGCGTAGTCGAGCACGGTCATGTCGACCATGCCGCCGTCGCCGTGGCGGGCATCGAGATAGCGCCGGAACAGCGCGTACTGCTCGGAGGCCGGCCGATTGGGCTCCGGCGTGCCGACGAGGTCGGCGTTGCGCTGGAGGATGCGGCGCTGGCTGCCCGAGGGCTGGAAATCGGCCACCACCACCCGCACCGAGATGCACGCGCGACAGGATTCGCAGGCCGGCCGGTAGGCGATGGTCTGCGAGCGGCGGAAGCCCCCCTGCGTCAGGATCTCGTTGAGGTCCCGGGCCCGGCGGCCGACGAGATGGGTGAAGACCTTGCGCTCCTCCTGACCCGGCAGGTACGGGCACGGCGAGGGCGCCGTCAGGTAGAATTGCGGGGTGTCCCGGGAATGGCTCGTCACGCTTGTCTGTCGCTCGCCGCGCGAGGGGGCGCCGCGGCCCCCAAGACTTGAGTGTATCCGCAACGCGGGCGGGCTCAACACCCCCCTGAGGCGTCCGCGACGATTTCGTATGAAACCCGTCGGATCTCGCGATCCGACGCTGTCCCGGAGGGGCTCAGCCGGCCCGCACCACGGCGAGCCCGAGAAGCAGGTCGTGCCCGAGGCGCCGGTCGGCCCGCACGAGGCCGATACCAACATCCAGCATCCACAGCAGGAAGGCCGAGGCCACCGCCACGTAGAACAGCAGGGCGTGGATCGCCGCCGTGAGGTAGTCCACCCGGGTGCCGCTCTCGGGAGCCACGACGCGCAGTCCCATCATGCGCATGCCCCAGGTGCTCTGGGCCGCGCCCCCCACCGTGATCGCGCTGTAGAGGATGCCGCTCGCCGGCAGGACGGCGAACAGGGTCCAGCCGAGGCCGAAGGTGAGCACGCCGATCACCGTGATCGCCAGGGTCAGGAGGGCGGTGAAGCCGAAGATGAACAGGATGTCGAGGAGGTAGGCGACGAAGCGCGCGCCGAGGCTGCCCCGGACATAGGGGATCGGGAATTGGGGGGCGTAGCCGGTCTGAACGCGATCGGCGTAGGGGCTTTGCGTCTCGCGCATGGGGCGCTCCTGGGTGTCGCCCCCGAGCGGAGGCGGCGGACATCTCAGGCGAGAGATGGGCGTGGCCTGCGCAACTCTCAAGATCGGCGTTTTCAGGGCGCCGCGCGGCCGGCCGGCGAGGTCCACACCCCCGGATCGGCGACGGCCGCCTCCGGGGTGTCGAGGTAGTAGTGGCGCAGGAGAAAGAGGCGGGCACCGTTGACCGGGCCGGTCTCCGTGGCGAGGCCGAGCAGTTCGGCTCCGGACCCGAAGCTGCAGGTGACCCAGCGCTGGCGCGCCGCCTGACCGGGCCGGCCCGCCACCGCGTAGTCGACCCGCACGTCGTCCAGAGTCGCGCCCGTGCCGATGCGGAGCAGTTTCACCTCGGTCTCGGGGGGCGCCAAAGCGGGCACGACGCGCCGGCAGATCTGAGCGCGCTGGCGATCGACCGAACTCTCGCAGGCACCGAGGCTCACGAGCAGCGCAAGCCCCAGCGCGAGAACGCATGGCCTCACGTGCATGTCCTCACGTGCATGTCCTCACGTGCATGTCCTCACGCGCCCGGCCTCACGCGCCGGCGCGCAGCCGCTCGGCGACCCGCAGCGCGTAGTAGGTGAGGACGCCGTCGGCGCCGGCACGCTTGAAGGCCAGCAGGCTCTCGACCATGGCGCGGTCGCCGTCGAGCCAGCCGTTGCGGGCGGCGGCCTCGATCATCGCGTACTCACCCGACACCTGGTAGGCGAAGGTCGGCACGGCGAATTCGTCCTTCACCCGACGGATGATATCGAGATAGGGCAGGCCGGGCTTCACCATCACCGAATCGGCGCCTTCGGCGAGGTCGAGGGCGACCTCCCGGATGGCCTCGTCGGAATTGCCCGGGTCCATCTGATAGGTGCGCTTGTCGCCGACCAGCGCCGCCTGGGTGCCGATCGCATCCCGGAACGGACCGTAGAAGGCGCTGGCGTACTTGGCCGCGTAGGCCATGATCTGGACATCGCGAAATCCGGCCCGGTCGAGCCCGGCCCGGATGGCGCCGACGCGCCCATCCATCATGTCGGAGGGCGCGATGATGTCGGTGCCGGCCTCCGCCTGGATCAGGCTCTGCTCCACCAGCAGGGCGACGGTCTCGTCGTTGAGGATGGCGCCATCCTCGAGGAGGCCGTCATGGCCGTGGCTGGTATAGGGATCGAGGGCGACGTCGGTCATCAGGCCGAGTTCCGGCACCGCCGCCTTCACCGCCCGCACCGCCCGGCAGACGAGGTTGTCGCGATTGAGCGATTCCGAGCCGGTGGGATCGCGCAGGCCAGGCTCGGTGTAGGGAAAGAACGAGATCGCGGGAATGCCGAGGCGGGCCGCCCGCTCGGCGTCGCGCACCACCTCGTCGACGCTGAGGCGCTCGACCCCCGGCATCGAGGCGATGGGCTCGCGCCGGCCGGTCCCCTCGATGACGAAGAGCGGCCAGATCAGATCGTCCACCGTCAGCGTATGCTCGCGCACGAGGCGGCGCGACCACTCGGCCTTGCGGTTGCGGCGCGGGCGCTGGGTGATGCCGAGGCCCGGCGCGCGGGCGGATTCCTGTGCCGTCTCGACCGCCAGGGGACGCGGGGTCGCTGGTGCGTGGGTCATCGTGCTCGAACTCGATGGGGCCGGGCCACGGCCCGGGCGGAGGGCCACGGGCCTATCACATCCCCAAAAGCCTTCGAAACCCGCATTGCCGACGCAGGGATGCGGGGGCAAGCCCATGGAGGACCGCATCGTGCACAAGCGTGGCCCGAACCCCGCCGAGCCTGCCAAAGGGGCGCAGCGCCCGGCCCTAATCCTGCAGGTCCAGCTTGCGGCTCCAGTCGCGATATTGCTTGCGCCAGGTTTCGGGGGGAGTCTCGGCCATTCGCTGCAACAACGCGACGCGGGATCGGGACCACTGCCGAACCCGAAAAATCCCGCGAACCCGAAAAATCCCGAGCACGAAGGACGCAAGCATCCCGCCGATCCCCCCCGCGACGAATTTCGCGACATCCCAGCGCAAAACAAACTCGTTCGCCTCGGGACCATGGGTCACCATCATCCCGCAAGCGACGACGAGGCAGAAGACCAGGAGACGGATGGAATCGTTTGCGATCAGGGTGCAGAGCGTGAGCGAACTGTATTTCATCGCAAGACTCGCGCGAGAGGACCGGCAACGTCAGGCGTCAGCATATCGCTCATGGGTGAGAGATTTCCGACCGGAACCGGTCCCATCCACCGTCCCGCCGCAGGGGTCGGCGGTTCGCATGTCCTGCCGCCTTCGTCACGTCGCCCGCGCCCAGGAGCAGCAATTGACGTCGCGCGCCAAAACCTCGTCTAAACAGGCCCTCCCGTGAGGGGGACGATGGCGGCCGAGGCACCGGACAGTCCGGGGCAGGCGGCCCGGCCCGGACCGACCCGGGCGAGGCGAAACGGCCCTGAGCCAACCCGCAACGGAGCGTTCGAGCGATGAGACGACCGATGAGACGAGGCTTCGCGTGCGCGGCTTGACCAAGATTCCCGGCCCCCGCGAAATCCGCGGCCGCAACGTCGAGGGCGGCGGCGACCGGATCGAGCGGTCCTCGCAATTTCCCCGCACCGGCTGGGACGTGGTGCTGATCTGGTTCATGCGCGCCGTCGCCCTGTGCTGGCTGACGAAGGCCGTGGTCACCTGGGCCAGCATCCTCGACGTCATTCCGGGTTTCAGGCCCTTCGAATCGGAGTCGATCGGGCGCCAGAGCGTGATCGTCTATTTCGCGGTGCTCGACCCGATGGCGGCGGTCGGCCTCTGGCTCACCAGCGCCTGGGGCGGCGTGGTCTGGCTGCTGGCCGCCACCAGTGGGTTGACGCTCGCAGTCCTGACACCGCAACTGCTGCCGGTCGCGACACCATACTTGGCAATACAAGCGGGAATTATTGCGGTGTATTTTATCTTTTCCTTCCTGGCGGCGCGAGAAATCCGGTAAACGACCGGTTACGGGATTGGTTTCATCTTGTATTTACCCAGAGAGGTAAATCGCAAATTCATCCTATCGCTTAAACCGTCTTTCACCTGCGGCGCTCTAGGTTGGCTTCATGAGCGGTGGCAAAGAACACCGGCCCTGAAGCATCGATACCTGATGAGGCCCATGATGAAGTCCCAGGCTGCGAAGGTTAGCAAGACCAACACCGCTCCCGAGACCGCCCCGGCACACGGCTCGTATCTGGAGGCCCTGCACCTCGTGGAGCGCCTGCATCGCCGCCTCCTCGACGTGATCAAGGACGAGTTCGAGCGCCGCGAGCGCGAGGACGTCAACAGCGTCCAGGCCCTGCTCCTCTACAACATCGGCGACAAGGAGCTGACCGCGAGCGAGTTGCGCACCAAGGGCTACTATCTCGGCTCGAACGTCTCCTACAACGTCAAGAAGCTCGTCGAGGCCGGCTACCTGCACCATGCCCGCTCGAAGACCGACCGCCGCTCGGTCCGCATCAGCCTCACCGACAAGGGCCGCCAGGTCCACGACATCATCCAGACCCTGTACGACAAGCACGCCCGCACCATCCAGCCGATCGGCGGCATCTCGGACGACGATTTCGGCCGCCTCAACACCGCGCTCACCCGCCTGGAGCGCTTCTGGACCGACCAGATCCGCTACCGCCTCTAGGCGCCGGCCTGTTCGTGGGTCTCCTCGCCGGCGGGCTTGCCGTCGTCGCGGGCGCGGTGGAGCATGAAGATCGCCAGCACCATGGTGAGGATCAGTCCGGCGAGGACGCCGAGCTCGATCATCGAGGCCTGGAACAAGGCCTGCTTCTCGGGCGACCAGTCCTTGGCGTGGGTGATCTCCGACGATTGCAGGGTGATCACCAGCACCCGCCGGATCGACGCGATCAGCCCGACGATCAGGAACGGCTCGCAGGTCAGCTTGCCCGAGCGCATCGACACCCGCACCGTGTGCAGGATCTCGATCAGCATCAGCAGGAACAGCAGACGGTCCACCACCTCCAGGATCTGGTCGGCACCGCCGAGGCTGCGCAGCGCGCTCCAGGTCAGCTGGGCGGCATCGATCAGGGCGACGAGGGCGGTGAGGGCGAGGAGGGCGCCGAGCGCCGCGTAGATCGCGTGCTCGGTGTGGAGGAAGATGAAGCTCGCCGCGCGCGTCAGCCGGCCCTGATCGTCCCGCTCGTCGGACATGGCGCGCTCTCCCCCGCATGATTGTACCGATCAGACAGGATCGGCGTCCGGGCGTCCAGGGTGCTCCCCGGTGAGAATCGGCCCGCCACGGGCCATGAATCCGGTCGCTCCGGTCACGAAGGCGTGGGGCAGGCCGGGGGCCGGCCGGCGCCCACGTCGCGCGTCCCGGTCACAGCATGTCCTCCACCCGGATCGGCAGGGCGCGGATGCGCCGGCCGGTGGCATGGAACACCGCGTTGGCGATGGCCGCGTTGACGCCGATGATGCCGAGTTCGCCGAGCCCCTTGAGTCCGAGGGGGTTCACGGTGTCGTCGGGGTCGGGCACGAACAGCGCCTCGATCTCGGGCGCATCGGCGGCGGTGGCGATGAGGTACTCGGCGAGGTCGGCGTTGCGGTAATGGCCCCGGTCGAGGATGGTCTCCTCCAGCAGCGCCGAGCCGAGCCCCCAGATCATGCCGCCGGTGAGCTGGCTCCGGGCGGTGAGGGGGTTGAGCACGCGCCCGGCCGCGAAGGCGCCGAGGAGGCGCGCCACCCGGATCTCGCCCGTCTCGGCATGAACCTGCACCCGCGCGAATTGTGCCCCGAAGGCCCAGGATACGGCTTGGCTGCCCGCACCGGTGCCCAGCGCCATCCGGCCCGATTCGATCGCCTCCAGGGCTTCGGGACCGGAGCCCTCGGGGGTGAAGGCCGCAACGGTCTCGATCCCGCCCGGGTCGAGGCCGGCGACGAGCATATCCAGCGGGCAGGCGCGCCCGTCCGGCGCCGCGAGGCGGCCGGACTCGAGGCGAAGGCTGGCGGGATCGGCTCCGGCCAGCGGCCCGGCCACGGCGGCTTCGGCGAGGCGGACCCGCAGCGATTCGCAGCCCTGCGCCAGGGTGTGGAGCAGGCTCGTGGTGGTGGACGAGCCGCCCGACAGGCCGGCGGCCGGCAGGTCGGTGTCGCCGAGGCGGACCGTCACGGCCTCGGGCAGGAGGCCGAGCCATTCGGCGGCGCCGAGCGCCAGGAGAGTGGTGATGCCATTGCCGATCTCATGGTGGGCGCTGGCCACGGTGGCGCGTCCGTCGGGTCCGAGGCCGATCCGCATCGTCGCGGGGGCGATCTTCACCGGGCGCACCGAGGCGGCGCAGCCGAGGCCGATGCGCCAGGGGCCGTCCCGCATCCGTCCGGGTTCCGGGTCGCGCTCGGCCCAGCCGAAGGCTTCGGCGCCGGCTTCGAAGCAGGCCATCAGGGGGCGTGAGGAGAACGGCTTGCCGGAGATCGGATCGGTCAGCGTGTCGTTGCGCCGGCGCAGCGCGATGGGATCGAGCTTGAGCGCATGCGCCATCTCGTCGACGGCGCTCTCCAGGGCGAACAGGTAGGGCACCTCCGGGGGCGCCCGCATCGGCCCCGGCGTGTTGCGGTCGACCCGGGCGGCGCGCTCGTCGGTGCGGACATTGGGGCAGGCATAGAGGCTCGCGGTGACGTCGGTGCCCTCCATGGCGAAGGGGTCGAAGCGCGAGGCGATCACCTCGGCCTCGTGCACCAGGGCGGTGAAGCGCCCGTCACGGGTGGCGCCGAGGCGGATGTCGTGCCGGGTCTCGGGCCGGTAATTGGCGATGGTGAAGCAATCGCGCCGGCTGGGCACCAGGGAGACCGGCCGGCCCAGGGCGCGGGCCGCGAGAGCGACCGGCGCGGTGTATTGGGCCAGGGCGAACTTCGCGCCGAAATGCCCGCCGATCAGTCCCGCCACCACGCGGATGTCGGCGGGGTCGAGGCCGAGCTGGGCGGCGAGCCCGTGCCGGACCGCGCCGATGTAGCGCGAGGGTTCGTAGACGGTGAGGCGCGGGCCGTCCCAGGCGCAGGTGGTGGTGAACAGCTCGATCGGGTTGTGGTGCTGGATCGGCGTCTCGTAGCGCGCGGCGACCGTGACCTCGGCTGCCGCCAGGGCCGCGTCGGCGTCGCCGCAGCGCGGGTCGTGGTGCTTGGGCTTGAGATCCGCGAGCCGCACCGTCTCGGAGCCCGGTGCATCGAACCCGTCGGCGAAATCGTCGCGTCGATAATGCACGAGCGCGCGGGCGGCCGCCTCGCGGGCGGCCTCGACGGTGTCCGCCACCACCAGGGCGACGATCTGGCCCGCATACGCGACCGCATCCGAGTCCAGCGGCCGATGCCCGCTATTGGCATGGCCGCCCGCCATCAGGTGCTTCACCGGGCGGATCGCGCCGGCGAAATCCCGATGGGTGAAGATGCGCAGGCAGCCCGGGACCGCCTCGGCGGCGGCCAGATCGAAGCCGGTGATCCGCCCGCGCGGGATGGTGCTGGTGACCAGGGCCGCGTGGGCGAGGCGCGGCAGCCGTGTGTCGGAGGCGTAGAGCGCGACCCCGGTGACCTTGGCGGCGCCCTCGACGCGCGGATGGGGCCGGCCGAGCAAGGAGGGACGGTCGCGCGCGTCGGTCGGCCTCCCCATCGGGTTCTCGCTTCCCATCGGGTTCTCGCTTCCCATCGGGCTCTCGCTTCCCATCGGGTTTTCCTCGCCTGCCGCGAGGAGAACCGGCGGGGGCACCGCCGCGGTCCAGGGCGCGACCCCGAGTCGCTCAGACATCGATCGCTCGGACCGATGTCGCCCGGACAGAAATCGCCCGAGGCGCGTGTCCCGCCGGCTCAGCCCTTCCAGTTCTTCAAGGCCCCGAAGGGGCTGAGCGCGGGATCGGCAGCCGGCGGATTGAGCACCGGTTCGACCTGCGCGATGGCGTCCGCCAGGGAGAAGGCCGAGCCGCTGGTCAGCTTGCCGCCGGCCGCATCCTTGTGGCCGCCGCCGCGGAAGCGCCGGGCGCCGTCGAGGGCGGTCTCGTTGTTCGAGCGGAACGACATGGTGCCCGCCCGCTGCACGTTGAGGACGCGCTTGGCCCGGCCGCTCTCCATGATGAGGTCGGAGACGCGCTGGAAGGTGCCGGAATCGAGCCCGAAGGACATCAGCGTGCCGTCCGACAGGGGGTGGAACAGGTCCGAACGGGCCAGCACCCGGGCGATTCGCATGCGGGTGGTGAGGCTGCGGTCGTCGTCGGGCGCATCGGCCAGATAGGCGTCGAGGATGGCCTTGCGCAGGGCGGGCACCTGCCCCTCGATGACGGCCGGGGTGGCGCCGTCGCCGAGGAGGCGCGCCACCCCGAGGAGGAGGTCGCCGACGAAGCGGTCGTGCCAGGGATGGCCGATCGGCACCAGGTTCGAGACGTTGTCCCAGAACACCTCGTCGAGGCTGAGGCCGATGCGGAACTCGGGACGGTCCTTGCGCCAGAGATCGACGGCATCGACCGCCGTCACCAGCGCGCCGAGGATCGGGTCCTCGCCGGTCTCGCGGGCCGCGTAGAGCGCCCGGTGCTCGTAGGTCATGCGGGTGGCGCAGCGGGTCTCGTCGATCAGCACGACGACGTCGGGGTCTTCGAGATCGAAGCGCAGCAGGCCCGGCACCTCGGCATCGGCCTGCGGCGCGAGATCCTGCGCCCGCATCTGGTCGACCGACGAGGCGTGGTGATCGAGCACGATCAGCTTGTGGCGAGCCGCCGGCTCGCGGCGACGGTTGAGGGCGGCGAAGTTGCGGATGAAGGTGACGGCCACCGCCTCGAGGCCGAGGTCGGTCATCAGGATCATCTCCGGCACCGCCACCTTGCCGAGGCGCTTCAGCTCGGTCTCGACCACGGGGCCGACATCGGAATAGCGCGGCACGTGGACGATGCGGGCGACGTCGACGAACTGGCCCGCGACGGTCGAGGCACCGTAGCCGTCGAGGTCGTGGTGGGTGATCTGGGTGATGTTCAAGAACCTGTCCTCGGGCGAATCGCGAAGCCGGCGCTTCGGCTGTCCTGGCCGCCCTTATGCGGCAGCCCTCGGCCGGCGGCGAGCCCCCGCAGGCGCTGCGTCGGTTACGCCGTGGATCGGAACGCCACCGGGCTTGATTCCCGCGCCGAGACCGGGATTCTGCGAACAGACCACGAACACGGGCGAAACGATCGGGAGGGGCGTCCGCGATGGACCCGGGCGAGGCGGACGCGATCCGCAAGATCATCCACATCGACATGGACGCGTTCTACGCCTCCGTGGAACAGCGTGACGATCCCGCCCTGCGAGGACGCCCGGTGGCGGTGGGGGGATCGCGCGAGCGCGGCGTGGTGGCGGCGGCGAGCTACGAGGCGCGGGCCTTCGGGGTACGCTCGGCCATGCCCTCGGTGACGGCGCGCCGGCTCTGTCCCGACCTCGTCTTCGTCAAGCCGCGCTTCGAGGTCTACCGCGGGATCTCGGAGCAGATCCGGGCGGTCTTTGCCGAGCATACCGACCTGATCGAGCCGGTCGCCCTCGACGAGGCCTATCTCGACGTGACGCGAAACCGGCAGGGGCTGCCCACCGCCACCGCGGTGGCTCGCGCGATCCGGGCCTCGATCCGCGCCCAGACCGGGCTCGTGGCCTCGGCGGGCGTCTCCTACAACAAGTTCCTGGCCAAGGTGGCGTCCGACTTCCGCAAGCCCGACGCCCTCTTCGTCATCACCCCCGCGATGGGGCCCGGCTTCGTCGAGGACCTGGCCATCGGGCGCTTCCACGGGATCGGCCCCGTCACCGAGGCGCGCATGAAAGCGCTCGGCATCCTGACCGGGCGCGACCTGCGCGCCCTGAGCCTCGACGCCCTGACGACGCGGTTCGGCGCCGCTGCCCCCTATTACTACGGCGTCTCGCGCGGGATCGACGAACGGCCCGTGCGGGTGAACCGGGTGCGCAAATCGATCGGGGCGGAGAACACCTTTTCGGAGGATTCGGCGGATTACGACGTGCTCGCGGGCCGCCTCGTCCCCCTGCTCGACAAGGTCTGGGGGGCGGCCGCCGCCAAGGAGGTCCGCGCCCGTACCGTGACCCTGAAGGTGAAGTTCGCGGATTTCGAGCAGATCACCCGCGCCCGCTCGCTGGCAGGCTTCGTCGCCGACCGCGCCTCGTTGGAAGAGATCGTGCGGGTGCTCCTGCGCGACCTGTTTCCGCTCCGGCGCAGCGTGCGCCTGCTCGGCGTCTCGCTCTCGGCCCTGGAGCACGGACCGGCTCCGGAGCCGCGACAGCTCGGGCTCGGCCTCTGAGGCGTGCGTCGGCAGGCCGGCTTCACGGGCAGGCCGTCGCCACGGCGATGCGCCGGCCGCGCCGCAGGACGACGATCAGCGCGAGGCCGAGCGCCGCCATCGCGGCTCCCGCGACCGAGACCGCCGGATAGCCCCAGCCGAGATCGATCACGCCGCCGCCGAGGGCCGCACCGATCGCGTTGCCGAGATTGAAGGCGCCGATGTTCAGCGCCGAGGCGAGGTTGGGGGCGCGATCCGCCTCGGCCATCACCCGCATCTGCAGGGGCGGCACCAGGGCGAAGCTCGCGATGCCCCACAGGAAGATCAGCGGCGCCGCGCTCAGCCGCGAGGTCATGCCGGGCGCGAACAGCAGGAGCAGGACAATCAGCGCCAGCAGCGACGCCATGATGGTGCCGTCCACAGAGCGGTCGGCCAGACGGCCGCCGGCCCAGTTCCCGACCGTCAGTCCGACGCCGTAGATCACCAGCATGGCGCTGACGAAGGCGGCACCCGCCCCCGCCTCGATGCGCAGGATCGGGACGATGTAGGTGAAGACCGTGAACATCGCGCTCGACCCCAGCACCGTGAGGGCCAGGGCGGCGAGGACCGGGGCGCGGGCGACGACGCGCAGTTCCGAACCCATGTCGGGCGCGTCCGCGACGGGCAGCGGCGGCAGGGCCAGCCGCAGCGACACCATCGCGATCACGCCGATGCCGGCGATGCCCCAGAAGGCCGCGCGCCAGCCCAGTGCCTCGCCGACCCAGGCGGCGAGCGGCACGCCCCCGATGGTCGCGATGGTCAGGCCCGAGAACATCGCCGCGACGGCGGCCGCGCGACGCTCGGGCGGCACGAGGCCGGCCGCCACCACCGAGCCGATACCGAAGAAGGCTCCGTGATTGAACGAGGTGACGATCCGGGCGCCGAGCAGCATCGTGTAGCTGTCGGCGAGCGCCGAGAGCAGGTTGCCCAGGGTGAAGATCCCCATGAGGCCGACCAGAAGGGCGCGTCGCGGCATCCGGGCGAAGCCCAGGGTCATCAGCGGTGCCCCGATCAGGACGCCGAGCGCATAGGCGCTGACCAGCAGCCCCGCCGTCGGGATCGAGACCCCGAGATCGCTCGCGATCAGCGGCAGCATACCCATCGGGGTGAACTCGGTGACGCCGATGCCGAAGGCACCGATGGCCAGGGCCAGCAGGGATGGATGGAGGGTCATGGCATGACGTCCCGGCACAGGATTTTTGAGCAGTTGTTCCGGGCATGCACATGATACCATCCGGAACAGGGCGGTAGTCCCGTTTCCGGATCGACATCTGTGCGTCAGGAGCACGAATGCAGCGCGACAAAATCGATCGTACGGGGGAGATGGCGACGTTCCTCGCGGTGGCGCGAGACGGCAGCCTGTCCGCCGCCGCCCGCACGCTGGGACTGACCGCCTCGGCCGTCAGCCGCATCGTGGCGCGCCTCGAAACCCGCCTCGGCGTCCGGCTGATCGTGCGGACCACCCGTACCCTGCGCCTCACCGCCGAGGGCGAGAGCTATGCCCGGGCGGCGCGGCGCATCCTCGCCGACATCCAGGAGAGCGAGAGCGCCATCGCCGATCAGGCCTCGCCCCGCGGCCGGGTGCGGATCAGCACCGCCTCGGCCCATGGCCGGCTGGTGATCGTGCCGCTACTGGCGGAGTTCGTGAGGCGCTATCCCGGGATCTCCGTCGACATCGATCTCAGCGACCAGATCGCCGACATCCTCGGCGGACGGGCCGACGTGGCGATCCGCTTCGGAACCCTGCCCGACAGCCCGCTCACGGCGCGACGGCTGGGCGAGACGGGCCGCACGATCGTGGCCTCGCCCGCCTATCTGGCGCGTGCCGGGGTGCCGGTCGTTCCGGCCGATCTCGCACGGCACAATTGCCTGGATTTCAATTTCCGCCGCGCCGAGCCCGGCTGGCCGTTCCGCGAGGCGGGGCGCGATTACCTGTTGGCGGTCGGCGGCAACATGACCGCGAATAACGGCGAGACGCTAGTGCAACTCACCCTCGACGGGATCGGCATCACCCGCGTCGGCCATTTCCATATCGTCGACGATCTTGCGAGCGGTCGCCTGGTGCCGTTGCTGGAGCCCTACAATCCGCAGGACCGAGAGGCCATTCACGCGGTCTTCGTCGGCGGCGCCGCGATGCCGGCCCGCATCCGGGTCCTCATCGACTTCCTGGTGGAGATGCTGCGGGCGCCGACCGGGGCGGAGGGCACCCCGCAGGAGGACGGCGCAAACGAAAGGGGCGCTACCCTTTCGGATAGCCCCCCCTCGGATCGGCAGGCCCCGCGAACGGGGCACGCGATCTCCCTTAGTTGAAGGGATCGATCTCGGCGGACTCGTAGCTGGTGACTTCCATGCCGACGCAGATCTCGGAAACGATGGGGGCGGACCACTTCATGACGTCACTCCTGGTTGGTTATGGTTGGAAAGAGCCGAACCCGACAGGTTCGACGCGTCTTCGAACTCAGGCCGGGCCTTAGTTGAAGGGATCGATCTCGGCGGACTCGTAGCTGGTGACTTCCATGCCGACGCAGATCTCGGAAACGATGGGGGCGGACCACTTCATGGGATAACTCCTTCGTGCTCGACGCCCTTGATATGCCGTTGGGTTGGGCACAATACAAGTGGACGCTACACTTATATTTCTCATAGGGTTGGCGGATATCGCGGGTCCAACCCTGGGTTTCAGCGGAAACTCTACGCCGTCCGAGGCTCGAACCGGCGATATGGTGCTGGATTGGAACCCGCGCGTGTCTCGCGTGCGATCCGCCTCGGAGATCGCGCGGTGGCGATGGGGCGGGACCCAACCCGCTCCGCCGGGGGAAAGATCCCGGCCCAGTCGGATTCGGCTTGACGCCCCGGGGAGGGGAGGCGCACTCACGCGCCGCCGAGCGGTTCCGCGCGTGATTCCCTGGTGTTTCACAACGTGCGGTGCGCCCCTCGGCTCCCTCTCGACGAATCCAATGCCCAGCGACAGTCCCGACCGATCGCCCGCGCCGTGCCCGGCCGCCTCCGCCCCTCGCGCCTGACGCCCCGCTGACCGGGCGCGGGTGCCCGATGCGGACGGCCGTTCACGGCCGGATCGCGCGCCCCTGCGAGGTGAGCCCATGAACGAGATCGCCCCCTTCCCGGCCGGCATCGACCCGGCGGTCCTCGCCGCCCGCCTCTCCGACGAGCGTGCGCCCGACATCGTCGAGGCCCTGAACGAGGAAGCTCCCGAGGTCGCCGCCGCCATCCTGCTGGGCCTGCCGCTGGAGCGCGCGATCGAGGTGCTCGACCAGCCGGAACTCGATTGCGCGGCCGACATCATCGAGATGCTGCCGCGCGACCGCGTCGCCTCCTACCTGTCGGGCATGTCGGCGGACCGGATCACCGACCTGTTCCGGGAGATCGAGGAGCCCGGACGCTCGGACCTGCGCGCCCGGCTGGACGCGGAGACCCGCGGCGCCGTCGACCATCTGAGCGCCTATGGCGAGGAGACGGTCGGCTCGCTGATGACGACCGAATTCGTCGCCGTGCCGGGCAACTGGACCGTGCAGCAGACTCTCGACCACGTCCGGCACGTGGAGAAGACGCGCGAGACCATCTACGCGATCTTCGTCCTCGATCCGCGCACCCGCGCCCTGACCAAGGCCGTACCCCTGCGCCGGCTGATCTCGGGCGATCCGGGCGACAACGTGCTCTCGGTGGCGCCGAACCGGCGCCCGCTGGCGGTGTCGCCGACGGCCAGCCGCGAGGAGGCCGCCCGCCTGATCTCGAAATACGACCTCCTGGCCCTGCCGGTGATCGACGCGGTCGGCCACGTCATCGGCATCGTCACGGTCGACGACATGATCGACGCCATGGTGGAGAAGCAGACCCAGGACGTGCAGCGCTTCGGCGGCATGGAGGCACTGCCCGAGCCCTACATGGATATCGGCTTCGGCACGATGATCCGGAAGCGGGCCGGGTGGCTCTGCGCCCTGTTCCTCGGCGAGATGATGACCGCCACGGCAATGCAGGGCTTCGAGGGCGAGCTCGAAAAGGCCATCGTGCTGACCCTGTTCATCCCCCTGATCATGAGTTCGGGCGGCAATTCCGGCAGCCAGGCGACGTCGCTGCTCATCCGCGCCCTGGCGCTGCACGAGGTGCGCCTGCGCGACTGGTGGCGGGTGGCCCTGCGCGAATTGCCCACTGGCCTCGTGCTCGGCATGATCCTCGGGGTGATCGGCATCATCCGTATCGTGATGTGGCAGAAGATCGGATTGTACGATTACGGCGAGCACTGGATGCTGGTGGCCGCCACGGTCGGAGCGGCGCTCGTCGGCATCGTCACCTTCGGCTCGCTCACCGGCTCAATGCTGCCGTTCCTGCTTCAGCGACTCGGTTTCGATCCCGCCACCGCCTCGGCGCCCTTCGTGGCCACGCTGGTCGATGTGACCGGGCTCGTCATCTACTTCTCGGTGGCGATGCTGATCCTGCGCGGAACGCTGCTGTAGGGTCGACCGGGCGGGCCGGCCGATCCCGTTCGGAAGGCCGGCATCCGACTGCGTCCGTCGCGACAGGCGGGGTTCGAACGCGGGGTTCGGACGCGGGCCTCAGACCCGGGGCCGCAGGCTGACGTCGCTCAGCACCGAATTAGCCAGGCGGTCGGGACCGATCTCGTTGGCGGAATAGCCCACCAGGGCCGCGAGGCTTTCGCGGGCACGCCAGACCCGGCTCTTCACCGTGCCGATCTTGCAGCCCATCACGGCGGCGGCCTCGTCGTAGGTCATATTATCGATGGCCACCAGGGTCAGCGCCTGCCGCAGGGTGCTCGACAGGCGCCCGATGGCGGCGTTGACATCCTCCAGGTCGAGGATTCCACTCTGCGCCGGCAGAGTGACCAGCTGGGCGGCGTAACTGCCGTCGCCATCCTCGACCTCGTGGACCCGCTTGCGCTGGCCTGAATAGAACGTGTTGCGCATGATGATGGTGAGCCAGCCGCAGACGTTGGTGCCGGGCGTGAAGCTCTCGCGGTACATCCAGGCCCGCAGCATCGTGTCCTGCACCAGATCGTCGGCGCGCGCGGCGTCACGGGTCAGGGAAAGGGCGTATTTGCGCAGCCCCGCCGCGTGATCCTGCAGACCCTGACGCACCTCCGCTGTGAGCGACTCGCCCCGGGCCGCCAGCACCGCCTCGAGGCGGGCGAGGAGGACGTCGAACCGGTCGGGCTGCTCGTCCTCCAGAGAGGCGTAGGTCTCGCGCAGATGCTGGCCGAGGGATCGTCGGATCGACGGCGCGATCTGCGGCGCCTCATTCGAGGTCAAGCGAGTCGGTACATCGGATGCGGATCGCGCTGTCATCCAGTCTCTTCTCGGGCAACTGGGAACGATAAAGGCCAGCAACTGGCCGGTTCCCTTCAGTTGCCGAGAGTGTGCAAAACCAGGAACACACTCGCATCAACACAGGTTAATGGGAAGACTTTCGTAGATCTACGGCACGTTTCCGTACCATTCCGTGCCAAAGTCATTGGATACAGCGAAGATTATTTAGTTTCCTCATGGAACAAAGCCGCAAAAAGCCCGCCGCGGCCGAAGCCGGGCGGGCCAAGTCTGGGGAGGAACGCATGATGCGTAGTCGGTCAACCGGCGCACGCGGCACGTGTTCACTGCCGAAAGCGCCGAGCTCATCGACGTCCGGGAGCACGACAGCGTGGTGGTGGTGACTGGTGGGTGCCGGCCCTGCCGGCTGGCCCGTCGAGATCAGGCTTCGTCGATCAGCCGGATGTATTCGGCCTCGGGCACGCCGTAGCTGTCGCCCGCGACCGCCAGCAGACCGGCCCGGTCGAGCACCTCGATGCGGCCGCGGCGGGCCTTGATCAGGCGGTTGCCCTCGAGCATCTGCAGCGCCAGCGTCACCGTCGTGCGCTGGACGCCAAGCATGAATGACAGGAAGTCATGGGTCACGGTGAGTTCGTCGCCGATGACCCGGTCGTGGCACATCAGGAGCCAGCGGGCGAGCCGGACCTCGATGTTGTAGCTGGCATTGGCGAAGGCCGTCTGCGCCGTCTGAACCAGCAGCGTCTGGACGAAGCGCAGCAGCAGCTTGCGCAGGGTCATGCTGCGCTCGGTGGCCGAGGTCAGCTCCGCGGCCCCGATGGCGATCATCTCGCCGGCATTCTGCACGAAGTGATCGTAGGGCGTGCGGTCGCTGCCGAGCAGCACCGGCGCGGCTCCCACCACACCCTCGGGCCCGATGATGCCGACCTCGACCTTGCTGTTCCCCGACGTGGTGATCGAAGCATAGCCCGCCTCCGGGAAGAAGAGGTCCCGGATCGGCTGATGCGGCTGGATCAACCCCTGGCGCAACTCCGTCGGAAGCGAGCGCAGATGCGGCTGAAGCAACGCGAAATCGCTTGGCGCGAGACGTTTGAGCAAACGGTTACGAACGGCAGATTGCTCTAGCAGCGACACGGCCTTGTCCCTTGGGGCAAGAGCACAAATAGTCTCTCGTGAACCCATACACAGGAATATATACAAGCGATCCCCGACTATCTGTACGATGCGAGACAAAGGCAAGCCCGCAAAGACGTCTGTCGGGTAGTCGACATTCGCCGAGTGTCGGGCACCACACCGAAGCCGAAGACCGGTGTTCAACCCAGCAAATTCGGATTTATAAGCCAGGAAGCTGGGGCAAATTCGTGGGAAATCCCTGGCTTGGTCGATGCTGGAAGACGCTTGCGCCTGCCGATGCAAGGGAACGATGCGCTGAGCGTCGCCTCTCCTTGCCCGGCTCTCGGCGATAGGACGCGCTAGTCGGCCCATGGGCAGGATGAACGGGCCGAGGATCAAGCAATAGTGACAGGTCATGCGAAGTGGAGCGTGAGCATCCATCACCTTGCTTCCTCGCATGCGTTGCGTGCGGGTCGATGAGGCCGGGATCACGCAGGACGGGATTGGTCCTCGACGCCGGCTCCGAAGTGGAAAGCCGCGCGGTTCGACCGCTCATCCATAAACTCGAGCGCTTCGGACCTCTTGCGGAGCCCGAACGGGACCTCCTGACCCGTCTCGCCGCCGAGGCCAGCCTCTTCGCCCCGCGGACGGATCTCGCCCACGAAGGCGAAATTCCGAACTGCCTCTTCGTCTTTCTCGAGGGCATGGCCTGCCGCTACAAGGTCCGAAGCAGCGGTGCGCGTCAGATCCTCGCCTATCTGGTGCCGGGTGATTTCTGCGACGTCGATGTCGGCCTGCTGACGCGCCGGGATCATGCGATCAGCACCCTCTCCAGCTGCCGCGTGGCCCGGATCGAACTCGATACCCTCCAGGACCTCCTCGTGAATCAGCCGTCGCTGATCCGGGCGATGCGTCGGGCGACGCTGGTCGACGACGCGACCGCGCGCGAATGGCTGGTCAATGTGGGGTCCCGCTCCGCGATCGAGCGCATCGCCCATCTGTTCCTGGAACTGCTCCTGCGCTTGCGGGCGATCGGGCTGACGCGCGGCGACAGCTACGATCTGCCGGTGTCGCAGCTCGACCTCGCCGAGACGACCGGGCTCTCCACCGTTCACGTCAATCGCACGCTCCAGGACCTGAAGCGCCAGGGCCTCATCGAGCTGCGGTCCCGTCTCCTGACGATCCGGAACGTGCCACGACTGGTCACCCTCAGCGGCTTCAATCCACGGTACCTGTCGCTCGAGACGGTCGGGCTGCCCTGAAGGGCCTCGTGCGGCCGGGCGGGGCCGCCCGCAACAGTCGGTCGCAGCCGTGCCTTCCTCCGGCGAGCCTTCCTCTTACGGGCCTTCCTCCGGCGGGCCTTGCTCCCGCGTGCCGTGTGCCGACCTGAACCACCGTCCAGGGGCCCGATTTCCGAAGCGCCCCGTCTCTGCTATCGCGGTCCGATCTGCAGGAAGCCGGGAGGCGCGGGCGAAGGCCCGGCCGGATGCCGGGCTCAAGGATCCGGTCATCCGATGACGTCATCCACCGAACGGTCCGGGTCCTACGATCTCACCGGCAAGCGCGTCCTGGTCGCGGGGCATCGGGGCATGGTGGGTGCGGCGCTGGTGCGCCGGCTCGCCTCGGAGAACTGCACCATCCTGACCCTCGGGCGGGACAATGTCGATCTGCGGCGCCAGGCCGAGGTCGAGGCCTGGATGGCGGCGGAGCGGCCGCAGGCCCTGATCCTGGCCGCCGCCAAGGTCGGCGGGATCGTGGCCAACGACACCTATCCGGCCGACTTCCTCTACGACAACCTCATGATCGAGGCCAACCTGATCCAGAGCGCCCATGCGGTCGGCGTCGAGAAGCTGCTCTTCCTCGGCTCATCCTGCATCTATCCGAAGATGGCGGCCCAGCCGATAACCGAGGACGCGCTTCTCACCGGGCCGCTCGAGCCCACCAACGAATGGTACGCCATCGCCAAGATCGCCGGATTGAAGCTGTGCCAGGCCTATCGCCGCCAGCACGGGGCCGACTTCATCTCGGCCATGCCGACCAACCTGTACGGGCCGGGCGACAATTACGATCCCCAGGGCAGCCACGTCCTGCCCGCCCTCCTGCGCAAGGTGCACGAGGCCCGGCGCGACGCCCGCGACCGCATCACGCTTTGGGGCACCGGAACCCCGTTCCGCGAGTTCCTCCACGTCGACGATCTGGCCGATGCCTGCATCTTCCTGATGCGGTCGTATTCGGGCGACGGTCCGGTCAATGTCGGCTCGGGCCAGGAAGTCACCATCCGGGCGCTGGCCGAGACCATAGCGGACGTCCTCGACTGGCAGGGGCAACTGGACTTCGACACCACCAAGCCCGACGGCACCCCGCGCAAGCGCCTCGACACCTCCCGCCTCGAGGCCCTCGGCTGGCGGCCGCGGATCGGCCTGCGCGACGGGATCGCGGAGGCCTATGCGTGGTTCCGCCACCATCACCCCGAGGCCTGACCCGGCCGGTCCCGGGGGCGCCCCCGGCGAGCCCCGCCCGGCCCGGCCGCCCGCGCCCCTCACTCCCCTCCCGACGCCCTAAGGAGCGACGCATGTCCACGACGCAGAAAACAGCTTTGATCACGGGCGTCACAGGACAGGATGGCGGCTATCTCGCCGCCCTGCTGCTCGCGAAGGGCTACATCGTCCACGGCATCAAGCGCCGCTCGTCGTCCTTCAACACCGGACGCGTGGACCATCTCTACGACGATCCCCGCTTCGCGCGGACCGACTTCCACATGCATTACGGCGAGCTGACCGACGCCACCAACCTGATCCGCATCATGCAGGAAACCCTGCCGGACGAGGTCTACAACCTCGGTGCCCAGAGCCACGTCCAGGTCAGCTTCGAGACCCCGGAATACACCGCCAATTCCGATGCCATCGGCACCCTTCGCCTGCTGGAGGCGATCCGCATCCTGGGCCTGAGCGAGAAGACGCGCTTCTACCAGGCCTCGACGTCCGAGCTCTACGGCAAGGTCCAGGAGGTGCCCCAGCGCGAGACGACCCCGTTCTATCCGCGCAGCCCCTACGCGGTGGCCAAGCTCTACGCCTACTGGATCGCGGTGAACTACCGCGAGGCCTACGGCATGCACGCCTCGAACGGCATCCTGTTCAATCACGAGAGCCCGACCCGGGGCGAGACCTTCGTCACCCGCAAGATCACCCGCGCGGTCGCGGCGATCGAGGTCGGCCGGCAACCGACGCTGTATCTCGGCAACCTCGATGCCATGCGCGACTGGGGCCATGCCCGCGACTACGTCGAGGGCATGTGGCGCATCCTCCAGCAGGAGGTGCCGGACGATTACGTGCTGGCCACCGGCGAGATGCACTCGGTGCGCGAATTCGTCGAGCGCTCCTTCGCGGTGGTCGGCCGGACGCTGGTTTGGAGCGGGGAAGGCGTCGACGAGCAGGGCCTCGACGCCAAGACCGGTCAGGTGCTGGTCAAGATCGATCCGGTGTATTTTCGGCCGACGGAGGTCGACCAGCTTTTGGGCGACCCCACCAAAGCCCGCGAGAAGCTCGGCTGGACCCACACCGTCACCTTCCCGGATCTCGTCGACGAGATGGTGCGCGCCGACCTCGCCGCCGCCCAGGCCAACCACTGAGGGACGACGTCCCAATTCTGCTTGTCCAACGCGAAACGCCCTCCTGTCCGATCGGACGGGAGGGCGTTTCGCTGATGGTCGACCGGTCTTGGAGACGACCGGGCTTGGAACGGTCATCCGGCGGCGAATCAGTCGATGGCGCGGGCCACCGGGCAGGCCGAGCGGATCGTCTCCGGCAGAGCCGTGTAGTCGGAATACCCGGCCTCGCGCGCCATCGCGTCCAGGGCAGAACTCGCGTCGAGGGCACTGCCGGTCCAGAGAACGGCGCCATTGGTCTGCTGACGGACTTCGAAGATGCTCATGATTGGTTAACCCTCGCGAAGGAAAGGTCTATCCCTCTCTCAACGTGATGCGTGGCGAAAAGTTGCAGGGTTTCTTGCTCCCCGACCGCTCGTCGGCGCCGCGATCGGCCGTGCCCGGGGATACGCCATGAAAACGCCGGCCTCCTGCACCAGACATCGGCCTCCCGTCGTCGCCGAGCGAGTCATGCAGCCCCTTCGCTCCCCGATGTGCGGTCCCGGATCCCGCTTCGCCATCGCTCTCGCCGCTTCCCTCATGGCTGGCGCGTTCGCGACAGGTGGCAGGGCCTGGGCCGCCGAGCCCGCCTCCGTGCCGGAGCCCGCCGCGGTGGCGCCGGCCGTCACGGTGGTCGCAGCCGTGGAGCGCGCGGTGATCGAGCGCGCGGTGGTCACCGGAACCCTGGTGCCCCGCGACGAAATCCTGGTGGCTCCGGAGATCGAGGGCACCCGCATCACCGAATTGCTGGTGGAGGAGGGCGCGCAGGTCGCGCGCGGCCAGCCCCTGGCCCGCCTCTCCCTCGAGATGATCGTGACCCAGGAAGCCGCCAACGTCGCCACCCTGGCCAAGGCGCAGGCCGCGATCGTCCAGGCCCGCAGCCAGATCGTTCAGGCCGAGGCCGCGCAGGTGGAGGCGAACCTGGCGCTCGAGCGCACCCGCAGCCTCGTCCGCACCGGCAACGCCACCGCGGTGACCTTGGAACAGCGCATCTCGACCGCACAGGGCAACGAGGGCCGTCTCGCCGCCGCCCGCGGCGGCCTTCAGCTCGCCCAGGCCGATCTCGAAACCGCGCGGGCGCAGGGCGCCGAGATCGCCCTGCGCCGCGCCCGCACCGAGATCCGCGCACCCGAGGCGGGGATCGTCAGCCGGCGCACCGCGCGGGTCGGTGCCACCGCCACGGCGGCCGGTGAGCCGATGTTCCGGCTGATCGCCCGCGGCGAAATCGAGCTCGAGGGAGAGATTCCCGAGGCCTGGATGCCGCGCCTGCATGTGGGCGACCCGGTCCAGCTCGATTGGGACGAGGGCCGGACCCTGCGAGGCCGCGTCCGCCGCATCGATCCGGAGATCGACCGCGCCACCCGCCTCGGCCGCGTCCGCATCAGCCTCGATCCCGACCCCACCCTGCGCATCGGCGCCTTCGCGCGCGGCAAGGTCGAGGTCGCCCGCCGAACCGGCGTCGCGGTGCCGCTCTCCGCCGTGCTCTACGCCGCCGATGGTGCCGCGAGCGTCTTCGTGGTGGCGAAGGACCACGTCGAAGCGCGCCGCATCGTTCCGGGCCTCGCGGCCGAGGGCTTCATGGAGATCCGCTCCGGCGTGCGGGCGGACGAGGCGGTGGTGGCCCGCGCCAGCAGCTTCCTGCGCGACGGGGATCGCGTCCGGGCCGTCGTCCCGCCCCTGAAGGCGGCCGATGCCGCTCCCCGTTGATCGGACCATCCCATGCGGTTGAACATCTCGGCCTGGGCGATCCGCAAACCGATCCCCTCGCTCGTCCTCTTCCTGGTGCTGGTCGTCCTCGGGCTGGTCAGCTTCCGCGCCCTGCCGATCACGCGCTTCCCCAACATCGACATCCCGATCGTGTCGGTCCAGGTCCTGCAATCGGGGGCGGCCCCGTCCGAGCTGCAGACCCAGGTCACCAAGGTGGTCGAGGACGCGGTGGCGGGGGTGAAGGGCGTCAAGCACGTCATCTCGACGATCTCGGAAGGCGTCTCCAGCACCACCATCGAGTTCCGCCTGGAGGTGAACAGCGACCGGGCTGTCAACGACGTCAAGGACGCCCTCTCGAAGGTCCGGGTGAACCTGCCCCGCACCATCGAGGAGCCGATCATCAACCGCGTCGAGATCGCGGGCCTTCCCATCATGATCTACGGCGCCTCGGCGCCCGCGATGACCCCGGAGGACCTGTCCTGGCTCATCGACGACGTCATCGCCCGGCAAGTCCAGAGCGTGAAGGGCGTCGGCGGCGTCGAGCGCCTCGGCGGCGTCGCCCGCGAGGTCCGCGTGACCCTGAAGCCCGACCGCCTGCTGGCCCTCGGCATCACGGCGGCCGACGTCAATCGGCAACTGCGCCTCACCGCCGCCGACATGGCCGGCGGGCGTGGCGAACTCGGTGGCCAGGAGCAGTCGATCCGGACCCTGGCGGGTGCCGCCAGCCTCGACACCCTGGCGGAGACCTCGATCATCGTGCCGGGCGGCCGCAAGGTGCGCCTCGACGAACTCGCCACCCTGGTCGACGGCTCGGAGGAGCCCCGCACCTTCGCCCGCTTCAACGGCGAGCCGGTCGTCGCCTTCGCGATCTCGCGCTCCACCGGCGCCAGCGACGCCGAGGTCGCGGTCGGCGTGGCCAAGCGCATCGCGGAACTCGGGAGCCGCTACCCGGGCGTGCGCTTCGACCTGATCGACACCTCCGTCATCAACACGGTGGGCAATTACCACTCGGCGATGCTGAGCCTCGTCGAGGGCGCCGCCCTGGCGGTGATCGTGGTGTTCCTGTTCCTGCGCGACTGGCGCGCGACCCTGATCGCCTCGATCGCGCTCCCGCTCTCGGTGCTGCCGACCTTCTGGGTGATGAGTACCCTCGGCTTCTCCCTGAACGCCGTCAGCCTGCTCGCCATCACGCTGGTGACCGGCATCCTCGTCGACGATGCCATCGTGGAGATCGAGAACATCGTCCGGCACATGCGCATGGGCAAGTCGCCCTACCGCGCCGCTCTGGAAGCCGCCGACGAGATCGGGCTCGCCGTCATCGCCATCACGGCGACGATCATGGCGATCTTCGCGCCCGTCTCGTTCATGAGCGGCATCGCCGGGCAGTATTTCAAGCAGTTCGGCCTCACCATCGCGGCGGCGGTGTTCATGTCGCTCCTGGTGGCGCGCCTGATCACGCCTCTGCTCGCCGCCTATTTCCTGCGCGACCACGGCCCCGACCTGACGCGGGACGGGCCCGTCATGCGCGGCTACACCCGCGTGGTCGCCTGGTCGGTGCGCCACAAGTTCATCACGCTGGTACTCGGTTTGGCCTGCTTTGCCGGGTCGATCCTGTCGACCGGGCTGCTGCCGGCGGGCTTCCTGCCGGCGGAGGACGCGGCCCGCACCATCTTCGTGGTCGAGTTGCCGCCCGGCGCGCGCCTCGCCGACACCACGCGGGTCACCGACAGCCTGGTGGAACGCATCCGCGCCCTGCCGGAGGTGCGCAGCGTCTTCATCGACGGCGGCCGCCAATTGCCGGGGAAGAAGGAGGTGCGGCTCGCCACCTTCACCATCAACCTCACCCCGAAGAACACCCGCCACCGCACCCAGAAGCAGGTCGATACCGCCGTGCGGGCGATCCTGCACGAGGAGCCCGACATCCGGTTCTGGGCCCTGCGCGAGGGCGGTCAGCGCGACGTCACCCTGATCGTTTCCGGCCCGGACAAGACCGTGGTGGCCGACACGGCGGCCAAGCTTCAGCGCGAGGCGGCGCGGGTGCCCCACCTCGTCAACGTGCTCTCGACGGCGCCCCTCGACCGCACCGAGATCCGCATCCGCCCGAAGGCCGGCGTCGCGGCCGAACTCGGCGTCTCCACCGATCTCATCGCCGAGACCGTGCGGGTGGGCACCATCGGCGACATCGGTGCGAATCTCGCCAAGTTCAACACCATCGACCGGCAGGTGCCGATCCGCGTGCAACTGCCCGAACGCCTGCGCGGCGACCTCTCGCAGCTCGAAACCCTCAAGGTCCCGGTGAAGGGCGGGGGGGCGGTGCCGCTCTCCACGGTGGCGGATCTCAGCCTCGGGCGCGGCCCCACCGCGATCGACCGCTACGACCGCGCCATCCGGGTGGCGCTGGAAGCCGACATGGAGGGGTCCGATGCCCTGGGCTCGCTCATTGCCGCGATCCTCGACCTTCCCACCGCGAAGGACCTTCCGCCCGGCGTGACCATCCGGCAGACCGGCGACGCCGAAGTGATGGGCGAGGTGTTCGAAGGCTTTGCCCTCGCCATGGGCGCCGGCCTGATGATGGTGTTCGGCGTGCTCGTGCTGCTGTTCGGCAACTTCCTGCAGCCGCTGACCATCCTGTTCTCGCTGCCGCTCTCCATCGGCGGCGCCATCCTGGGCCTGCTGATCTTCAACAAGCCGATCTCGATGCCGGTGGTGATCGGCATCCTCATGCTGATGGGCGTGGTGACCAAGAACGCCATCATGCTGGTGGACTTCGCCGTCGAGGAGATGGCGCGCGGGGTCGACCGCGTCACCGCGATCGTCGATGCGGGCCGCAAGCGCGCCCGGCCGATCGTGATGACCACCATCGCGATGGCGGCCGGCATGGTGCCCTCAGCCATGGCGCTCGGCATCGGTGGCGAGTTCCGGGCGCCGATGGCGATCGCGGTGATCGGTGGCCTCATCGTCTCCACCGGCCTGTCGCTGATCTTCGTGCCGGCGATCTTCATCCTGGTGGACGACCTGTCGCGCCTGTTCGTGCGTGTCTTCGGCCGCTTCATCGGCGCGGTGGACGAGCCGACGGAAGGCGCCTTCGCGCTGCCGTCAACGCCCTCGGCCAACGACCCGAAGCCGTTCCAGCCCCGCATCGCGGCGGAGTAGGGCGAAGCCAGCGACGCCGGGATGGCCCTTGAACGAAAACGCCCGGACCTCTCGGCCCGGGCGTTTTCGTCAGTGTCGCGAAGAGGTTCGCTGCCGCGAACCCAAAAGCTTCAGCCCTCGGTGCGGGCCGCGAGGCGGCTTGCGGCGAAGCAGAGGCCGCCGGCGACGATGAACAGCACCACGAAGGTCTTCACAGTGGCGTAGAACAGGGCCGGCTCGATGCCCGCATCCGTATACAGCACGGCGCCGATGGCGGTGATCGGCAGGAGCAGGAGAATCAGGAGGGGGGTCAGCGGGTTGTTCATGCGGGTCTCTCAACCTCTGTCGGACCCGGTTCACCGGACCGTGTGGCGTTCACTGCCTTCCCCATAGCATCGCGGGGCGGTGCGCGCCAAGATCGTCTGGCCAAGCTCCTGCGGGACCGAGACGCTACGGCACGAACGAAGAAGCCCGGTCAGGCGGGAATTCGCACGGTCGCCCGCAGACCGCCGAGCGGACTGTCGTGCAGGGCGACGTCTCCGCCGTGGGCGCGGGCGATGTCGCGGGCGATGGAGAGGCCGAGCCCGGACCCGCCGGCATCCTGCCGCGCGTCGTCGAGGCGCACGAAGGGCTTGAACACCTCCTCCCGCTGATCGGCGGGAATGCCCGGTCCGTCATCGTCGATGGAGACCAGAAAGGCGCGGTGCTCGCGCCGGCCCGTGATCAGCACGGTGTCGCCGTAGCGGGCTGCGTTGGCGGCGAGGTTGAACAGGCAGCGCCGCATCGCGTCCGGCCGAAGCGTCACGTGGAAGGACGTCACGTCCGGGTGATCGTCCATCTCCACCGCGTCCACATGGGCGCCGAGGCGCTCCACATCGGTGCGCAGGTCCTCCAGCAGGGCGCGCATGTCGGTCGGCACCGCCGCCTCGCCCGAATCGCCGCGCGCGAAGGCGAGATAAGCCTCCAGCATCCGGCTCATCTCGTCGACGTCGCGCTGCAGGTCCTCGACCTCCGGGGTCTGCTCGACCAGCGCGAGGGAAAGCTTGAAGCGCGTGATGATGGTGCGCAGGTCGTGGCTGACCCCGTTGAGCATGGTCGTGCGCTGCTCCATCGCCCGCTCGATGCGTCGCTTCATCTCGATGAAGGCATGGCCCGCCTGACGGACCTCGCGGGCGCCGCGCGGCCGGAACTCGATCTCACGCCCCTTGCCGAAGCTCTCGGCCACGGCGGCGAGACGCAGGATCGGCTTGATCTGGTTGCGCAGAAACAGGATGGCGACGCCGAGCAGCACCAGCGACGATCCGCTCATCCACAGCAGGAAGATGTGCGAATTCGAGGCATAGGCCATGCTGCGCCGGGCGGTGACGCGCATCACCCCGTCGGGGATCGCCACCCGGATCTCGATGAGGCTGGAGCGGCCCACCGTATCGATCCAGTAGGGCCGGCGGATCTGGCGCCGGATCTCGTCGGAGAGGGCTTCGTCGAGGATCGAGAAGAACGGGCGCGGCCCCGCCGGCGGGAGCTTGGCCCCTTTCAGGATGTCGACGTCGAGGTTGAGCCGGTCGTTGGCGATCCGGGTCAGGGTCTCGGAATCCTTGTCCTGCGGATAGCTCTCGTAGATGTCGATCAGCGCGGCGACGTCGGCCGTGACGGCGGCGGAGAGACGCCGCGTCACGAGCTGCCAGTGCCGCTCCATGAAGGTGTAGGCGATCACCGATTGGAGCAGCACCACGGGCGCGATGATGATGATCAGGGAGCGGGCATAGAGCCCCTTGGGCAGCACGTCGCCGATGGCGCGGCTGAGCAGCCGCCACAGGCGGGCCGGGCGGGGCAGGGCGGCGAGACGGGTCGCGGTGCGCTGCAGGAGGCCGGAGGCGGCCATGCGGATCAGTCGATTGCGAGGCGGTAACCGACGCCCCGCACCGTCTGCAGGAACAAGGGATTGGTCGGATCGACCTCGGTCTTCCGGCGCAGACGGTTGATCTGCACATCGATGCTGCGTTCGGCGGCGAGGCCCCCGCTCCCGGCCAGCGCCTCACGCTCCACGTTGGCCCCACCGGCCTGCGCCAGGATGGTCAGGATTTCCCGCTCCCGCTCGGTGATGCGGATGGTCTCGTCCTCGCGGCGCAGCTCGCCCCGGTCGATGCGATAGGAGAACGGGCCGAAGGTCACGGTGTCGTGCCCCCGGGCCCGGCCGCCATCGTCGCTGCGCCGCTTGATGATGTTGGACAGGCGCAGGATCAGTTCGCGCGGCTCGAAAGGCTTGGGCAGATAGTCGTCGGCACCGATCTCGAGACCCATCACCCGGTCGTTGGGGTTCGAGCGGGCGGTCAGCATCAGGATGGGGACGCGCGAGGTCTGGCGCACTTCGCGGGCATAGTCGAAGCCGCTCTCACCCGGCATCATCACGTCGAGCACCAGGGCGTCGAAGACGAAGCACTGTGCCTTGATCCGGGCCTCCGGGACGTTGCCGGCGGACGTCACCCGAAATCCCTGTTCGTAGAGGAAACGGGACAGCAGCTCGCGCACGCGGCGGTCGTCGTCGACCACCAGGATGTGCGGCGCATGGTCGGGCAGTTCGCTGCCCAGGCGCGGGCTGGGCGCGGCCATCAGGCGGCGCTCCGGGTCCGGCGCGCCATGAGGCGCCGGACGGCCGCGCGCGCGTCGGGTTCGATCATGCCGAACAGGAAGCTTTCGGCCGAGAGCGGCCGCTCGCCGCCATGCTCGGAATCCGTCAGCGCCCGTGCCACCCGGCGGCTCTGCAGCCGGATGAGATCGCCCGCGAGGTCGGCACCGGCGGCGGTGCAGAACAGAAGGCGCTGGCGGCGATCGTTCGTGCCGGTCTTCTGCGCGATGTAGCCCTGCTCGATCAAATCCTTCAGCACCCGATTGAGGCTCTGCTTGGTGATGCGCAGGATATCCAGAAGTTCGGCGATCGTAAGACCCGGATAGCGATCGACGAAATGCAGCACGCGATGGTGCGCCCGCCCGAAGCCATACTGCGCCAGGATGCGGTCGGGATCACCGACGAAATCCCGGTAGGCGAAGAACAGGAGCTCGATCAGATCGTCGCCGGAGCCTGGGGTCGGCAGCGGCGCATCGGGATCGGCGTCTCGCATCACGGGGGCACTCACGTCGGGGGCGACCTCGATTTATGTCAGTGATGTTGACATGTTCCAGGCCCCCGATGGCCCGTCAAGCCTCCTGGTCGGGAACAACACCGGCTGGATCCGTCAGGCGGTTCCGGCCGGCATCCCCCGTTGGCCGAACCAGCCTCGGCCGGACAGCACCGCATCAGCGTGTGGAACCCTGTACGGAGACCTGGAGCAATTGCCTGGGACACTTGACCACGGGACACGGCGATCCGCAGCGCGAGACCGTCGGAACACGCATGCGATCGCCGCGTTCACAAGAACATTTCGTGAACTAAGGAAACACACCATGGCCAAGACCCAGCATGCCGAGTCGGACACCAACCCGAAGACCGACCCGAAGGACACCTCCAATCAGATTAAGGATCCGAGCCAGTGGACCACCGGCGGCGAGCCGATGACCGGCGCGCAGGCCTCCTATCTCAAGACCCTGTCGGAGGAGGCGAAGTCGCCGGACTCGTTCGATCCGGACCTCGACAAGGCCGAAGCCTCGCAGCGGATCGATGCGCTGCGGAAGGAATCCGGCAAGGCCTGACGGGCGCCGACCCGAGCCTCCCCAGGACGGACCGGGCCGTCGCGGGCATCGCCCCGACGACCCGGTGCCAGCCGAAGACCCGGTGCCAGCCGAAGATTTCGCCACCGGCAAAATCCTTCCGAAAGGATTTTTCTGAATTTACCTCCGGGCTCGCCCATCAGCTTAAGGCCTCCGCAAGAAAGACCCTTTACCGATCGGCCGGCTAGGCCAGACGAAAGACACGATGCGACCATGACCGATCTGGTATCCAAACGATCCAGCCTGCGGTCACGGACTGCCAATTCCGCCCTCTTCGGACGATTCCTCAAGAACACGACTGGTTCGACGGCGATCGAGTACGGCCTGATCATGGGCCTGGTCTTCCTCGCGATCGTGACGGCGATCCATTACATGGCCGACCAGACCGCTGCGATGTACACCTATATCGGCAGCAAGCTCGTGAGCTCGTCGTCCTGATCCCGCCGACCGGCCCTCAGCGCCGGCCCGTACCCCCTTTTGGCGTGGGTCTGGAGGAATCTCCGGAAACGGCGTTATCACGAGGCGACGAATTATCGGCGGCTTTCTTCGGCGCCTGCCAGAACGTGTCGAACAGGCGTTGCATCGCCCGCGCGTTTTCCTGCTGCACCTCCAGGCCGGTCTGAAACATCTGCTGCATCAGATCGAAGCCTGCATCTGCGCCAGCCTTGCTCTCTGCGTTGGCTTTGCCCTCTGCGTTGGCCGGGGCCTTCGTGGAGGTTTGGGCCGAAGTGGCCCCCGAAACCGCCGCCTGCGGGAGGCGGGGCGGGGTTGGACGCGGCCGCGTCTGCGGCGCAGGCGTCGGACCCGGACCATGGCCCGTCAGAAAGGCCTGCATCATGTCCGACCAGGCATTGGGCGAAAATCCGAACGGATCGGGCATCGCACGGGGCGCCGGCGCGGGCTGCGGCGCCTGATTGATCATCACGTGGACGATGCCCGCCACCACCATGCCGGCCATGACGGGTAGCATCTGCTTCAGGGCCGGCATCGCCACTCCGCTCACGGTCGCCGCCTGCTGAAGCACCGCTTGGCTGAGATGGGGCGACCCGAAGAGCTGCTTGACCAGCATGTCCATCTGCGACGGCGGCGGCGGCGCGGCAGGGCCGACGAGGTTGAACATCTGGGCGAAGCCCATCGGGTCCTGGGCCGCATTGCGCTGCAACCCCATGGTCAGGGCCGGCAGAAGGGCCTGCATGGCGCGCAGACCCTGTTCCTGAGACAGTCCGAATTGGGGCCCGAAGCTCTGCAGGCCGCCCCCCGGAAACCCGAACCCTGGAATCGCCGAGCCCTGAGTCTGGGCGCCCGCCTGCGCCTGGAGAATGTCGAACAGGTTGAACATGGCGGCCTCGCGGACGAACACAGACGATCCCGGGCGACGATCCGGGAATGTCCCATGGAGCGGGACTCTCCGATGGAGTCTGTCGCATCCGGCCAGCACTGACCAGCCCGGACGCCTCATCGCTGCCCGATTCCGGGGCGACGGGGGCGGACATCAACCTGTTTGTGACCCCGGATCCGCCGATGCGCTTCGCCGCGCCCCTGATCGAGGCGCGCCTCGTGCGTCGCTACAAGCGTTTTCTGGCCGACATGGCGCTGGCGGACGGGCGCATCGTCACGGCCCATTGCGCCAATCCGGGAGCGATGCTGGGCCTCATGGCGCCGGGCGCGCGGGTCCTGCTCTCCGAGGCCCGCAGCCCGACACGCAAGCTCGCCTTCTCGTGGGAGCTGGTGGAGGCGGACCTGCCGGGCGGGCCGCAATGGGTCGGCATCAACACGATGCGGCCGAACGCCCTGGTGGCGGAGGCGTTCGCTGACGGGACCCTGCCGCCGCTCGCCGGCTACACGGCGCTGCGCCCGGAAGTCCGCTACGGTCGCGCGAGCCGGGTCGACTTCCTGGCCACCGGGGAGAGCCCCACCGGCGCTCCTGTTCCGCCCTGCCACGTGGAGGTGAAGAACTGCCACCTCATGCGGGTGCCGGGCCTGGCGGAGTTTCCGGATTGCGTCGCGGCCCGGAGCGCCCGACACATGGCCGAGCTGGCCGCCGTGGTGGAGGCCGGAGGCCGGGCCATGGTCATCATCGTGGTGCAGATGTGGGCCGAGCGTTTCGACACCGCCCGCGACCTCGATCCGGCCTTCGACCGCGCCTTCCAGGCCGCCCGTGCGGCGGGTGTCGCCGTCCATGCCCATCGCTGCCGGATCGACCCCGCCGGCATCACCGTGGCCGATGCCATCCCGATTCTGTAGCGCGGCGCATCCGGGCGAAAGGCCCTCCCGTCAGGGCGTGCGCTCGAAGATGAGGTTCAGGCGGGTCTGGGCGATCCGGCGGTAGCCGTGCTGTTCCAGTAGGGCGGGCAGGTCGATCTGCCACTGGTCGATGCCGTTCTCGACGATGAGCAGTCCAGGATGGAGCGAGGCCGGGGCGGCGCGCAGGAACGGCTCGAGGATCAGATCCTCAGCCCCCTCGACGTCGAGCTTCATGGCATCGATGCGCTCGATGCCCTCGCCGCGGGCGAGGTCCAGCAGGGGCAGAGCCGGGACGCGGATCTGAGCGCCCTCGTTGGTGCCGACGATCTTCAGGCTCGATTCGCCTCGGTTGCGCGGATCCACGAACAGGGTCAACTCGCCGGCCTTGTCGGCGACGGCGCAGGCCACGGCCTTGACCGTTCCGAACGGGTTCTGACCGATGTTGTAGGTCAGGCGGTCGAACACGTCGGGCTGGGGCTCGACGGCGAGGATGCGGGCGCGCGGCCCCGCGAAGGCGGCCACGAACAGCGCATAGGCGCCGATATTCGCCCCGATATCCAGGAAGGTGCAGCCCGGCTGCAGCTTCGCACGCAGACAATCCCGCTCCTCCGGATCGAAGAATTGCGGCGTGAAGAGCACCTTCTTCTCGCAGTTGTTGTTGTAGGGGTAGAGCCGCATGCGGGCGCCATAGCGCTCGACATCGAGAGGCGCCCCGCGGAGCAGGCCGATCGCCACGCGGCGGAGGAACAGGGCGAGGCGCCGACCCGCCCAGCTGCCATAGGAAAGCCGGCCCGTCTGCCGGGCAATGCCCGCGACAAGGCCGGTGGGAGCGTAGGTACCGAAGGGCTGGGAGTCTTTCATCGCGCCTGCTGATGCCAGCGCGGGAGCACGGCGGCAAGCGGATGAGACCTGCGGCGCGGCGAACGGCACCTGCGGCAGCGCCCTAGGAGGTCGTAACGATGCTGCGGACACGAGGCATGTTCGAGGCTCATCGCTGCGAGACTGAACCGGTTCATCTCAACCGACGAGCGATCCGACGGGCTAAGGCCAGTCGCGACCTGTTCCATTGTGGCAACACCACGACCCAAACCGCGGCGCACAGGTCTAATCTGCCTCAAAAGTAGGCGAATGCACAAAGGATAGCTTTGCCGCGACGCAGGTACTTTGAGACGTTCAATGCAACACCGATCCCGCCCCAGAGTTCCCCAATGACCATCAAGCAACCGCTCCTTGCTCTTACGGCCATCCTTCTCTCCTCGGTGTGTGCCTACTCCGCCGATCTGAGAGTGCCCGTAGCTCCGGCTCCGATCCCGGCGTCCTGCAAGGCTGAGATCACCTTCCCGGCCTATGGCGGCATCATCAAGCAGAACCCGAACCCGGCCTGCCTGACCATCGGCGGCTTCGGCGACATCTATGTCGGCGGCGCGGTGACCGGTTACTTCTATACGCAGCCGAACCAGTACACGTTCTCGCCCGCGCCTCTGCCGAGCGATCGCGCCGGCCGCGTCGACGTCTCGAACCTGATGGGCTTCATCCAGAAGGCTGACGGGCCGTTCCAGTTCTATGCCGCCTTCGGCGCCTACTCGATCCCGGGTCTGGGCCTGCCGATCTACGGCACTTTCGATCAGACCGATCTGCTGTACTCTCCCGCCCCGATCGTGTTCGGCAAGTACGTGATCAACGACAACTGGTCGGTCCAGGGCGGCCGCATGCCGACCCTGATCGGCTCCGAGCTGCCGTTCACCTTCCAGAACCTGAACATCTCGCGCGGCCTCCTCTTCAACCAGGAGAACGTGATCAACCAGGGCGTGCAGGTGAACTACTCGGACGGTCCGTGGGCGGCATCGTTCGCTGCCACGGACGGCTTCTATTCGGGTGAGATCAACTGGGTCACGGGTGCGATCACCTACAAGATCGACGCCGCCAACACGGTCGGCATCAACGGCGGCACCCACTTCTCCACCTACACCAACTTCGACTTCGTCAACCCGTTCGGCCGCCGCGGCCTGCGCTACCAGTACGCCACCCCGGCGGCTCTGCAGAACAGCAGCATCATCAGCGCCAACTACACCTATGCCGACGGTCCGTGGATCGTGACGCCCTACGTCCAATACACCAACGTCGAGAGCAGCGTGGTGCTCGGCCTCGCCGGTGCCGAGACGATCGGCGGCGCACTTCTCGCCAGCTACGCCTTCACCGACAACTTCGCCCTGGCCGGCCGCGTCGAGTACATCAGCCAGAGCGGCAACCGTGGAAACCCGTTTGGGCAGACGTCGGTCCTCTACGGTGCCGGCAGCTCGGCCTTCTCCTTCACCGTCACCCCGACCTTCACCTTCGACCGCTACTTCGTCCGCGGTGAGTTCTCGACGGTCCAGCTCTACGACATCACCCCCGGCCTCGGCTTCGGCCGCAGCGGCCTGAAGACCTCGCAGGAGCGCTACATGCTCGAGACCGGCATCACTTTCTGATCCTCGCAATCCGATCGGTCTGACGAAAAGCGGCGGCAGGGGAAACCTGCCGCCGCTTTCTGTTTGAACGAGGCGGTCCGGCAGAGACATCTGCCGTTGAGATTTTCCGGCGAGCAGCATCGCGGGGCTTTCGTCGGGGCGCCGCACGGTCCAAGGAGGCAGGCACCATGCCCCGACCGATAAGGCCCGAGCCCATGCAGAGCTTCGATTCCGACGGTGTCGCGATCGCGTATATCGACGTGCCGGCCGAGGGCGGCACCGGCGATCCGGTGCTGCTGATCCACGGCTTCGCCTCGAATCATGCGGTGAACTGGGTCAATACCCTGTGGGTACGGACGCTGACCCAGGCCGGCTACCGCACCATCGCGTTCGACAACCGCGGCCATGGCGAGAGCCAGAAGCTCTACGACCCGGATCTCTACGGGGCCGACCTCATGGCCCAGGACGCGCGCCGCCTGCTCGACCATCTCGGCGTCGCCTGGGCCGACGTGATGGGCTACTCGATGGGCGCGCGCATCGCCGCCTTCCTCGCCCTCGACGCGCCGGAGCGGGTGCGCTCGCTGTTGCTGGGCGGTCTCGGCCTCCACCTGGTCGAGGGCAGGGGGCTTCCGGACGGCATCGCCGAAGCCCTGGAGGCAGAGCCCGGTGCGCCGGCCCCGAACCCGACCGCCGCCGCCTTTCGAACCTTCGCCGAGCAGACGAAGAGCGACCTGCGCGCCCTGGCCGCCTGTATGCGCGGCTCGCGCCAAGCCCTGTCGCGGGCCGAGGTCGCGGAGATCCGGACGCCGACCCTGGTCACCACCGGCACCCTCGACACGGTCTCGGGTTCCGGCCCGGCTCTGGTCGCTCTCCTGCCGAACGCCACCGCGCTCGAACTACAGAACCGCGACCACAGTACGGCGGTGGGCGACCGGGGCCATCGGGCCGGCGTCCTCGATTTCTTCAAGCAGCGGCCCTGACCGGGTGCCGCCGGACCTCAGCTCTTGAGGCGATAGCCGGTCCGGAAGATCCAGGTCACGCCCGCGAGGCACAGGGCCAGGAAGACCAGCGCCATGGTGAAGCTGACGCCGACGCCGACATCCGAGGTGCCGAAGAACGACCAGCGGAAGCCGCTGATCAGGTAGACCACTGGATTGGCGAGACTCACCGCCCGCCAGAACGGCGGCAGCATCTCGATGGCGTAGAAGCTGCCGCCCAGGAAGGTCAGCGGGGTGACGATGAGGAGCGGCACCAGCTGCAGCTTCTCGAAGCCGTCGGCCCAGAGGCCGATCAGGAAGCCGAACAGGCTGAAGGTCACCGCCGTCAGGAGCAGGAACAGCACCATCACGAACGGATGCTCGATGCGCAGGGGCACGAACAGGGTGGCGGTGGCGAGAATGATGAGGCCGATCAGAATCGACTTCGAGGCCGCTGCGCCGACATATCCCAAGACGATTTCCAGCGGTGACACAGGCGCCGACAGGATTTCGTAGATCGTGCCGGCGAAGCGCGGGAAGTAGATGCCGAAGGAGGCGTTGGCGATGCTCTGCGTGAGCAGCGACAGCATCATCAGCCCGGGCACGATGAACGCCCCGTAGGCGACGCCGTCAACCGAGGCGACGCGTGAGCCGATGGCCGCCCCGAACACCACAAAGTAGAGCGAGGTGGCGATGACCGGGGCGACGATGCTCTGCAGCGCCGTGCGCCAGAAGCGGGCCATCTCGAAGCCGTAGATGGCACGGACCGCATACCAGTTCATGCGCGCTCCTTCACGAGGTCGACGAAGATTTCCTCCAGCGACGACTGGCTGGTCTGGAGATCGCGGAACCGGATACCGGCCTGGGCCAGGTCCGCCAGCAACGCCGTGATGCCGGTGCGCTCGCCCTTGGTGTCGTAGGTGTAGACGAGGTCCTGGCCGCCCGGCTTGAGGGTGAGATCGTGGCGGACCAGGGAGTCGGGAAGCGCGGTGAGCGGTTCCTGCAGGTTCAGGGTCATCTGCTTCTTGCCGAGCTTGCGCATCAGCTCCGCCTTCTCCTCGACCAGGATGATCTGTCCCTTGCGGATCACGCCGATGCGGTCGGCCATCTCTTCGGCCTCGTCGATGTAATGCGTGGTGAGGATGATAGTGACGCCCGTATCGCGCAGGGACCGGACGAGCCGCCACATGTCCCGCCGCAATTCCACGTCGACGCCCGCCGTCGGCTCGTCGAGAAAGAGGATGCGCGGCTCGTGGCTCAGCGCCTTGGCGATGAGAACGCGCCGCTTCATCCCACCGGACAGGGTCATGATCCGCGCGTCGCGCTTCTCCCACAGGGAGAGGTCCCGCAGCACCCGCTCGATATGGGCCGGATCGGGCTTGAGGCCGTAGAGGCCGCGACTGAAGCTCGTGGTGGCCCACACCGTCTCGAAGGCGTCGGTGGTGAGTTCCTGTGGCACGAGGCCGATGAGGCGGCGCGCCTTGCGGTAATCCCGGGCAATGTCGTGCCCAGCCGCCAGGATGCGCCCCTCGCTGGCGGTGACGATGCCGCAGACGGTGCTGATCAGCGTGGTCTTGCCGGCGCCGTTGGGGCCGAGAAGCGCGAAGATCTCGCCCTCGGCGATGTCGAGGCTGATGCCGTCGAGGGCCTTCAGGCCGGAGGCGTAAACCTTCGACAGGTTCTGGATCGAGATGATCGGCTGCATCGGGACTCCGCTGCGGCGTGGCGCCGGCACGATCGGGCCGGCGCTATAGCATGCCGCCGACGGGCAGGCGCCCGGAAAACGAAAAAGCCGCCTCGCGGCGGCTTCTGCGATGTCGCAGAGGATCGGTGTGCCGATGCCCGGTGCGGGAAAGACCCTGCATCGGGGATGCGACCTCAGGCCTGGAGGCGGTTCCGGACCTCGCCGAGGCTCTGGCGGACCAGACCTTCGGCGGCTTCGCCCTGCATGCGCTCGCGCAGGATCACCTCGGAGACCTTCACGGCCGCGTCGGCGGCGGCGGCACGGACCTGGGCGGTAGCCTGAACCTCAGCCTGGGCAATCTTGGTCTCGGCCGACTTCGTCCGGCGGGCGATGAAGTCGTTCAGGCGGGCATGGCCCTCCTCGGCGATGCGCTGGGCCTCCTCGCGGGCGGACGCCACGATCGCCTCGGCCTCGCGCTCGGCCTCCGAGCGGCGCTTCTTGTAATCGGCGAGCACGCCGGCAGCCTCTTCACGAAGCCGACGAGCCTCGTCGAGTTCGTGCCGCACGCGCTTGGCGCGGCCGTCGAGGCCCTTGGTGACCTGGTTGAAGCCGCCGACCTTCCAGACCAGGGCCATGAACAGCACGAAGGCGACTGCGACCCAGAACTCGGCTTCCAACAACATGCTCGTCGTCCCAACGTGGTGGCGTCCGGCGGGTGAGCCCGGGTCGGAGGACCCTCAGGCTCGGCCGGTGAGGTTTGGTTTGGCGGTCCGCCTCAGTGCGGGAACGCGACGCTGTCGAGGGCCCTGGCGAGGGAGGCCTCGTCGGGGCTGCGGCCGGTGAGGCGCTCGACGATGGCCGAAGCCGTCTCGCCGGCGATTCCGCGGACATTGCCCATGGCCTCGGTGGTCCGGGTCCGCAGCGTCGCCTCGGAGGCGGCGATGCGGGCATTGAGCTCGGCCTCGAGCGCCTTGCGCTTGGTCTCGGCTTCCTGCGTGAGGGCGGTGCGGGTCTCGAGGGCGATGGCCTGCGCCTTGGCCTGCGCGTCGCTCAAGGATTTCTCGTATGCGGCTCCGGCGGTGTCCGCCTCGGCCTTCAGGCGCTGGGCTTCGTCGAGGTCACCCGACAGGCGCACCGCGCGATCATGCAGGATCGCCTGGATGCGCGGCAGGGCGATCTTGTCCATCAGGTAATAGAGCAGCCCGAAGGCCAGGGCGAGCCAGATCAGCTGCGATGCGAAGGTATGGCTCTCGAAGGGCGGAAAGCCGCCGCCGTGCTCTGCAGGCGGAGTCGCCATGAAACCATCCTGTGTTGCGGTTGGGTGCGCCGGCTGAGCCATGACGTCCTTCGGAAAATGAGTTGGTCAGGACCGGACGCGTATCGCATCCCCTCGGGGACGCCGCGTCCGGTCCGATATCGGTTCGCTTCGACTAGACGGCGAACAGGAGCAGCAGCGCGACGAGCAGCGAGAAGATGCCGAGCGCTTCCGTGAGCGCGAAGCCGAGGAGCAGGTTGCCGCGCTGGCCGTCGGCGGCCGAGGGGTTGCGGAGCGCGCCGGCGTAGAACTGGCCGAAGAGGTTGCCGAGGCCGATGGCGGCGCCCGCCATACCGAGACAGGCGAGGCCGGCACCGATGTACTTGGCAGCTAAGGGATCCATCAAATTGCTCCTGGTGTCCGTATCGTCGTTGCGTGGAGAGAAATCCGGCCGCGATCGCGAACCGGGGACGGAAGGGGATGGCGTCCCGGCGCCTTAGTGGCCGGGATGCAGCGCGTCGCTGAGATAGATCGAGGCGAGCGTCGCGAAGACGTAGGCCTGCAGACCGGCGACGAGGAATTCAAGGGCCGTGACGGCGACGCTGAGCGCCAGCGGCAGCGGCGAAATCGCACCCCAGGCACCGGCCGCGAGCAGGGCCGGGACGAAGCCCGCGAAGATCTTCAGCGCGATGTGGCCCGCGAGCACGTTGGCGAAGAGACGAACCGCGAGGCTGATCGGGCGCGAGATGAACGACACGATCTCGATGGCGACGATCATCGGCAGCAGCCAGCCGGGCACGCCGGAGGGCACGAAGACCTTCAGGAATTTCGTGCCGTGGGCCATGAAGCCGTACACGATGACGGTGCCGATCACGAGCAGCGCCAGCGCGAAGGTCACGATGATGTGGCTGGTCACCGCGAAGGCGTAGGGGATCATGCCGAGCATGTTCAGCACGAGCACGAACATGAAGAGCGAGAAGATCAGCGGCATGAACCGCTCGGAACCGTGGCCTGCGGATTGGCGCAGGGTCGAGCCGATGAACTCGTAGAAGATCTCGGCCATCGACTGCATGCGGCCCGGCACCACCGAGCGGCGGGATGTGGCCACCACGGTGATCAGCGCGATGATCCCGACGGCGGCGAACATGTAGAGCGCGGACTGCGTGAACGCGATCTCCTGGTTACCGATATGACCGAAGGAGACCAGCGGCTTGAGCTCGAACTGGTGGATCGGATCCATCTTTACGGCCATTGCCGCTCCCGCCCTTCTGAATCTTGGCGAGCCAGACGACCCGCCACCACCGGTGCCGCCGAAGCGGCATTCTGAAAAACCCTGGTCCGGCCGCACGTGCGGCGTTCCCCCTCGGGACCGCTCAAGGGTCCCGTTCCGTCGTCGGCGCCTTCGAGAGCGATCCCGCGGCACGCATGACGTTGTAGACGCCGGTCGCGAAGCCCAGCATCAGCAGGACGATCAGCCCCCAGGGTTTCGTCCCGAGGAAATGATCGAACATCCACCCGAGAATGCCCCCGGCCAGGACGCCCGCGATGAACTCGGTCGAGAGCCGCATCGCTTGGCCGAGAGGAGAAGGCCCGGTCGCAGGACCGGGACGCGTGGAATGACCGGGAGGGGCACTGGGCCGCTTCCGCTCAATCTGCGTCTCAAGACGTTTGAGCCTCTGGGAGAGGTCGGCGTCCAGTGCTTTCTTCCGTCCGTCCCCGCCTTCGTCCCCTGTTTCGTTGCCGCTCACGGCGAAAACTCACATTGGCGAGAGGGTTGGGAACCGGTCGGAACGCCTCCGTCAGGCGGGGCGCACCATAGTTTCGCCTACCTTGGGTGTCAAGGCACCCTCGACACAGCGTAAGATCCTGGCAACACACGAGAAATTCGTGTTTTACCGATCCGCCCCCGGGCGTTCGCAAAAGCCGGGGGCCGGTGGGCGATCAGGCGCCCAGGAGCGGCTTGATCACCTTTTCCATCCCGTCGATGGTCATCTCGCCCTTGAAGCGCTCGCCATTGATGAAGAAGGTCGGCGTCGAATCGACCTTGAAGGTGTCCATGCCCTTCTGCTTCACCGCGTTGACGGCTCCGTAGATCTTCTGATCCTTTAGGCAGGCCTCGAACTTCTCCTTCGAGAAGCCCGCCTGACGCAGCATCTGCTCCAGGGCATCGACGGGCGATTGCGGCTTCTGGACGTAGGCCCAGCCCGCCTGCTGGTCGAACAGCAGGTCCGTGATGGGATAGTATTTCGCATCCCCGTCGCAGCGCGCCAGCATGAAGGCCGCCGTCGCCAAAGGGTCGAGGGGAAATTCCCGGAGCGTGAAGCGCACCTTGCCGGTGTCGATGTAGCGCTCTTTCAGGGCCGGCCAGGTGTTCTTGTGGAAGGCGGCGCAATGCGAGCAGGTCATCGAGGCATATTCGATGATCGTCACCTTGGCGTCCTTCGGTCCGAGCCAGACGTCCCCGAGCGGGCCGGGCTCCATCAGGGTCGAGAGGTTTGCATCCTCGGCCACGGCCGGGAGGGTGAACCGGGGCAGGAGGATCGCCGCGCCGACGGCAAGGCCGGTGGCTTTCAGGGCGTCGCGTCGGGTGATCATGCTCGGGGCGGGCTCCGGTCGCGGACCAAATCTGTTCGTCAGCGATGCGGTAGAATCCCGCAAGCGTCCTGACAAGGCAGCATGCGCCAACTTGCGCGCAGGAGCACGCGCCAACGCGCGCGAAGCCGGATGCGTCGACTAGCGCTTGTGGGTGGTCGCGATGATCGCGGTCCCGAGGCGATCGAGCGCATCGCGCAGGGCATCGTGCTCGATCACCTGCACGGCGAGCGCCACTTCGCCGCGGCGAACGGGGTCGATCACCGGGGGCGGTGGCCGGCGGCCGATCCGGTCCACCCGGCCCTGGCGCATCACGATCTTGCCGATGCAGGCCCAGCCGTAATGCGCGTTGATGCGCTGGATCACCACCGGCGCGAGATGCTGCAATTCGAGGGCGAACACGCCCTCCACCCGGACCACGAGGGTGCCGGGATCGGGACGACCCTCCTCCTCGCGCCGACGCCGGCGCGGCCATTCGAGCTTGGAGGGCTGGCAGTAGCGCGCCAGCCGCTCCCCGACGATCTCGGGCCAGGCGGCCAGGATATCGGTGGAGGCGAACCCTTGCGCCGCGAAGGCCGGGCCGATGCAGCCCTCCAGCAACTCGGCAAGGGGTTTGACACGCGCCATGCGCAGGGTTCCGTGGGTCGGTTCGCGACGGGTCCGAGGCTCCGGTATCGCGTGCAATGGTTAGCATGCGGTTCCGGCAGGCCGAAGCCGCATTCCTCCGAGCGGCTTCGCTCGAAGGCGCATCGCTCGAAGCCGCACCACTCGAAGCCGCTTCGCCGAATGCGCGCTTTGAAGCGTCCGGCCGGACGGCTATGGACGGGCATCCCCACCACGCGCCGGTGCCCGTGTCCCACACAACACCTCTCGCCCCCGAGGCCGCGGACCTTCTGACCTGGTACGACCGGCATCGTCGGGTCCTGCCGTGGCGGGCGCTGCCGGGTGAGACACCCGACCCTTACCGGGTCTGGCTGTCGGAGGTGATGCTGCAGCAGACCACGATCGCGGCGGTGAAGCCGTATTTTCAGAAGTTCCTGGGGCGGTTTCCCACAGTGGAAGCCTTGGCGGAGGCGCCGGAAGAGAGCGTGATGTCGGCCTGGGCCGGGCTCGGCTATTATTCCCGCGCCCGCAACCTGCACGCCTGCGCCAAGGCGGTAGCGGCCGCCGGCCGGTTCCCCGATACGGCGGCGGCCCTGCGCAAGCTTCCCGGCATCGGCGCCTATACGGCGGGCGCCGTGGCGGCGATCGCCTTCGACCAGCCGGAAGCGGCGGTGGACGGGAATGTCGAGCGGGTGATGACGCGGCTCTTCGCCATCGAGACGACGCTGCCCGCGGCCCGCCCCGAAATCCGTATCGTCACGCAGGCTCTGGTGCCGTCGGACCGCCCCGGCGACTTTGCCCAGGCCGTGATGGATCTCGGTGCCACCATCTGCACGCCGAAGCGTCCAGCTTGCGCCCTCTGCCCCTGGATGGCGCCGTGCCGCGCCCGCACCCTCGGCCTGCAGGAGACCTTCCCCCGCAAGGTGAAGGCGGTGAAGGGCACGCTGCGACGGGGCGCAGCCTTCGTGGCGATCCGCAGCGGCGACGAGGCGATCCTGCTGCGCACACGTCCCCCCGAGGGCCTGCTGGGAGCCATGGCCGAGCCGCCCATGAGCCCGTGGGAGCCGGATTACGACCCGGCCCAGGCCCTCCTCGACGCGCCGCTGGATGCCCGCTGGAAGCGCCTGCCGGGGCTGGTGCGGCACGGCTTCACGCATTTCCCCCTGGAGCTGACGGTGTTCTGCGCGAAGGTCGCACTCAGCACGGCGGCGCCCGCCGGCATGCGCTTCACGCCGCGCCGCGACCTCGACGACGAGCCCTTGCCGGGCGTGATGAAGAAGGTGCTGGCGCACGCCTTCGACCCGAAGCCCGAGCCGGAGAAGGCCGCCAGGCCCGGTCGGCCGAAGGCGATGCGGAGCGTGCCGGACACACCGCTCTTCGCCGACCCCGAGCCGGAATCGATACCGCCTCAGCCGCGCTTCCGTCCCGTGCCGAAGCCGACCCCACGCCCGGCACCGGCGCCGCCGCGGGACATCGACGACGAGATGGGTGGGTTCGAGGCACCGGCCGACGCGGCACCCCCGGTCGGTCCGCGCAAGCGCGGACGACCCCGGACGCGTTAGAGTTTTTCGTTTTCGCTTGTCTCGTCGGGATAACCGGTTTCCACCGATCCCTGACAAACGCGAGCGCGGCTCAGGCCGCCGAACCCATGGCGATGCGCATCTTGGCCCGGAACACGTCGATGAGGACCGGCTTGCCGTCGCGGGTGGCGTGCCAGAAATCCCAGCCGTTGCAGGCGGGGAAGCCTTGCACCAGGGCGCCGATCTTGTGGATCGAGCCCGTGGCCGGCCCGGCCATCAGGGTTCCGTCGGGGCGTACGATGGCGCTGTGGCGGCCGCGCGCGTCGGTAAGGGTTTCACCGGGGCGGATGTGCCCCGCCTCGATGACGCTGAGGAAGGCCACGCGCGGCTCGGCGCGCTTGCTCGGCGCCACCAGAAGGGCCGCCTGCGACAGCGGCTCGACGGCATCGATGCGGGCACGGGCGGCTTGCGCATAGGCCGTCTCACGCTCGATGCCGATGAAGCGGCGGCCGAGACGCTTGGCGACGGCGCCGGTGGTGCCGGTGCCGAAGAACGGATCGAGCACCACGTCGCCGGGGTTGGTCGCCGACAGGAGGGTGCGGGCAAGCAGCGCCTCCGGCTTCTGGGTCGGGTGGACCTTCTGACCGTCGGCGCCCTTCAGGCGTTCGTCGCCGGTGCATAGCGGGATGAACCAGTCCGAGCGCATCTGGACGTCGTCGTTGCCGCCCTTCAGCGCCTCGTAGTGAAAGGTATAGCGCTTCGAGTCCGCCGAGCGGGAGGCCCAGATCAGGGTCTCGTGCGCATTGGTGAAGCGCTTGCCTCGGAAGTTCGGCATCGGGTTGGCCTTGCGCCAGACGATGTCGTTGAGGATCCAGAAGCCGAGGTCCTGCAGCGTGGCGCCGACCCGGAAGATGTTGTGATAGGAGCCGATGACCCACAGGGTGGCGTTCGGCTTCATCACCCGGCGCGCGGCGGCGAGCCACGCATGGGTGAAGGCATCGTAGGCGGCGAAGGTCGAGAACTTGTCCCAGTCGTCGTCGACGGCGTCGACGCGGCTTTGGTCGGGACGCAGCAGCGAGCCCTCTCCGAGCTGGAGATTGTAGGGCGGGTCGGCAAAGACGCAGTCGACGCTGGACGCCGGAAGGGCGTTCATGGCCGCGATGCAATCGCCGACGAGAATCTCGTCGAGGGGAAGACGCTGAGCGGGGGGTACGAGACCCATCCGCGGCGCTGACACGAGCCGCCCGGCACGCGAGACACTTTTCCGGGCGGCGGTGTCGGCGACCGCGGTACGCAGGGAAGCCATGGCAAACACCGGTTACGCGACTGACCGGCAGACCTTGGCCCCGTTAACGTAAAGGCCGGGTTGCCGGCATCCCGACAAGACGTCTCGATTTGGGGCTGCAATTTTTGCCGGGTTGGTCGTTCCGCGCAGAAGCAGGCTATTCCGGCGGTCACTGCAAATATCGGCTTTGCAGATCCCATGTCATCGCACGTCAACCTCAGGCAACGGCTCGCTTGACGCCACACCTGATCTCGGCCCGTTTCAAGACCCGCTCGGGCCGGCGGATTCACCTCTCGCTCGATCGGGAGAAAAATTCTCTCCGTCCGCCCGCTACGATCGCCTGCAGGACAGGGTTTCGCTCAGCGCATCGGTAGTTTCGTTCTGTCGCAGCCCAACGTTGTACCGGAGGGCCCGTTACAGCCCATTTTCACCGGCGTGATCTATGCGACAGCAAGGCCTCCGCATCATTCGAATCCGCGCGGTTATTCGACAATATCGCCGCACACAACTGGAGATTAAGAAATCGTTATAGCCTCAAACAAGGCACCTGAGGCCACATTTCGCCGGTCTCATTTTGGCCCCGTTCCGCTTCATTTTGCCGGCCATCCGAAACAACAAAGGGAATGCGGATGACTATCAAGCCTGTTCGTGGGGCCGCTGCCATCATCGGGACCGTCGTGACACTCGCCGCCGTTCAACCAGCCAGCGCCCAGAGCGGCGCCGCGTCCTGGTATGCGAGCGGGCACCGGACGGCGAACGGCGAGCGCTTCAATCCGAACGGGATGACGGCCGCCCACCGCAGCCTGCCGTTCGGCACCCGAGTCCGGGTCGAGAACAAGCGCAATGGCCGCTCCGTGGTGGTACGCATCAACGATCGCGGCCCCTTCGTGCGCGGTCGAATCATCGATCTTGCTCGGGGCTCGGCCCGTGCGCTCGGGATGGGCGGCACGACCTATGTCGCCTTGAGCGTGGTGAACTAAGCACGTGGTGAACTGAGCGCGTGATGACCTGAGCTCGTGGGGAACTGAGCTTATCGGGCCGGTCGGCGTTGTGAGATGGACCGGCCGGCCCCATCTCGCCGGCAGAACCGAGAGCTCAGAACCCCATGGCAAAGCCGCTGATCGTCGAAATCCCTCATGAACTCGGCCTGGCCGAGGCCCGCCGGCGCATCGCGGATGGCATCACCCAGGCGGACGGGCTGTTCGCCAAGGCGGGTGTCGCCGTCGAAAAGATGGCCTGGACCAACGACCGGCTCGATTTCGCCATGGCGGCCCTGGGCCAGAAGGTCGACGGGCAGGTGGATGTCCGCCCCGAGACCGTGCGGGTCGAGGTCCGGCTGCCCCTGCTGCTGGCCCTGTTCGCACAGCAGATCCAGAAGAAGCTCGGCAGCGAGGGCAATCTGCTCCTGACCAAGAAGTGACGGCGAGCGGGAAGTGAAGGCGGGCCGCCGCCGCTCGGAACCTCCCTCCGGGGCGGACTGTTCCACCGGTCCGTTCCTGAGGCTCTGAGAGGCGCTAAGCGATGTCGAACCCCGGCCAGATCCCGGAAGCCCCGGTGCCTGAGACGCCTTACGAGGCCCCCCGGACACCGGCGCCCGGCCCCGACACCCCCGGCACCGACGTGCCGGGTACGACGCCCACCGAGGCCCCGGACGTGACGCCCACCGAGATCCCGGTCAACGATCCGGATATCGGCCCCGCCATCGCCCCGGACCCGATGCCGACCGGTCCCGCCAACCCGACGATGTGAGCCCGCCCGGATTGCGGGTTTGTTCGGAGGCGCTGTCGCTGCCATAAGCCGGCCCCATGGCCGCTCCTCCGCTCCTCACCCTCCAAGACGTCGCGCTCACCTTCGGCGGAACGCCGCTGATCGAGCGCGCCGAACTCGCGATCTCGCCCGGCGAACGCACCTGCCTCGTCGGGCGTAACGGCTCGGGCAAGTCGACCCTGATGAAGATCGCCGCCGGGCACGTCGAGCCCGACAGGGGCAAACGCTTCATTCAGCCAGGCACCACCATCCGGTACCTGGCTCAGGAGCCGGACTTCTCGGGCTTCGAGACGACCCTCGATTTCGTCGAATCCGGGCTCAACCACGACGACGACGCCTATCGCGCCCGCTACCTGCTGGAGAGCCTGGGCCTCACCGGCGCGGAGAACCCGCGCAGCCTGTCGGGCGGCGAAGGACGCCGCGTCGCCCTGGCCCAGGCCCTGGCCCCCGAGCCCGACATCCTGCTCCTCGACGAGCCCACCAACCACCTCGACCTGCCGGCCATCGAGTGGCTCGAATCCGAACTCAAGAGCGTGCGTGGCGCCCTGGTGCTGATCAGCCACGACCGGCGGTTCCTCTCAGCCCTGTCGAAGACCACGATCTGGCTCGACCGCGGTGTGACCCGGCGTATCGAGCAGGGCTTCTCCACCTTCGAGGCCTGGCGCGACGCCTTCTTCGAGGAGGAGGAGCGCGACCGCCACAAGCTCGAGCGCAAGATCGCCGACGAGGAGCACTGGCTGCGCTACGGCGTCACCGCGCGGCGCAAGCGCAACGTGCGCCGGCTCGGCAACCTGCATGCGCTGCGCAAGGAGCGTCGCGACGACCGGCGCCCCGTGGGCACCGCCACCATGACCTCGACCGAGGCCGAGAGCTCCGGTGCCCTGGTGATCGAGGCCAAGCACGCGGCCAAGGCCTACGGAGAACGCCGGATCGTCGACGATCTGTCGCTGCGGGTGATGCGCGGCGACCGCCTCGGCATCGTGGGCGCCAACGGGGCCGGAAAGACCACCCTGATCAACCTGCTCACCGGGCAGGTACCGCCGGATTCGGGCACGGTGGCGCTCGGCACCAACCTCAAGATGATGCTCCTCGACCAGGCTCGCGCCGTGCTGGAGCCAAGCATGACGGTCACCGAGGTCCTGACCGGCGGTAGCGGCGATTCGGTGATCGTCGGCGGCGTCAGCCGCCACGTCATCGGCTACCTCAAGGACTTCCTGTTCGCCCCGGAGCAGGCACGCACTCCGGTGAGCGTGCTTTCGGGCGGCGAGCGCAACCGCCTGCTCATCGCCCGCGCGCTCGCCCAGCCCGCCAACCTCCTCGTCCTCGACGAGCCCACCAACGACCTCGACCTGGAGACCCTTGACCTCCTGCAGGAGATGCTGGCGGATTATTCCGGCACGCTGATCCTGGTGAGCCACGACCGAGACTTTCTCGACCGCGTCGTCGGGAGCGTTCTCGTCAGCGAGGGGGAGGGGGCCTGGGTCGAATATGCCGGCGGCTACACCGACATGATCGCCCAGCGCGGGGAGGGCGTGCAGGCCCGCGCCGTCGCGCAGCGCGCCGGAAAGGCTGAGTCGCGCGGGGATGCGCGAGACCGTGCGAAGACCCCGGAGATTGGGACGTCGGCCGGCAAGTCGAAGCTCGGCTTCAAGGACCAGCACGAGTTGAAGACCCTGCCGGACCGGATGAAGAAGCTCGAGGCGGATATCGGCAAGCTGCGCGAGGTTCTGGCCGATTCGGGCCTCTATGCCCGCGACCCGGCACGCTTCGCGAAGGCTTCGGATCTCCTCAGGGTCGCCGAGACCGAACTCGCGAAAGCCGAGGACCGATGGCTCGAACTGGAGATGCTGCGCGACGCATGAGCGGCCATCGGCCTTCATGATGCCGCGATGCGCCTGTGGAATACCATCGACGTGCGCCCGCTTCCATGCGCCACCTGCCACCGGGGTCCGACGTGTCCGCCGCCTCTCCATTTCGCGACCGATGCCGTCGCCTCGGCTGGGCCGTCGGTCTGCCCGGGCTCGCAGCGATCCTGGGCGTCTCCGCCGCCTGGATCACGCCGCGCGTCGAGGATCGCCTCGGCGCGGAGGCCGATGCGATCGCGCGGGCGACGGCCGAACCCGGTGCGGAGCCGTGGTTGCGCGTCGCGGTCGCCGGGCGCGACCTCATCCTCAACGGTGAGGCGCCCGATGCCGCGACCCGCGACACCGCGCATCGGCGCCTCGCCGCCCTCCCCGGCGTTCGGCGTCTGGTCGGGCCGGTCGGATTGGTGGCGCTGGCCTCGCCCTTCGTCTGGATCGCGACGCGAAGCCGGGACGGGGTCGACCTGACGGGATCGCGCCCGGCCGAGATCGGGGTTGGAGCCTTGGCCGAGCAACTCGCCCCGGCGCTGGAGCCGGGAACACCCCTGCGAGACCAGGCCCATGCCGCCCTCGGGGGCCCGCCGGACTTCACCGCCGCCGCCACCTACGCCCTGGCCCGCCTGCGTGCCCTCACGCCCGGCAGCCGGATCATGCTGGAGGACACGCGGCTTTCCATCCTCGGAGTGGCGGCGTCGGTGTCGGACGACGAGGCCCTGAGAGCAGCCCTCACCGACCTGCCGACGGGCTACAGCCTCGGCCGGATCGCGATTCTCCCGGCTATGATTCCCAACTTCCGCTTCGTCGTGACGCGCACCGCCGAAGGCGGACTGGACCTGTCCGGCTACGTGGTGTCGGACGCGGTGCGCGCCGAGATTCGCGGCGAAGCGGCGGCCGCAGCGGAGAACGGCCAAGTCACGGATCGGATGCGCAGCGCCCGCGGACTCCCGCCGGAGATCGATGCGGCCGCGATGGCACGCGTGGCGCTGCAGCTCGCTGGCCTGATGCAGGAGGGCAGCGTCACCGTGGCCGAGGCGCGCGTCTCGCTCAGCGGAGTCGCCCTGGACGCACAGGCGATCCCCGACATCGACACCCTGCTGCGCACCGGATTGCCCGCCGGCCTCGCGCGCGGCGACGTGGCCCTGACCACACGTCCGCTCTCGCCCTATCGGGTAGCGATGCGGCGCGATGGAGACAGCGTCACCCTGACCGGGCACCTTCCGGATACCGCAACCCGGGAGGCGCTGCTCGGCACCTTGCGGGCGCGGCTGTTTCGCGAACGCCTGATCGACAGGACCCGCCTGGGGCAGGGGGCGCCGGCCGAACTCGCCCGCGCGCTTCAGGTCACCGCGGGCTCCTTCACGCTCCTGGCCACGGGCGAGGCCCGCATCGCCGACCGCTCCGTGACCCTGACGGGCGAGAGCCTTTACCCGCAGGGTGCCCGGCGCATCGCGGTCGATCTGTCGGCGGCGATGCCACAGGGCTGGATTGCCGAGACCACGCTGACCACCCCCGGGACGACAGCGGTCCGGACGCCCGAGGCCTGCGTGACCGCGTTCGACGCCGGCGCGGCCGGCCCGGGCCCTGTGTTCTCGCCGGGAAGCGCCACGCTGAAACCGGCCTTCTATCCACGTCTCGATGCGATCGCCGCGTTGGCGAAGACTTGCCCGACCCTACGGCTCCTCATCACCGGCCATGGCGATCCGAGCGACCCCGCGGCATCGGCCAAGACTGCTGTCGCCAATTCCACCCTCGACAAGACTGCAGTCGACAAGCCCACTGTCGAATCGGCGGTGGAAAGCACCGCGTCCCTGGAAGCCACGCGTTTGGAAAAGCTGGAGACCGTCAAGAGGCCGGGTGACAAGGGCTCGGACAAGCAGGACTCGAAGGACAAGTCCCTCGCCAAGACCGCCCCGAAGACGGCACCAAAGACCGCGCCGAAAACCGACTCGGCCAAACGCGCGCCGGGTCAGACCGACGCGAAGCCGGCAGCAACGGCGGAACCGGGGCCGGACCTCGCCCAGCAGCGGGCCCTGGCGATCGTCGACTACCTGCTTCAGGCCGGCTTGCGACCGGACCAGGTGGCGATCGCAGCGGGCGGGACAGTACGGCCCGCCGCCGAGGGCGTGGGAATCGCGAACCGGTCATGACGCGCGACGCGAGGCAGAATCCGTGCCCCTTCTGATGACGTTGCTGTGGCCCGTGCTGGTCGCCAGCGCCCTTCTCGGAGCCGCCGTCGGTTGGCTGACGGGACTTCCCCGAACGCCGATGGCCCGCGGGATCGCGGTGGTTCTGGTCGCGGTCGTCGCAGCCGCCGCCGGCATCGCGGTCTTCGGCCTGGTTCCGGGCCGTGCCGGCTTCTGGGTCGAGAGCGCGGCGCTTGCGCTTGCGGCCTACCTGATCGGCACGACTTTGGTCGCGGCCGTTCTCCACGGCAGCGGCGAACGGCCATGACCGGCCGCACCCGGTCTTTCCCGCTGGACGAACCCTTTTCGCTTCGGGACATGCGTTGCTCTTTTCGGTGCAAGCGTTGCCTGACCGTCACATTTGCGAAGGATTTGCGTCCGGTCCCCGACAATCGACGGGACTTTCCCGGTGTTCTGTCGTTGTTCCCGGGGCGCGCCACCCTCCGGTACCAGCGGCCCCCAGCACACCAGACCTGATGACGGATCACGCAGAACGAACCCAGCCCCTGGATCTGTCATCCTGCGACCGTGAGCCGATCCACATCCTGGGTGCGGTTCAGCCCTTCGGTTTCCTGATCGCCGTCTCGTCGGACTGGATCGTGGTTCGCGCGTCGGAGAACGCGGCCGTCCGTCTCGGTCTGTTGGAGCCGGATCTCCTCGGACTTCCCCTGTCCGACCTGATCGACGGGGAGACGATCCACCTGATCCGCGGCCATCTGCAGGCCCTGCGCGGACCCGACGCCATCGACCGGATCTTCGGCACCCCCCTGCGACCGGGCGGCACACCCTACGACATCGCCCTGCACCTCTCCGATGGGGCCATCGTCATGGAGATGGAGCCGAGCGTCAGCGAGCATCTCAACGCCGGCAACCTCGTCCGCAGCATGGTCGGGCGGCTGCAGCAGACCATCGGATTCGATCCCTTCTGCCGCGAGGCCGCGCGCCAGATGCGCGCGCTGACCGGCTTCGACCGGGTGATGGTCTACCGCTTCGATCCCGATGGCTCGGGCGTGGTCATCGCCGAATCCGCGCGGTCCAGCCTGGATCCCTATCTTGGACTGCATTACCCGGCCTCTGACATCCCGAAGCAGGCGCGCGCCCTCTACGAGCGCAACTGGCTGCGCATCATCGCCGATGTCGATGCCGAGCCGGTCGCCGTGCTGCCGCAGCGCGACCCGCACGGGCGCCCGCTCGACTTGTCGATGAGCACGCTGCGGACGGTGTCTCCGATCCACCTCGAATACCTGCGCAACATGGGGGTGGCGGCCTCCCTGTCGGTGTCGATCCTGCGGGGCGGCAAGCTCTGGGGCCTGTTCGCCTGCCACCATACCGAACCGCGCCACATCTCCCTGGAGCGCAGGACCGGCGCCGAGCTGTTCGGCCAGATGTTCTCGCTGATTCTCGAGAGTCGGGAGCGCGAGGCGGAGGCGGCTTACGAGGGAAGTTCCCGTGCCCTGCACGATCGCCTCATGGGCGCCCTCGCCTCCGGCGGCACCAGCCTGGAGAATATCACCGACTTCCTCGACGACATTGCCGGCATCGTCACCTGCGACGGCATCGGAGTGTGGGTGAACGGGCAGATCACCCTGCGGGGTGCGACCCCGACGGCGGAGGAATTCACCGGCCTGGTCCGCTTCCTCAACCGGACCGCCACCAGCCGGGCCTTCGCGACGCAAGAAATCGGTGCGGTCCATCCGCCGGCTGCCGACTACACCGAACGGGCGGCCGGTCTCCTGGCGATTCCGATCTCGCGAGCGCCGCGCGACTTCCTGGTGTTCTTCCGGACCGAGATCGCCCGGACGGTGACCTGGGCCGGCAATCCGGAAAAGCCCGCATCGCTCGGCCCGAACGGCCTGCGTCTCACCCCCCGCAAGAGCTTCGAGGCCTGGACCGAAGTCGTGCGCGGCCAGTCCGCGCCCTGGAGCGCGGCGGACCTGCGCATCGCCGAGGCGCTGCGGATCACGCTGCTCGAAGTCATCCTGCGGCTCACCGATTCGGCCGAGAAGGAGCGCAAGACCGCGCAAGAGCGCCAGGAGCTGCTGATCGCGGAACTTAACCATCGGGTCCGCAACATCCTGAACCTCATCCGCGGCATCGTCGCCCAGAGCCGATCGCGGGCGACCAGCGTCGAGGAGTTTTCCAGCGTGATCGGGGAGCGCATCCAGGCTCTCGCGCGTGCACACGACCAGATCACCACCACGAACTGGGGACCGGGCTCGCTGCGCGACCTGATCACCCTCGAGGCCGAAGCCTACCTCAACCAGCAGGCGGTCCGGGTTCGCCTGGAGGGAACCGACGTCCTCCTCGAACCTCAGGCGTTCTCCACCCTCGCTCTGGTCATCCACGAACTGATGACCAATTCGGCGAAGTACGGCGCCCTGTCGGAGGCCGCCGGGCAGGTGGACGTGACGTGGGAGCGCGATCCGTCGGACTGCCTCGTCATCCATTGGTGCGAGAGCGGCGGCCCGCCGGTGAAACCGCCGAGCCGACGCGGCTTCGGCACGACGCTGATCGAGCGCTCGATCCCGTACGAGCTGAAGGGCGAGGCGGAGATCAGCTACGCGTTGACCGGTCTGCGCGGGCGCTTCGCAGTGCCGGCGCGCTATGTGCGCCCGGCCCCGATTGCACAGCCCCAGGCGGCGCCGGGTCGCGAATCCATGCTGGACCTCGATCCCATCACCCTGTCGGGCACGGTTCTGGTGGTCGAGGACAACATGATCATCGCCCTCGAGGCTGAGGAGATCCTGGCCTCTCTCGGGGCATCGGCCGTCGACATGGCAGGCTCCGTCCACGAGGCTCTGCGGCAGATCGAGGCGGCGCGCCCCAGCTTTGCGCTTCTGGACGTCAATCTCGGATCGGAGACGAGCCTACCGGTCGCGCGTCGCCTGCTGGCCTCCGGAATTCCGTTCGTCTTCGCCACGGGCTACGGCGAGAGCTTCCGCATCCCGCCCGAACTCGGCGCCGTGATGATGATCAAGAAGCCCTATACGGCCGACACCCTGCGCCGGGCCCTGGCGTCTCTTCCCGGAAGGCAGTGACATCTTGCGGCCCAGCATCGCCGATGCGTCGGCCGCCGCGGCGCAGAGCCGGCAGAGCGATGGTCTATCCCGTAGATTGCGCCGCTGCGAACAGCGCGAAGGCGCGATGCGCGCCCCGAATAGCGGCCTCGTGCCCTTCCGCGGGGCGGGCTCCCAACCAGGCGGCGAAGCTCGGCCACAGGCGCTGGCCCTCGCCATGGCTCAGGAAGCGGGCATTCGCCCGAACCTGCGGATCGATGCTGGTCACGACTTGTCGCAGCAGGACCTGACCGCCGAGGCGCGATCCCTCCAGAACGTAGAGCAGACCCGGCGCCTCGGCCTCAGACGGCCTCTCGGCTCCGGATTCGGCGCCTGCGGCGGGATCGAATGCAAGCCCCAGACCTTCCAGGTCGGCACGAAGCTCGCGAAAGCGGCGGCGCACGGGCCAGTCGGTCGGCAGGAACGCGGCCTCGATCCCGTCGAGCCATCCCTCGATCTGCCAGAAGGGACCGGACATCGCCGACAGGAAGGCGACGTAATCCGCACGGCGCGTCAGGTCGTGAGCGGCAAACCCCGCATCGAGGCGACGATGGGCCGCGTCCGTCGCGTCACGAAGCACGAAGCGGAGATCGCGTGGCTCGGCCACACGGCGCTCCCCCGGCTCCGGCATCGCATGCACCGCGAACGGCACCTGTCCCTCGTCCATGCCCAGATCCCCCAGGTAGCCCGATTCTTCGCCATCGGGCCCGCTGCGCCGGATGGTCCCGACGGTCTTAGACGATCCGACGCCGCCGCCAAGGATCGATCACAGGATCACGGTGACATCCACGCCCGTTCACCACGCACTTCATCGTCCGTTTCCTCGCCCATTTTCCCGCCCATTTTCCCGCCCAGGATTCTCCAGGATTCCCCATGTGGCTCCTCTATGGCTTCGCCCTCGTGGCCGGCATCGCCAACGCGGTCCAGTCGGGAACCAACGCGACCCTGTCGAAATCCCTGGGGCAGCCCTTCGCGGCGGCCATCGTTGTTTCGCTGGTCGGCGCCGGGACCCTGCTGGTTGTCGGCCTGATGCTTGGCCGCTTCGCCCTGCCGACCGTCGACGAGATCCGGTCCGTGCCGCCCTGGGCCTGGCTCGGCGGCACCCTGGGGGCGCTCCTCATCCTGTCCCAGCTCTTCGTAGCCCAGACCATCGGGGCCGCGCCCTATTTCGGTCTCCTGGTGACGGCCGGAGTCGTGACGTCGATGCTCCTCGATCATTTCGGCTGGATCGGGTTCGAGCAGCACGGCGTGACCGTCTGGCGCCTCCTCGGAGGCCTGCTGATGATCGCCGGGATCGCCCTGGTGGCGATGTTTTGACCCCGTCGCACAGGACCCGAAATCGTTCGCCCCGCTTGTCATCCGGCGCCGGACCGGCAAAGCCTCTCCGCTACGTCGACGCCCCCATTCTCACCGACCCGACCGCTGCCAAGGCTGCCATGACCATTTTCCAGGATCTCGTCAGCCGGTTCAGCCAGACCGTGACGGCCTATGCGGGTGACAAGGCGTTGATGCAGGCCATGGTCTCGGCCGCCGCCAACGTGATCGTGGCCGACGGGGAAGTCGCGAGCGAGGAGTTCGACATGGCGTTGGCGGGCATGCAGGCCAACCCGATCCTCGAGAAGGGCTACGACCGGCTGATGCTGGAAAGCGAACTTTATGACGGGATCGCCCGGGCCAGGACGCGGGCCGGCCGGGCCGAAAACCTGCGCCTCGTCGCCGCCATCGAGGGCCGGGGGCAGGAGGACCGCGAGGCGACCTTCCTCATCGCCGCGGATGTGGCCGACCTTGATGGAATCGTCGACGTGGAGGCGCGGGCCCTGGACGAGATCGCCGCGGCACTCGGCCTCGACAAGGCCGCGCTCCTCGCCGCATCGCCGGTACGGCGCCCGGTTCCGTAGAGCGCGGCCGGCCCGAATTTGGCAAAGCCCTTGATCAAAGGACGGCAAGCCTCTAAGCGAGCCACCGTCTTTCGCCCGGCTCGACATCGCGTCGAGCGACAGCCCGGGCGACCGCTCGTGTGAGCTTGCCGCAGGAAAGAGACGATGGCCAAAGAGAAATTCGCGCGTACGAAGCCGCACTGCAACATCGGCACGATCGGTCACGTTGATCACGGCAAGACGTCTCTGACGGCGGCGATCACSAAGGTTCTGGCGGAGTCGGGCGGTGCGACGTTCACGGCCTACGACCAGATCGACAAGGCTCCCGAGGAGAAGGCGCGCGGGATCACGATCTCGACGGCGCACGT
>NZ_LMNJ01000009.1:0-115091 GCF_001423325.1 Methylobacterium sp. Leaf113
AACAACAACCGCAACGCCGGCGTCTACGCCTACGACACCAACAACGTCCTCTACCGCCAGCCCGGCTTCTCCAACCGCAACAGCGGCACCGAGTTCGCCGTCGTCCGCGCCGGCCTGAACTACAAGTTCGGCTCGTACTAGGACCCGATCCGGCGGCATCTCGCGCGACCCATTCGGGTCGCGCGAGACTTCCTCCAACAAGAAAGCCCGGCCTCGCGGCCGGGCTTTCTTGCGTCTAGCCTCTTCTTCCGTCTGAACCCCAGCGAACGAAGGCGCCGACCGATCACCGGCCGCGCCCCTCCGGAGGTCCGGACGGGCGGGCACAATCCATCCTCAGATGTCGAGTTCCGCCCCGTCGGCGAAGGCGGCACGTTCGGAAATGAAGGTGAAGCGGGCCTCGGGCTTGTTGCCCATCAGGCGCTCGACCGCATCGCCGGTGGAATCGCGCGCCTCGTCCAGGACCTCGACCCGCAGCAGCGTACGCTTCTTCGGGTCCATGGTGGTCTCCTTCAGCTGCGCCGGCATCATCTCGCCGAGGCCCTTGAAGCGGCCGATCTCGACCTTGCCGTTCTTGAACACCGTCTTGATCAGCTGGACCTTGTGATCGTCGTCGCGGGCATAGGCGGTCTTGGCGCCCTGGCTGATCCGGTAGAGCGGCGGGATCGCCAGGTAGAGGTGTCCGCGATCGATGAGCTTGGGCATCTGCCGGTAGAAGAACGTGATCAGCAGCGAGGCGATGTGGGCGCCGTCGACGTCGGCGTCCGTCATGATGATCACCTTCTCGTAGCGAAGGTCTTCCGAGCGGTAGCCGGTGCCGGTGCCGCAGCCGAGCGCCTGGGTCAGGTCGGAAATCAGCTGGTTGGCGCCGAGTTTGTCGCGGCTGGCCGAGGCCACGTTCAGGATCTTGCCGCGTAAGGGCAGGATCGCCTGGGTGGCGCGGTCGCGCGCCTGCTTGGCCGAACCGCCGGCCGAGTCACCCTCGACGATGAAGATCTCCGAGCCGGCCATGCCGGCCTTGGAGCAGTCGGCGAGCTTGCCCGGCAGCCGCAGCTTGCGGGTGGCGGACTTGCGCGCAACCTCCTTCTCCTGCCGCCGGCGCAGGCGCTCCTCCGCCCGGTCGATCACCCAGTCGAGGAGCTTGTTGGCCTGGGCCGGGGAGGCGGCGAGCCAATGGTCGAAGGCGTCGCGGATCGCGGTCTCGACGATGCGCGAGGCCTCGACGGTGGCGAGCTTGTCCTTGGTCTGGCCCTGGAACTCGGGTTCGCGGATGAACACCGAGAGCATCGAGGCGCAGGTCGCCATCACGTCGTCGGTGGTCACCGCAGTCATGCGCTTGGCCTGGCCGACGCGCTCGGCATGCTCGCGCAGGGCCCGCAGCAGGGCGACGCGCAGGCCGCTCTCGTGGGTGCCGCCCTCGGCGGTCGGAATGGTGTTGCAGTAGGAGGCCGAGACACCGTCGTCGGTGACCATCCAGGCGACGGCCCATTCGAGGGAGCCGTGCCCGCCCGGCTTGGTGATCTTGCCCGAGAAGATCGCGTCGGTGACGAGTTCCTTGCCCTCCAGATCGCGGGCGAGATAGTCGCGCAAGCCCCCGGGGAAGCGGTGCACGGTCTCGGCCGGCACGTCGTCCAGGCCCTCCAGCAGGGCAGGAGCGCAGCGCCAGCGGATCTCGACTCCGCCGAACAGGTAGGCCTTGGAGCGCGCCATCTTGAAGAGGCGGCGCGGGTCGAACTTGAGAGCGCCGAAGATCTCGGCGTCGGGATGGAAGCGGACCCGCGTCCCGCGCCGATTCTGCACCCGGCCGACGGTTTCCAGCGGCCCCTGCACATGTCCGCGCGAAAAGGTCTGGCGATAGAGGGTCTGGCTGCGGGCGACCTCGACCTCGAGTTCGTCCGAGAGGGCGTTGACCACCGAGATGCCGACGCCGTGCAGACCTCCGGATGTCTCGTAGACCTTCGAGTCGAACTTACCGCCCGCGTGCAGGATGGTCATGATGACCTCCAGGGCGGACTTGGTGGGGTATTTCGGATGCGGATCGACCGGGATGCCGCGGCCGTTATCGGTGACCACGAGGTGGCCGCTCTCCTCCAGCTCCACCTCGATGAAGCTGGCATGGCCCGCCACCGCCTCGTCCATCGAATTGTCGATCACCTCGGCGAAGAGGTGGTGCAGGGCGCGCTCGTCGGTGCCGCCGATATACATGCCGGGGCGGCGGCGCACCGGCTCCAGCCCCTCCAGCACCTCGATGTCGGAGGCGTCGTAGCCGGCTTCCGCCGAGACGGGCGGAAGCGGCGCCACGGCGTCGAGCTTGCGTCGCTCGGCGGGTTTCGAGGCAGGGGGCTTCGGCACGGGAGGCTTGCCGCCGGCGAAGAGATCGCGTGCGGGGTCGCTCACCGGAGCGCCTCGCGCCGGGGATGGTGCGGCCGCGGGCTTCGCGGACCGGATCGCAGAGGGAGACCGTGCAGCATTCGCCTTCATCCTCTCACCATACCGGAACAAACCGGAAACAGAAAGGGGTTCCCGTCTCGCAGGGGCTGGGGCTCGGAGCCTCCGCCGCACGAAACGTACCACCCCATGACATGGTATGGGGGTGGTTAAGAAGGCCTCACCGTGGCGGAGCCGCCTTACGGGCGGGACAGCCCGATCTTTCAGGTCCCGACGCGGCCACCGCCCCGCTTCGTGATCGCCACCACGGCGGGGCGCGGCGGCATCGCCGGGTCGAAGTCGGGCCAGCGGGTGGCGGGCGCCTCGAAGGTGGCGGGCACCGCCTTCGGGTCCTCCTCGTCGGCCTCGCCGGGATGCTGCACGGCCACGAAGAAGGTGGTGTCGTCGGGGGTGAAATAGGGGCCGCACATCTCGGCGCCGTTGGGCACGCGGAAGAAGTGCTTGCCCGTGCCGCGGCCCGCCCCTTCGGTCTCCATCGCCCAGATGCCGTCGTTGCGGCCGGTGCGCGAGGGGGCATTGCCGTCGGTGGCGACCCAGAGCCGGCCGAGCCCGTCGACGGCGCAATTGTCCGGCATGCCGAACCAGCCGTTCGTCGTGGTGGCGGACGAGAAGGTGGCGCCCACCGCAGCGATACCGGGGTCGCCGCAGCGGACCAGGATTTCCCAGGTGAAGCCCGTGGCGGCGTGGTCGCCGTCGTCGGGGGTGAGTTCGACGATGTGGCCGAAACGGTTATCGGCGCGGGGATTGGCGGCGTCCGTCTGGTCGGCCTTGCGCTTCCCGTTGTTGGTCAGCATCACGTAGACCTTGCCGGTCTTGGCGCTGGCCTCGACATCCTCGGGCCGGTCCATCTTGGTGGCCCCGAGCCGGTCGGCGGCGAGCCGGGCGCCGATCACCACGTCGGCTTGGGAGGCAAAGCCGTTCTCGGGCGTCAGCGGCCCTTCGCCGAACACCAGCGGCATCCAGGTGCCGCGCCCGTCGGCCTCGAAGCGGGCAACGTGGAGCGTGCCCGCATCGAGGAGATCGCGGTCGCCGCTGTCGGCCCGCCCGGCGGTGACGAACTTGTAGACGTAGTCGAAGCGCTCGTCGTCGCCCTGGTAGATGACGTAGCGGCCGTCCCGGGCGACGATGCCGGCGGCGCCCTCGTGCTTGAAGCGGCCGAGCGCCGTACGCTTCTTCGGGGTCGATTGGGGATCGAATGGGTCGATCTCCACCACCCAGCCGAAGCGGTTGGGCTCGTTGGGCGCGCGCGAGACGTCGAAGCGCTCGTGGAATCGGCCCCACGCATAGGCGCCGGCCGGCAGGTTGAAACGCTTGTGGTTGGGGGCCTCGGGCGAGGCCTCCGGCAGCGTGCCGGAGAAGTAGTAGTTGATGTTCTCCTCGCAGGTCAGCCAGGTGCCCCAGGGCGTCGTGCCGCCGGCGCAGTTGTTGATCATGCCGAGAACCGCCCGCCCGCCGGGGTCGGCCGCCGTCTTCATCCGCTCCGTGCCGGCGGCGGGGCCGGTCAGCATCATCGGAGTCTGCGCCGTGATGCGGCGGGCGTAGGGCGAATCCGGCACCACCGCCCACCGGCCATCGGTGCGGCGGATCTCGATGACCGAGCCGCCATGGGCCGCCATCTCGATGTCGACGAGGTCCCGGGTCATGCCCTTGAACGCGGCCGCCCGAGTGTCCTGGCGCCCCAGGCCGGGGAACATCAGTTCCTCGTTGGTGTATTCGTGGTTGACCACGAGGAGGCCGTGCGCCGCCGGGTCGGCCGCCCCCGGCATCGGAAAGTAGCCGACGAAGTCGTTGTTGTAGCCGAACTGCTGGGCCTGGGCCGCCGCCGATTGCTGGTGCGGGTCGAAGGTCGGCGCACCGGGCAGCACCGGGTCACCCCAGCGGATCAGGATGTCGGCATCGTGCCCGGCGGCGACGTGATGGTGCGCGTCCGACCCGGCCTCGATTTCTTCGAACGGAAAGCGCGCGCTGGCCGCCTGGGCCGCACCGGCGGCCAGTGCACGCGGCGTCACCACCGCCGCGATGGCGCCGACGCCGAGCAGCCCGCGCAGGAGGTCGCGCCGGTCGAAGCGCGCCGCCACCACGTCGCCGAAGGTCGGGTTGGCGCTGGCGTTGGAGCCGCGATCCTCGGCGGCCTCGGCGGCCTGCGAGCGGGTTCGCGTCGGTTCGGTCATGGGGCGGTCCGTAGAGGCTGGCGGCAACCTCGCCCGTTAACCCGATCGCATGGCACAGGTGTGACGGCCCGGATCGTGACGGGCGTCCGGGTTCATGGATCGACCACATAGGCGTCGTCGACGGCATGGAGCCGGCAGATCGTGCCGGTGGCACGCGCACAATTCGCGAGGGCGCCGTCGCGCGCCTCAAGAGCCGAAACGCGTCCGGTGCGCCAGCCATATCCGCCCGTGGCGGACACGGCAAAGGCCCTGCTGCCGGGGCTGTCGAGATAAGTCCCGAAAGCGGCCTGCCCGGCAGCGCCGAGGGATTTCGGAGGCTTCAGCGACGAGGGTGTCGAAGGACGGACCGCCGGAAGATGAAGACCCTGCCGGACTAGGAACGCCTCGACGATGGGCATCCAGATGTCCCGACCGTTCGGAGCCGAGAACAGGGCGTGACCATCTGACCCGAAGGCCGGAGCGGCGACGAAGCTGACCTGCCCGCCAGAGTCCTGAAAGGCCGCACGGAACCGCCGCGCCAGAGCCGGCCCGAAATAGCGGTCGTTCTCGGTATAGATCCACAGCATCGGTACGTGAGACCGTCGTCCGAAGGTCCCGAAGGCGCGAACCAGCGCGTCCTCGTCACAGACCGAGTCGGGTGGGCGCGAGCCGCGGCCGCCGGCGAAGCTGATCGCTGCCACGAGACCGGAGGGTGGATCGGCCGTGAGCGCCACGGTGGCGAAGCCTCCGGCCGATTGCCCCACCGCGACGATCCTGGTGATATCGACATCATCGCGGCGGGTCATGAACGCGATCGCCGTCCGGATATCGGCCGCGCCCGCCCGAGCCGATCGGGCGTAATCGGCCTTCTCGCAGGGCCCGGAGCCTTCTGCCCAGGGTCCGACCGAGGTGCCGTAACCCCGACGCAGGACACTCACGGCGACGAAGCCGCGCCGGGCGAACGCCACCAGTTGCGGCATCATCCCGCGCGCGCTCATGCCGGGGCGGTCGCGCGCCTCACGGGGTGATCCGTGGCTGAGGATGACGAGAGGATGCCGGCCGCCGCCGAGCGGGAGCACCATGACGGCCTCGAGGCTGCCGCCCTCCTGCGCCGCAATCGGTATCCGTAGATCGACGCCGGCATAGTCCGCGGCCCGAAGCGGCACGCCTGCAACCCAAAGCGCGGCGAGTCCCCCAAGACCCACCAACCGGAACATCACCCAAACGTGCATGGGGCATTCCGCCGTCGATCGGAGGACAGGATGGCTGGACGAAGGGCTTTGGCCCAAGCTCGGGCAGCCTGGCCTCACCCCGTCCGGAACGCAACCGTTCCGGGTCTTCCGTCCTCCACCGAACGTGTCCCTGCGACGGGGGCGGTCCGTGAAGGCGCCCGGCGACCGTCGCCGACCATCAAACTCACCCGGCAGAGCGATGACGCGCGTGGATCGCCCCGGAAGCGGCAGGGCGCGCGGGCGGCACGCCAGGACGGCTCTGCGTGCGGATCGGCGCCGCCATCGACCTCCACGACCGCCAGCCCCCGACGGGTACGGCCCGGAATCAGCCAGGAACCGAAGCGGACCGTTGCCGTTCGGGAGAGCGCCCCGGCCCGCGACCGAGAGGTTTGTCAGGAAACCTCAGCGGTCGCGGGGTGGGACGCAGCCGATGCCAGAGCGGGCGCTCACGCCTTCTTGCGGGCCGCCGCCGTGGGCGTGTCGGCGGCGCTTTTCGCTGGCTTTTTGGCCGCAACCGCCTTCGCCGTCGACTTCGCGGCCGGTTCATCGCCGTCCGCCGCCTTCTTCGCCGGCGCCTTCTCGGCGGCCGCTTTCTTGGCCGGCGCCTTCTTGGCCGCAGCCTTCTTTGCCGGCGCCTTCTTGGCCGGCGCCTTCGCACCCGCAGCCTTGCGCGCCGGAGCCTTCTTCTTGCCCCCGCCGGCGGCTTCCCGCGCGGCGATCAGCTCCAGCGCCTGGGCGAGCCCGATCTCCTCGGCCGCTAGGGTCTTGGGCAGCGTCGCGTTGGTGCTGCCGTCGGTGACGTAGGGGCCGTACTTGCCCGACTTGACCACGATCGGCTTGCCGGTCTCCGGGTGCTCGCCGAGCGCGCGACCGGGATCGGAGGCCGGACCGCGCCGGCCGCCGCCCTGCTCCTTGGCCACGATGAGGTCGATGGCCCGGTTGGCGCCGATCTCCAGCACGTCGTCGTCGCGCCCGAGATTGGCGTACATCTTGCCGTGCTGCACGTAAGGTCCGAAGCGGCCGAGATTGGCCAGGATCGGTTCGCCGGTCTCCGGGTGCCTCGCCACCTCACGGGGAAGCGACAGCAGCTTCAGGGCCATGTCCAGGTCGACCGAGGACGGGCTGGTGCCCTTCGGGATCGAGGAGCGCTTGGGCTTCGGGGCCTCCTTCTCCGTCGAGGCCTCGCCGAGCTGGACGAAGGGACCGAAGCGGCCGTCCCGCACCGTCACGGGCAGGCCGGACGCGGGATCGTTGCCGAGCACGCGGGTGCCCGGCTGGCCGCCGTTCTCCGAGGAGCCCTCACCGTCGCCCTCGACGCCGGAGGCGGCGAGCTGACGGGTGTACTTGCACTCCGGGTAGTTCGAGCAGCCCACGAAGGCGCCGAACTTGCCGAGCTTGAGGGAGAGCTGGCCCGAGCCGCAGGTCGGGCAGGTCCGTGGGTTCGAGCCGTCGGCCTTCTCGGGGAAGATGTGGGCGCCGAGCAGGTCGTTGAGGGCATCGAGCACCTCGGTGACGCGCAGTTCCTTTGTGCCCAGGATCGCGGCGGAAAAATCACGCCAGAAATCGCGCAGCACCTCGCGCCAGTCGATCTCGGCGTTGGAGACCCGGTCGAGCTGGGTTTCGAGCTCGGCGGTGAAGTCGTACTCCACGTAGCGCTTGAAGAAGCTCTCGAGGAAGCCGGTGACGAGGCGGCCCTTGTCCTCCGCCACCAGGCGCTTCTTCTCGATCCGCACGTATTCGCGGTCGCGCAGGGTCTGCAGCACGGCGGCGTAGGTCGAGGGCCGGCCGATGCCGAGCTCCTCCATGCGCTTGACGAGGCTGGCCTCGGAGTAGCGCGGCGGCGGCTCGGTGAAATGCTGGGTCGAGGCGATGCGCTCGCGCTTGAGCGGATCGCCCGCGCTCATCGGCGGCAGGCGCCGGCCGTCCTCGTCCTCCTCGTCGTCCTTGCCCTCCTGGTAGAGGGTGAGGAAGCCGTCGAACTTCACCACCTGGCCGGTGGCGCGCAGCTCCAGCTTGCGCGGGCCGACCTGGGCGACGATGTCGACCGTGGTGCGCTCCAACTCGGCCGATTCCATCTGGCTCGCCACCGTGCGGGTCCAGATCAGCTCGTAGAGCCGGGCCTGCTCGGCATCGACGGTGCGGGCCACCGTCTTCGGCAGGCGGCTCATGTCGGTGGGGCGCACGGCCTCGTGCGCCTCCTGGGCGTTCTTGGCCTTGACGCTGTATTTCCGCGGCGCACCCGGCAGATAGCGCTCGCCGTATTCCTTGCCGATCACCCGGCGCACGTCGGCGATGGCTTCGGGCGCCATGTCGACGCCGTCGGTCCGCATATAGGTGATCAGGCCGACCGTCTCGCCGTCGATCTCGACGCCCTCGTAGAGCTTCTGGGCGGCCCGCATGGTCTGGGCCGGCGCCATTCCGAGCTTGCGCGAGGCTTCCTGCTGCAGGGTCGACGTCGTGAAGGGGGGTGCGGGGTGGCGCTTGGCGGGCTTGGCCTCGACGCTGGCAACCTGGAAGGTCGCCAGTTCGAGGTCGCGCTTGAACGCCGCCGCCTCGTCGCCGGTGCCGACATCGAGGCGCTGGATGCGCTTGCCGTCGGCGCCGGTGAGCCGGGCCTCGAAGCTGGCGCCGGTCTCCGTCGTCAGGGTCGCCACCAGCGACCAGTACTCGCGGGGGCGGAAGACCTCGATCTCGCGCTCGCGCTCGCAGACGAGGCGGAGCGCCACCGATTGCACGCGGCCGGCCGAGCGGGCGCCAGGGAGCTTGCGCCACAGCACCGGCGAGAGGTTGAAGCCCACGAGGTAATCGAGCGCCCGGCGGGCCAGGTAGGCGTCGACCAGGGCCTGGTCGATCTGCCGAGGCTGGCGCATGGCGGTCTCGACCGCCGCCTTGGTGATGGCGTTGAAGGTCACCCGCTCCACCGGCATGCCCTTGAGGGCGCGCCGGGCGGTGAGCGCCTCGACCACGTGCCAGGAGATCGCTTCGCCCTCGCGATCCGGATCAGTGGCGAGAATCAGGCCGTCGGCGCCCTTGAGCGCCCTGACGATATCGGAGACGCGCTTCGATCCCCGGTCGTCGAGCTCCCACAGCATGTGGAAGTCGGCCTCGGGATCGACGGAACCGTCCTTGGCCGGAAGGTCACGGATGTGGCCGAACGAGGCGAGAACCTCGTAATCGCGACCGAGATACTTGTTGATCGTCTTGGCCTTGGCCGGCGACTCGACGACGACGACTTTCATGTGCTGGTACTAGCCTCTCGTCAGGGCCTGACCCACAGCAACGACCGTTCGCAGATTGTGCGGGGGGCGTCGCCACCCGTCCGGAGAGGGGGTCGGCGCCGGGGAGAAGTGGGTCAACCCCGGGGGGAAGTCAAATGATCGGTCCCGCCGCACCGGTCTCACCCTCGTTTGGCGAAGGTCAGGGCTGCATCGAGGGCACCGTTCAGGGTCGTCACCAGCACGTCGGCCGAGAGGGTCCGCCGCAGGCGATCGAGGGAGGCGGGATCGCGCTCGCGCCAGAAGCCGACCAGTACCCGCACGCCGGGAATCGCCCGCCGCGCCTGGCGGACGTTGAGCCGGATCTGCGACAGGCTGACGGGCTCCAGGTAGGAGAAGCACACCAGGGCGATGCCCCCGAGGTCGTCCGGCACCGCCCCGCGGCGCAGGTCCGCCATCGACATCACCTGCGCGGCGAGGCCGTGGCGGTCGAGGATCTGGCCGAGCATGGACGTCGCCGCCTCGTCGAAGGGGCCGCGGCTCGAGACGCAGAGCACGGGCCGGGCCGCCCGCCAACGCGGCGGGAGTTCGTCCGGGCGCAGCACCATGGCGGCGACCTGCCGGTCCGGCCCGATGGCCGCGAAGGCCGCCGACGTCTCCGAATTGCCCGCCGCCTTGGTGGCGGAGCCGCCCTTCCGGCCCGCCGGCACGGTCCCGAGCCGGGTGACCACCGCCCGCAGAGCGGTGCCGACCTCGTCCTGCCGGGTCCGGTCGAGGGTCCCGCGCGAAAGATCCTCCTGCGCCATCAGCAGGCCGGCCAGCACCACCTCGTCGTAGTAGGTGACGAGGGCGCGCGCCTTCAGGAACATCCGGCCCTGGTCGATCGCCTCCTCGGGATCGCCCGCCAGCATGCGCTGGTAGAAGATCTCGGGCGGCGCCAGGGCCGGCCGGTCGCCCAGGATCACGTCCAGGAACCACAGGCGCTCGATGTGCCGGCCCAGAACCACGAGGCAGACGGTGATCGGCGTGGCCAGCACCAGGCCGATCGGCCCCCACAGGAACGCCCACAGGGTGGCGGCCAGGATCACGGCGATCGGCGAGAGGCCGGTGGAATGGCCGTAGAGCAGAGGCTCGATCACGTGGCCGGCGATGGGCTCGACCACAACGAAGAGGGCTGCCGTGGCGATGACCATGCTCCAGCCGGGATCGACGGCGGCGGCCACGATCAGCGGCAGCAGGGCGCTGATCGCGGCGCCGATATAGGGCACGAAGCGCATGATCGCGGCGAGCACCCCGAACAGGATCGGGTTCGGAACCCCGATCCACCACAGCCCGACGCCGATGACGATGCCGAAGGCGATGTTGAGGATGAGCTGGGCCAGAAAGAACCGGCTGAGACGAGCCGCCGCGTCGTCGATGGCCGCCGTGGTCCGCCGCAGATCGCCCGAGCCGGCCAGGCGGATCGCGCGGTTCCGCAGATCCTCCCGCTGCAGCAGGATGAAGATCGTGAAGATCAGGATCAGGCCGGTGGTGGCGAGCGGATGCAGGATCGGCCCCACCACGGCGCCGAGGGTTCCCAGGAGCCCCGCCTTGGCGGAGGCGATCTGCACGTGAAGAGGATGGGCGAGACTGCCGGCGCTGCCCTCGGGGGTCGTGTTCTTCAGGTCCGGCTGTAGCTCGGCGCTGAGGTCCTGCACCATGTCGACCATGCGCGAGAGCGTGCCACTCCCGGCCGTCGCCTCCTTCAGGGAGGCGATCTTCTCCCGCATGGTGACCTGATAGCGGGGCAGGTCCGAGGCGAGCTGCGCCGTCTCGTTGGCGATCAGGAGGGCGACACCGAGGAGCGCCCCGAAGGCGGTGAGCACCACGACCAGTACGGCGAGCGCCCGCGGGACCCGGATGCGGCGCAGGAGCCTCACCCCCGGCACCAGGACGAAGCTGAGCAGGATCGCCAGCGTCACCGGCACGAAGATGTCGCGCCCCAGATAGAGCGCCGCCGCGATGGTGATCACGAGGAGGCAGGAGGCCAGGGTCGTGAAGACCGGCATCGCCTGCCGCAGCAGGCGGGCGGTGATGGGATCGTCGCTCATGGATGGGCCGGGTCTCGTGGGGGTGAGCGACGCTGGCGCCGACGATCGGATGTCGGGCGGGACGGGCGACGAAGGGGCGGATGAGGGTCGGGCGAAGCCTGGGACGGGACGGGAGCGGCCGCCCTCAGGGCACCGCGGGCGCCTGCGGTCCGACGGCGGCGTTGATCTGCGTCAGCAGCTTGGAGAAATCCACGGGCTTCGGGTGGTAGTCGTTGCAGCCGGCCTGAATCGCCTTGTCGCGGTCGCCCGACATGGCATGGGCGGTCAGCGCGATGATCGGGATGCCCTTGGTGTCGCTGCCGGATTTCAGCACCCGGGCCGCCGACCAGCCGTCGAGAATCGGCAGGTTCATGTCGAGGAGGATGACGTCGGGCTGTCCGGTGCGCGCCTGCTGCACGCCGGACTCGCCGTCATGGGCGAGGATCACGTCGTAGCCGCGCCGCTTCAGCCGGCGGGACAGGAAGTCCCAGATCTCCTCGTGATCTTCCACCAGCAGGATTTTCGCCATTGCCCCTGAACCCCTCGAACGTCGCCGGCATCATCACCGCGCAGCCCATCGCACGCCGGACACGCGCCCGGATACCGGTGCCCGAGCAAGACATCAGCCCGGGCCGTCGTGTGAACGCACGATGCGCCGGAACGGTCCATGGCATGCCACGCGATCGAGCGACACAGGGTCCGCGCCGTACCGGCCTGCCTCGGTGCGACGCGATCAGGGGAGGGTGGGCGCCGGCGCCGGGCGATCGAGGCTCGTCTGGGGGCGACGATCGCTCAACGGCCCCTGGGTGCCCGGCAGGAGGCCGCTGTCCTGCAGCCAGATCATCAGGATGATCGAGGCCAGCAGGGTCGCGAACGAGGTCAGGCGGCCGATGTAGCGGCGGCGGACGACCATCAGCACCAGGGTCGCGAGCAGCACGAGGGACAGGACGAGGATCAGCATGAGGCCTTCCCGGGCACGCATTCCGGCGCGAATCCGGAGGCCAACGGGACGCAGGCGCCACCCGTTCCCCCGGCCGATCCCGCATAGAAGACCGGGATATCGCAACAAGCCGCCGGAGAACCGAAAAAATCCCCGGGGAACAAGGCCGCCGGGCCGGACCTTCTCGCGAAGGGCAGCCCCTTTCAAGGCTCCCCCTCTCCCCACAACCAGCCCTGCCCACGCGCAGGAACCCGGTATCGGCCGGATGGAGATCCGCGATGAAGGCATTGTGCTGGCACGGCAAGGGCGACATCCGCTGCGATACGGTCCCGGACCCGCAGATCGAGGATGCGCGCGATGTCATCATCAAGGTGACGAGCTGCGCGATCTGCGGTTCGGACCTCCACCTGATGGACGGCCAGATGCCCACCATGGAGTCCGGCGACGTGCTCGGCCATGAGTTCATGGGCGAGGTGGTCGAGGTCGGGACCGGCTTCACCAAGTTCCGCAAGGGCGACCGCATCGTGGTGCCCTTCAACATCAATTGCGGCGCGTGCCGGCAGTGCCGGCTCGGCAACTGGTCGGTCTGCGAGCGCTCCAACCGCAATGCCCAAATGGCGGCGGCCCAGTTCGGCTACACCACCGCGGGCCTGTTCGGATACTCGCACATCACCGGCGGCTACGCGGGCGGACAGGCGGAATACGTCCGCGTGCCGATGGCCGACGTCGCCCCCATGAAGGTGCCGGACGGCATGGACGACGAGTCGGTCCTGTTCCTCACCGACATCCTGCCGACCGGCTGGCAGGCCGCCGAGCATTGCGAGATCAAGGGCGGCGAGATCATCGCGGTCTGGGGCGCCGGCCCCGTTGGTCTGTTCGCGATCCAGTCGGCCAAGATCATGGGCGCCGAGCGCATCATCGCCATCGAGACCGTGCCCGAGCGCATCGCGCTGGCCCGCCGCTACGGCGCCACCGACGTGATCGACTTCATGCAGGAGGACGTGTTCGAGCGCATCCAGGAGATCAGCAAGGGGCAGGGCGCCGACGGCGTCATCGATTGCGTCGGCATGGAGGCCACCGCCGGCCACGGCATCGCCGGGATGCTCAGCACCCTGCAGGAGAAGCTGACCTCGACCGAGCGTCCCTACGTGCTGGCGGAGGCGATCAAGGCGGTGCGGCCCTGCGGCATCGTCTCGGTGCCGGGCGTCTATGGCGGGCCGGTGCCGATCAACATGGGCTCGATCGTCCAGAAGGGCCTGACCCTGAAGAGCGGCCAGACCCACGTGAAGCGCTACCTCGAGACGCTGACGAAGCTGATCCAGGAGGGCCGGTTCGACATGACCGCGATGATCACGCACCGCTCCGCCGACCTCGCCGACGGCCCCGACCTCTACAAGACGTTCCGCGATAAGAAGGACGGCTGCGTGAAGGTGGTCTTCCACCCCAACTGAGTCGCATCGGACCGGAACCGCGGCTCGATCGTATCGATCCCGCTCTAACCCGGTGCCGGCAAAGATCGGAACCGGGTCGCACGCGAATCTCGGCGCGCGATCCGAGGACACGACAGGATATCTCCGTCGTTCTGCTCCCCTGTGCATTGCCGGTCGGCCCCGGCATCCGCTAAAGCCCAGTCATGTCAGACTTGGATTCTCTCCTCGAACGCCTCAAGGACGCTCAGAGGACGCTCATCCTCGAAGCCGCGAAGATCGCCATGCTGCCGCCCGACAGCATGCTGCGGCGCATCGCCGACCTCGAGAACACCATCGCGGCGGTCGAGGCCCTCATCGAGGAACAGGCGCATCGCCGTGGCCGCGCGGCCGAATAGGGCCGGCCCACCGCTGGAAACCCCGGACGGGCGCTACATCGTGGTGCGCGGCCGCCTCTGGCGCCGGACGCGGCCCGACCTCGACCCTGCGCGCCGAGAGGCGCTGGTGGCGGCCCTGATGGACGGGCGCCGGGCCGTGAAGACCGCCAAGGCCGCAGGGGATGGCGGTGCCCTCGCGCAGGCGCGGGCCGCCGTCGATGCCGCCAAGCACGGCCTCGGCGAGCGCGGCCCGGTCTGGTGGACCGACGGGACGCCCGACCTCAACCGGCACATGGCCCGCAACACCCCCTATGCCGACTGGTACGCCGAGGCCGTGGGTGCGGCGGGATAACGCAGCATCTGGACCCGCCGGGTGATCGCGCGTATATCGGACCTGCGGTTGATGACCGGTTCGTAATAACGTTTCAGGACCCGGAGGGCAGTACTCCGGCGCCTCCACCATAAGCCCACGAGCGCCAGCGCCGGTGGGTTTCTGATGGGGGCGAAATAGGATCGACTGGGCGGTAAAGGGATCGCGAGTTCGCTTGCACTTCGGTGCAGGACGATGCGGCTGTCGGTAAGGACTCGACCGGTTCGACGCAGGCAACCCCTGTTTCGGGCATTTGGCCAAAACTCTAAATGCCAACGATAACGTTGTCATGGATGCCCGCCTCGCGGCGTAAGCATCTTGCGGTAGGGTAACCGTCGAAACAGAACCCGGGGCTTCGGCTCCGGGACCCACCTTTTCCCGGACGTCGCGCATCGCGCGACGGGGCGTATGCCACCGGACCTGAAAAAGCCCCGACGCCGATCCGGCGCGGGGCTTTTTCTTGGGCTCGATGGTCTTGCGACCCGAGGCCGGGTCGAACGACCACCCCAGAGAGAGGGTGGCCGTCCGGATCAGCCGATCAGACCGGCGTGGTCGGGTAGGCACGCACGCGATTGCGACCCTCGACGGTGCCGCCGAGCGCATTGCCCGGAATCGCGTCCGGCGAGGTCGCAGCGGCGGCCTGCGGCGCGGTCCAGCCATCGGCGCGCCAGTTCTGCGCGCGCTCGTCCACGTCGATCGAGCCGTGCTCCTCCAGGATGTCCATCACGCGGGTGGCGTGCGCCTGATCGGCCCGGACCGTCACCAGGGTGCCGCCGCGGCGCACGCCCTCGCTGTAGGTGTGGGCATCCGTCTCGCTCAAGCCGGCCCCGGTCAAGCCGCCCGCGAGACCGCCGGCGGCCGCACCGATGCCGGCGCCGGTCAGCGTCGCCACCAGCCATCCGGCGGCCACCACCGGGCCGACGCCCGGGATCGCCAGGAGGCCGAGGCCGGTCAGGAGGCCGGCGGCCCCGCCCAGGACCGTGCCCACGGTCGCGCCCGCGCCCGCGCCGGTGCTGGCCTTCTCGGGGGTGTCCCCATGCGTATGCGGATCGAGGTCGGTGGTAGTGGTGGTAGTGCCGAGACGGCCGGCGTGGCGGTCGCCCTCGTTGTTGCTCACGATGCTGATGTCGGAATGCGAGACGCCGGCGGCCTCCAGCTTGGAGACGGCGGTGCTGGCGTCATCGTAATTGTCGTACAGGGCGGTGATGGTCTGCTGGGCCATGGGATGAATTCCTCTGGGAAAGCCGATCGGGGAGAGCCGCGCGGAGCGGGAGACGTGCTCCGGTCGCGCGGCGCGATGCGCTACTGCGCGGCGACGTTGCCCTTGAAGTCGACACCGACCTTGACGGGCTTGCCGTCCAGCATCGCCTGGCCGCGCCAGATGCCCTTGTCGTCCTTGGTCAGGCCCTTGACGTCCTTGTAGCCCGCCTCGGTGAGACGGTGATGGGTCTGGGCCTCGGTGAAGCTGTTGGCGCCTTCCTCGAGCTTGGCGTTGGCGGCGGCCTTGGTGGTGGCGGGCTTGGTCGCGTCGGGCTTGTCGGTGTTGGGCCGGGTCACGGCCTCCTGGCCGCCCGACGTGGCGCTCGACTTGGCGTCCGGAGCGGGGGTGCCGGTGACGGTGGTCTGCGCGAATGCCGGCCCCGCGCCGAGGACCGACAGAAGGGCGAGGGTGGTCAGGGAGCGTTTCACGGCATTCTCCTTGGAAGGCATCTGAGAACCGCCGATCCGGTACGGAAGTCCGAAGCGGCGAAAGTCCCTCTCAATCCCGCGAGACCGCAAAGCGTTCCCGGGCGCGCATCAAGAATAGCAGCCCGAATGGCCGACACGTTTCGATCGGAAAAAGGTTCCGTCATGATCTGACACGATACATCGGATGAAACGGCAAGCTGATCCTGCGCCGGCGAAAGTCCTTCCTGCAACAAAGATCGCTCGTGAACCCTCAAGCTCTCTGTTCGCCCGCCGGGAACACGCCTATCCGCTGCGAAGATCTGGACCCGGACGCTGCCGGAGCCCAAGCGCGAAGCGCCGCTGCCCACGCCCCGGGTCCCGAAATCCGGCCGGCGCGAAAAACTTGTCCGGCCAGGGTTGCCAGCGCAAAACGGAGCCTCTAAACACCCGCTCACACCGGGGCGGCGCCTACCAGCCACCCGGTCGCAGGCGCCCGTAGCTCAGCTGGATAGAGCACCAGACTACGAATCTGGGGGTCAGAGGTTCGAATCCTTTCGGGCGCGCCATTTACCTTATCCAATACATCTCACAGTCGTAACGATCTGGCTGGGTCGCTGGTGCGCGTAGGCGCTCCACCGCCGCGTCGGGCGTTGACGTCAATCCGGTGCGGATCGTGGGAGCCGAGATCGCGAAGTTTCGGTTGCTGGCGACAGATCGGCAGGACCGTCCGGTACAGACCCGGGTGATGCGGTCGGGCAGGGGCGCAGGCCTGCGGCGGCGCGGAACCAGGCCTGATATTCGGTATGACCCGATATCGAACATGCTCCACCGTCCTGCCGGCGGGCTCGGACGGATGACGCCCGGGATCGCGTCGGGACGGCGTATCGCCGGTCCATCTCTCACATATTCAGGCGCGTCCTCGCGAGGGCGGGTGGCCGGCGCGGATGACCGCGCCGGCGAAGGCTTTTGCCTGCCAGATCCGACCTGAGTCCCTAGGCCTGGGTCTGCGGGCAGGGCGGGGGCTGGTTTCAGTGGCTGTGCTTGCTCGCCGGCGCAGTGTCCTTGGGATGGTGGTGATGCCCCTCCTTGGCCGCGGGCGCCTCGGCCGACGTCTTCATGGCGTCCGGGGCGGTGGGCCTATGCCCCGGTCCGCCCGCGGTGCCGCCGCGGTTCGGCGTCGGCTGGGTCTGCTGCTCGGCATTCGCGTTGCCCTGGTCGTCGGCCAGAGCCGGGGAGGCGGCGGCGAGAGCGACCAGCAGCGGGAGCACGGTGGTGAACTTCATGAGGTGACTGCCTTGGTTGTTCGCGTTGGCGTGATCAGGGCCGTCTCGGCCGCCTGACCGGTGGTTCGCAAACGGGAGACGCGCCTGCGCGCGGGTCCCTCTGCATCCCTGTGCGGGATCGTCCGGCGCCGTCCGACCGCGCGTGCGGCGGAGGCGCGAAGCCTCAATGCAATTTGCCGTTGGCGGTCGCGCCGTCGGGTCCGGTGAGCTGGACCGCGCCCTTCGGCCGCTCCCCGAGCGCCATCGGCGCCGTGCCGGAGAGACGATTGCCCTCGGCCGGCGCGAGGGGGATGCGGGTGGCCTTGCCGCCGAGGACGAGGATCGCCGCGCCCTTGAAGCCGCCCGCCGACACCGGTTCCTGCTTGGCGTTCGTGACGAAGAGGTCGACGGTCTCGCCCTTGGCGACCAGTTCGACGTGATACGCGCCGACATCCGTCGTCCGGCCGCCATGCTGGCCGGCCGCCTCGTGCGCGTCGGCCGCCACGGCCGTCAGCAGGCCGGCGAGCAGGGTCATCATCCATCGCATCATCGGTTCTTTCCTCGTCGGGTGGCCGTGTCAGATGGCCGTCTCGGGTAGCTTGGTCGGGGGGGGGTGGCTTGGTCGGGTGGCTTGGTCGGGTGGCTGGATCAGAACGCCTCGACCTGTCGGGGCTTGGCGCCCTCCGGAAGAGGGGCCTCGGCGGCTTCGGCCTGGGCCGCCCGCAGGCGCTCCAACGGCGCCCGCCCGAAGCGCAGGAACAGGACCGGCGTCAGCACCGTGTCGAGGAGGGTCGCGCTGATCAGGCCGCCGAAGATGGTCACCGCGACCGGGTGCAGGATCTCCTTGCCCGGGGTCGCGGCGTCGTAGAGCAGCGGCACCAGGGCCACGCCGGCCGACAGGGCGGTCATCAGCACCGGCGTCAGGCGCTCCAGGCTGCCCCGCACCACGAGGTCGCGCCCGAACGGCATGCCCTCGTGCAGCGACAGGTTCAGGTAGTGGCTGATCTTCAGGATGCCGTTGCGGGCGCTGATGCCCGTCAGGGTGATGAACCCGATCATCGACGCCACCGAGAGCGGCTGCCCCACCAGCCACAGCGCGAGCACGCTGCCGATGAGGGCGAGCGGCACGTTGCCCATGATGATCAGCGCCAGCACGGCCGAACGGTAGCGGCTGTAGAGGATGGCGAAGACCAGGGCGAGGGACAGGGTGGACAGGGCCGCGATGGTCCGGCTCGCCTCCTCCTGCGCCTGGAAGGTCCCCTCGAGCTTGGCGAAGAATCCCGGGGGAAGCTTGGCCTCGGCCACCTGCTCGCGAATGGCCGCCACGATGGTGCCCATGTCGCTGTCCCCGTTGGTGTTGGCCTGCACCACGACACGGCGCCGGCTGTTCTCCCGCAGGATCTGGTTGGGGCCGTCCGTCTCCCGGATGTCGGCGATCTGGCGCGCCGGCACCCAGCCGGACGGCGTCTCGATCAGGAGGTCCTTGAGCCCTTGCGTCGTGCGCTGCCCTTCGGGCAGGCGCAGGAGCACGTCGAAGCGCTTGTAGCCGTCGGCTACGGTCGAGACGACGCGCCCGTTGGAGAGGCGGCTGAGCTGGTCCACCACGGCCGAGGGCTGGACCCCGTAGAGGGCGGCCCGGGTGTAGTCGACCCGGATCTCCAGCTGCGGAATGCGAACCTGCTTCTCCACCTGAAGGTCGACGAGCCCGGGAATCCTGGCCATGCGTTCGCGCAGATCGTTGGCCACGCTGCGCAGGGCATCGAGATCCTCGCCGAAGATCTTCAGGGCCAGCTCGGCCCGCACGCCGGAGAGCATGTGGTCGAGGCGGTGCGAGATCGGCTGCCCGACATTGATCGACACGGGAAGCTGGGCCAGGCGCTGGCGGATGTCGGCGATCACCGCATCCTTGGAGCGACCGCCCCCCTTCAGCTCCACCTCGATCTCGGAGGAATGGACGCCCTCGGCATGCTCGTCGAGTTCGGCCCGGCCGGTGCGGCGGCCGACCGCGCGGACCTCGGGGATATCCAGGAGCAGGCGTTCGGCGATCAGGCCGACGCGGTTGCTCTCGGACAGCGAGATCCCCGGGTTGAACGTCGTGTTGACGGTGAACGAGCCCTCGTTGAAGGGCGGCAGGAAGGCGCGCGGCAGGTTCCAGGCGACGATGCCGGCCACCGTGACGGAGACCGCCACCGTGGCGACCAGCACGCCCTGGTGCCGGAAGGCGACGTCGAGCAGGCGGGCATTGCCGCGCTTGAGCCACCGCAGCAGGGCGCTGTCGTGCTCCGTCAGGCTCTTGAGGCCCGGCAGCAGGTAATAGGCCAGCACCGGCGTCAGGGTCAGCGACACCACGAGGCTCGCCAGGATCGAGATGATGTAGGCCTGGCCCAGGGGCGCGAACAGCCGGCCCTCGATGCCCGACAGGGCGAACAGCGGCACGAACACGAGCACGATGATCATCGTCGCGTAGACGATGCCGGAGCGCACCTCCGAGGACGCCGCCACCACCACGTCGAAGGTCGAGCGCGGCGAGCCGGCCGCCCGGTTCTCGCCGAGCCTGCGGAAGATGTTCTCGACGTCGACCACCGCGTCGTCGACGAGTTCGCCGATGGCGATGGCGAGCCCGCCGAGGGTCATCGTGTTGATCGACAGGCCGGCGAGGTGGAAGGCCACCGCCGTCGCCAGGATCGAAACCGGGATGGCGGTGAGCGAGATGGCCGTGGTGCGCACGTTGAGCAGGAACGCGAACAGCACGATGGCCACCACCACGATGGCCTCGACGAGCACGCGCTCGACATTGGCGATCGAGGCCTCGATGAAGTTCGCCTGACGGAACAGGATCTGGTCGGCCTTGATGCCGTTCGGCAGGGTTGCGGTGATCTCCTTCAGGGCGGACTCGATCTCGCGCGTCAGCTTGACCGTGTCGACGTCGGGCTGCTTCTCGACGGAGACGATGACGCCGGGCTTGCCCATGTAGCCGGCATCGCCGCGCTTCACCTTCGCCGCGAAGGAGACGTCGGCCACCTGGCGCAGGTAGACCGGGGTATCGCCGACATTGGCGACCACGACGCTGCGCAGGTCGTCGAGGCTCATGGTCCGGCCGATGTTCCGGATCAGGAATTCGCGGGCGTACTGATCGGTGAAGCCGCCGCCCGCATTGGTGCCGAACTGCGCCAGGGACGACTCGAGCTGGGCATTGGTCACGCCGAGCGCCCGCATCACCGCCACGTTCGGACTGACCCGGAACTGGCGCACCTCCCCGCCGATGGGAATGACCTGGGCCACGCCCGGGATGGTGAGGAGCCGGGGACGCAGGATGAAGTCGGCGACTTCGCGCATCTCCATGGGGGTGGCCGTCTCGCTGGTGACGCCCACCAGCAGGATCTGCCCCATGATGGAGGAGATCGGCCCCATCTGCGGGGTCACGTTCGGCGGCAGCTGATCACGCACCAGGGTGAGGCGTTCGGCGAGCTGCTGCCGGTTGCGGTAGATGTCGGTGCCCCAGTCGAATTCGACGTAGACGATCGAGAGACCGACGCCGGAAACCGAGCGCACCCGGCTGACGCCGGGCAGGCCGTTCATCCGGGTCTCGATCGGATAGGTGACGAGCTGCTCGACCTCCGGCGGGGCGAACCCCTCGGCCTCGGTCATGATCGTGACCGTCGGTTTGTTCAGGTCGGGAAACACGTCCACCGGCAGCCGCGTCGCCGTGAAGGCCCCGTACAGGATCAGGACGGCGGCGACCGCGAGGACGAGGAGGCGATTGCGCAGGGACTGCGTGACGAGAAAGTTGAACATGGCCTTGCCTCCTCAGCGGACTTGCTCAGCGGACCTGATCGAGGAGTTCGGCACCTTCGGTGACGATGCGCCTGCCCGCGCCGACCCCTTCGGCGACGAGCACGTTGGTCCCGTCGAGGGGCTCGACCCGGACCGGACGGGCCTCGAAACGCTCGGCGGCGACGTGCTCGTAGACGATCGCCTGCCCGTTCCCGGAGCGGATGACGGCGGCGCGCGGAAGGGCGAGGCCGGACTGTTCGGTATCGGTGCCCGCCAGCACGGTGAGGAACTGCCCGACCCGCAGCCCGCTGGTGCTGCCCTGCACGGCGAACTGGACCGGAAGGGCCTGGTTTCGGTCGGCGAGGCCCGCGCCCTTGTAGACCAGGGACAGGGTGCGCCCGTCGGCGAAGCGGGCCGTGGCGTTCTGGGCCGTGGTCAGGGCGTCGAAGCTGAGCGCCTCGACCCACAGGCGGTCGGGGTCCACGATCTGGAACACCATGGCGCCGGCCGCCGCCATCTGGCCCGCCACCGCGGAGGCCTGCGCGATCACCCCGTCGACGGGCGCGACCAGGGCCTCCGGTTGATGGCGCACCTTGTCGAGGGCCAGGCGGCGGTCCCGCGCTCCCTGCAGTTCGGAGAGGGCGTCGTCGAGCTGGGTCTGGGCGACGGCCCCGGTGGTCGCGAGCTTGCGGTAGCGATCCACCCGCCGCGCGAGGACGTCGATCTGCTGGTCGAGCTCGCCCTGGCGCTGGCGCATGTCCGAGACGTCGATGGCCTGGACCGGGGGCGTCACGTAGGCGAGCACGTCCCCCTTCTTCACGATCGTGCCGAGCCGCGGGAAGAGCCCGGAGGGCGGCGGCGACAGGCGGCCGCCCACAGAGGATTGCACGACGCCGCTGGCGTTCGGGTCCGGAATGACGCGGGCCGGCAATTCGACGGTGCGGTGGAAGGTGCCCTGCTTCGTCAGAGTGGTGCGCAGGTCGAGGAGGCGCTGGGTCGGCTTGGGTACGAACACGGAGCCGTCGGGCAGGCGCTGGGCGAGGTCCGTCGCGGCTTTTCCGGGACCCGGCAGGGCGGCCCCCGTCACCGGCGCGCCGTGATCCTCGTCGCCATGGGCGAAGGCGAGCGTGCCCAGGGCCAAGATGACGGCCAGGGCCGCGGCCAGCACGGCCCCCAGCCTCAGGCTGCGCCGGACCCGCGTCAGTCCGGTGACCAGCACCCCGAGGAGGAAGGCGCCCGCTGCGATCAGCATCGGGTTCTGTGCGCCGAGGCGCGCCTTCAGTTCGGCGACCGGAGAGGCCATCCCCTCGGACATCGGCCCGCCGGTGGCCGGCGCGGTCGCCGAAGACGCCCCCGCCTTCGGCATGGACAGCGGCACGGTGAGGATGTCGACCACGTCCCCCGCGCTGACGGTCACCAGCAAGTAGTGCAGGCCCGACTTGGCGAGCCACGGCACGGGCAGAGCGTAGGCCCCGTCCGCCGTCTTCTCGGCCGTCTGCTGGCCGTCCGGCGTCTCCACCGTCAGGACCGCGTCCCGGACGGGCTGGTTCGTCCGGAAGTGGTCGAGGTAGAACGTCACCGAGGCATCCCGCAGGATGGCGGTCAACTCGAAGGCATCCGAGACGGCCTCGCCGCGCGGGGCGACGGACGTCAGCACCAGCGCGGGCGTGGCCCCGTCGTCGTGCCCCTCATGAGCCTGCGCGGGACCCGCCAGCGTACCGACCAGCAGCCACACCGCGCCCAGGGCGGCGGCAATTCGAAAAACCATGGGAGAAGCTTCCTCGCGTTCAAATCCCGGGCGTGCCCCCGCCTTTGGCGGGCACGATCCGACCGTCGAGCGCCTCGGGGGCGCCGTTCGTTACGCGCGGAGTCTGGGGGGCCTGGAGAGCGTCTCGGGTCCGAGACCGCGGCGGCGATCGACCTGCCGGGAGACGCGGACCACCCGTCCGTAGGCGAGCGTCGGCAAGGTGGCCGTGGCCGACAGGATGCCCGACGCGCAGCAGATCGGGGTTCCGCAGCGGGTGCCCGTGCACGGACCGGAGCAGCAGCCCCGCCCCGTGTCGTCGGAGATCAGCACCGCCACACGGACCACGGCCGCAGCGCCGAGCAAGACCTCTTCACTGAGGAGGGCTTTCTCACCAAGCAGGGCTTGTTTGCTGAGAAAGGCTTGGTCGCCGAGCACGGCGGGCATTCCCGAACCGACGGTCACCGCCGTGGCGATGTCGGGCGTTGCGGACGCGCCCGCCGGCGCGCTGGGCGCCTCCGCCGTCGTCAGGGCGGCCGTATCCGCAGGGTGATGGCCCTCGTGAGCCCGAGCAGCGGACGGCGCGACGTAGGCGATGATCATCACGATCACCGCCGCCATCAGGCGCACGAATTGCTGCTCGAATCTCATAGGGGCTGGTTACACCATTTCCTGACACCGAGAAATAGGTGGAATTCAGTATGACGGATCGGCAGACGATTTTTATCCTTAAAGATCTCATCACGCCGCGAATGTCATGGGCTCTGCTCTATCAATAGCCGGGAGGATGAGGCTAAAAGATTCGGTCAGAGGCCCATCTGAAGGCATCGCCGTCGAAACGACGGCCCCGTTACCAGGGCAGCGCCGATCGGTCCGCTACGTCCGCGATCGAGACCCGGTTCGTTCGCGCAACGAACGGCCGCTGGATTGAATTCCAGCCGTCATGGGCGACCGCTTTATCGAAAGACCACCGACATGCAGCGGCGCACATTCCTGGCAGGTCTTGCGGGGGTCCTCGGAACCGGACCGGCATGGGCTCAGATGAAGCACGACATGGGGACCATGGGGGACATGGGGACCATGGGAGCCGGGGCCGGGCCGGGCGGCCCGATGGCACCGATGGCCGGCACCGCGCCGGTCCTGCCGCAGGGGCAGCCGTTGAAGGAGCTGCCCCGGCTCCGCAACCGGTCCACCCGACCCGGTCGATTCGAGGCCACGATCGCGGCGCGCCCCGGCGTGGTTCGCTACGCGGAGGGCCTCGACACGCCGGTGCTGCTCTATGACGGCGGCCATCCGGTGATCGAGGCGCAGGAGGGCGACCGGGTCGCGATCACGTTCCAGAACGGCATTCCAGGGCAACCCTCCACGATCCACTGGCATGGGATGCCGGTGCCGTCCGACCAGGACGGCAACCCGATGAACCCCGTCGCGTCCGGGGCCGAACACGGCTACGCCTTCGACCTGCCCGAGGGCAGTGCGGCGACCTACTGGTTTCATCCGCATCCGCACGGCCTCACCGCCGAACAGGTCTATCGCGGCCTCGCCGGGCTCTTCCTGGTCAAGCCGAAATCCGATCCGATTCCGGCCGCCTATGGCGACACGGTCCTGATGCTGACCGATCTCCGGATCGCGGCGGACGGGACGATGCCGCCCAGCACGATGGTCGACCTGATGAACGGTCGCGTCGGCGACCACGTGCTCGTCAACGGCCAGAGCAATCCGGTGATGACGGTGGCGCCGGGCGAGAAGCGCCGCCTCCGGCTCGTCAACGCGACCAACGCGCGCTACCTGCGCCTGCGCTTCGCGGGCGCCCGCATGACCCTGATCGGCACCGATGGCGGCCTTGTCGAGGCGCCGGTCGCCGTCGACGAGGTGCTGCTCACCCCGGCCGAGCGGGTGGAACTCATCGTCTCCTTCGATCAGCCCGGCCCGGCCAAACTGACCACGCTCGCCTACGAGCGCGGCTGGATGGGACCGGGGGAGCCAAAGGAGGCGGGTAAGGTCCTGCTGACCGCGAACGTGGCGGGACGACCGGCGACGCCGCCACCGCCGCTGCCGAAGATGCTGCGGGCGATCGCCCCGCTCCAGGCCCCGGTCGTCACCCGCCGCTTCGTGCTGACGGAGGACATGGGCTCCATGGATCACGGTGCCATGCCGGGCATGGATCACGGCGGAACCGCGAAAGGCGGTGCCGCCGCCAAGCCGCCCGGCAGCCACGACATGAAGTTCCTGATCAACAACAAGAGCTTCGACATGACCCGCATCGACGAGGTCTCGAAGGTCGGTCAGGTCGAACAATGGGACATCGTCAACCAGTCGGACATGGATCACCCGTTCCATGTCCACGGAACCCAGTTCCAGATCGTCGCCTACGAGAAGGACGGACAGGTCAGGACCCCGGGCTATCGCGCCTGGAAGGACACCGTGAACGTCGTGCCCGGCGAGACGGTCCGGCTCCTGCTGCGCCAGGACCAGCCGGGGCCGCGCATGTACCATTGCCACATTCTCGAGCACGAGGAACTCGGCATGATGGGCGTGCTCGACGTCCGATCCTGACGGTTTTCCGTCTCGGCAGGCGGCACGCGCCTCACCGCGGGCCTCGTCGGCCTAACCTCGCCCGAAGGCGAGCCATGCCGGCCTCACCGGGTGGTCGTGTCGGCCCCCGGCGGCGTCTCCGAGGCGGTCCGGTCGGCGGCCGGCTTGCGGCGGGCCTGCTCGGCGCGGAGTTCCCGCTCGGCCATCAGCCAGAACTCGACCTCGAAGCCTTCGGGACGGTGGTTGCGCTCCCAGATCTCGTGGGCGCGCTCGCGGACCCGTTCGAACGTGATCCCATCCTCGGACATCGTGCTTCTGCTCCTTCGTGACCGGCGATCGCAGGTGCGACCCCCGCCGCGGGGCCAACGCTCCCGGGGGCGAATCGTCCCCGTCGATTGACGCCGGCGCCGGAAACCGCCTAGCTTCGGCGCGACGGTTCCTCGGATCGAGGATCAAAAGGGAACGCGGTGCGGGGCTCTGCCCCAACGCCGCGGCTGCCCCCGCAACTGTAAGCGGCGAGCCCATCATCAACACGTCACTGGGGGTTGCAAGCCTCTGGGAAGACGATGAGAGGGCGGTGACCCGCGAGCCAGGAGACCTGCCGTCAGTCGTGGTCACACGCGAAACGCATCGGGCGGGGTGTCCTGGTGGGTGTCGGGGCGTTCGCATGCGGCGAACGGACCGACCTCGTCGCGGTGACGTGCCACTCCGCGCGACCCGTCGCGTCAGCCGTCCCGTCGATGCCCGTCTGCGCCCGCGCGTCCCGCTCCCGTCCGCCTCGTCCGATCGCCCCGCGCGGTCCGGAGACGGCTGGCTTGCGGACAACGTCGCGTCCGGCACCACTCAGCGATTGTAACATTATAACATTCGCTTTAGCAGAGGTGGCTCGTCGGCCCTGGCCGATGCCCGCGCCCCTTCCCGGTTGTTCCATGTCCCTCGCCCAAATCCCGTCCCGATCCCCACGCGCCCGACGCGCTCGGCAGGGCCACGTCTTGCCCCTGATATCCTTGCCCCCGATATCCCGGCCTCCGATATTCCGGCCCCTCACATCCTGGCCGCTCGCGGCCCTGCTCGGCGGCCTGCTGCCGATGCCGGCCGACGCCGCGCCCGGCGAATCCCACTCGGCCGTCACCCTGGAGACCCTGGAGGTCGCGGGCTCCGGGCGCGGCGGCCCGCCGCCCGCCGAGGGGCTGAACCTGCGCAGCTCGAGCCGCAGCGCCAGCCGCCTCGGCCTGACGCCCCTGGAAACCCCCGCCAGCGTCGACGTGATCGCGGGGGAGACCACGCGCCTGCGCGGCCAGAACACGGTGGCGGAGGCCGTCACCCAGAACGCCACCGGCATCACCACGGTGGCGGCCCCCGGCAACGGCAACGGCGCCTTCACGGCCCGGGGCTTCGCCGGCCCGAACTCGATCCAGCAGCTCTACGACGGCACCCGCCTGTTCGTCGGGGCGGGCACCGTCACCTTCCCGTTCGACACCTGGAACGTCGAGCGCATCGAGGTGCTGCGTGGGCCGGCCTCCGTGCTCTACGGCGACGGCGCCATCGGCGGCGTGATCAACGTCGTGACCAAGAAGCCGGTCTTCACGCCCCTCAACGTGGCGCGCGCGGCCGTCGGCTCGGACGGTTTGGCGCGCTTGGCCCTCGATTCCGGCGGTCCCATCGGGGAGGCGCTCGCCTACCGCCTCAACATCAGCGGCAACCGCGCCGCAGGCTGGATCGCGCCGGACGGCGACTTCCGCAATCTCGCGGTCTCGGGCGCCCTGACCCTGCAGGCGAATCCGGACCTCGCCATCACCCTGAGCCATGATTTCGGCTACCAGGAGCCGGCCCGCTACTGGGGCACGCCGCTCATCGACGGGCGCATCCGCGACGCCATCCGGTTCAACAACTACAACGTCAGCGACGCCCAGATCCTCTGGACCGACAACTGGACGCAGCTGCGAGCGGAGTGGACGCCGAGCGCCGACATCACGATCCGCAACACCGCCTACCGGCTCCAGAGCCGGCGCCAGTGGCGGGACGTCGAGCAATACGCCTTCAACCGCGACACCGGGCGGATCGACCGCTCGGACTATCTCGAAATCTACCACAGCCAGGAGCAGATCGGGAATCGCCTCGACGCGACGATCCGGGGCACAGTGTTCGGATTCCGCAACGAATTCCTGGCCGGGTTCGACGTCAACGCCATCGCGTTCCGGCACACCAACAACTTCAGCTCCGAGGGCGGCGGCCTCACCACCAGCGTCGATCCCTTCGCCTATGACCCGGGTCTGTTCCCGGCCAATGGCCGCGCCACTCCGGCCTACGCCACCAACACGCGCCAGGCCTCGGTCTTCGCCGAGAACCGCCTGATCCTGTCCGATCAGCTCTCGCTGCTGGCCGGCATGCGCTACGACGCGCCGGTGCTGCACCGGACCAACCTCGTCACGGGCGCCGCCTTCGAGCAGGATTTCCAGGCGCTCAGCTACCGCTTCGGCGCCGTCTACAACCCGACCCCCCTGCTGGCGCTCTACGCCCAATACGCCACCGCCACCGATCCGGTCGGCAGCCTGATCTCGCTGTCGCAGAATCTGTCCGGTTTGAAGCTCTCCACCGGCGAGCAGGTGGAGGTCGGCGCCAAGGGCGTCGCCTGGAACGGCCGGGCCGAGTGGACCCTGGCCGGCTACCGCATCGTCAAGGACAATCCGATCACGCGGGTGCCGGGCGAGGCGGCGCTCGCGACCCAGGTCGGGCAGCAATCCTCCCTCGGCGTCGAGGCGGCCCTGAGCCTGCACCTGTTCGAGGCCTGGCGCATCGACGCCAACGTGGCCCTGCTTCACGCCCAGTACGACGCCTTCAACCAAAGGGTCGGGAGCGCAGTGGTCTCCTATGCCGGACGCCAGCCCATCGACGTGCCGGAGCGCGTCGGCAATCTCTGGGTCAATTGGGCCTTCGCCCCCGCCTGGGAGGCCCGGATCGGCCTGCAGCACGTGGGCGAGACCTTCAGCGACTTCGGCAACCAGGCGCAGCGCCCGGCCTACACCCTGGTCAATGCCGGTCTCGACCATCAGGTCACGCCGTCCTCGCGGCTGTCCCTGCGAGCCTACAACCTCTTCGACGAGATCTACGCGATCAGCGGCAACGCGGTGAACGGGGTCGGCACCAACTGGCTGCTCGGCCGCCCGCGCTCCTTCGAGGTGGCCTACAGCGTGCGGTTCTGATGCGGGCGCCTTCGACGCGGGCGCTCCTGAAGCCCGTCAAGCGCTGGCTGATCCTCGGCCATCGCTGGCTCGGCATCGTCACCGGGCTGTTCCTCGCCGCCTGGGTGCTGTCGGGGCTGGTGATGCTCTACGTGGCGTTCCCGGCCCTCACCGAGGCCGAGCGCCTGTCCCATCTCACGCCCATCGCCTGGGACCGGGTGCATCTCGGCCCCGACGCGGCCCTGGCCCGGGCCGGGCTCGACCCGCCCCCCGGCGGCCTCAGCCTGTCGATGCGGGGCGGGGCGCCGGTCTATCAGGTCACCACCCGCGACGGCGCGCGCCACGCGGTCTCGGCCGAGACCGGGCAGACCCTCGGCCCCATCGACGCGGCGGCGGCCGTGGCGTCGTTCGGGCCGGGCGCCACCGTGCGGGCGGTGCGGCGCGACCAATGGACGGTGCGGGACCGCTACGACCCTCTGCGCCCCTTCCACGTGGTGGCGCCGGGCGACGCGTCCGGCACCGAGCTCTACGTCTCGGCCCGCACCGGCGCGGTCGTGCTCGATACCACCCGCCGGGAGCGCCTGTGGAACTGGCTCGGGGCGATCCCGCACTGGCTCTACCCGACGCCCCTGCGGGCCCGGGCCGAGCTGTGGCGCGGCACGGTGCTGTGGGTGTCGGGGATCGCCATCGCGGGGGTGCTCAGCGGCCTCGTCCTGGGGATCTGGCGCCTCCGGCTGCGCCGGCCCTACGCCTCGGGGGTGACGCCCTATCGCGGCCTCGCGCGCTGGCACCACCTCCTCGGCACCCTCGGGGGCCTGAGCCTCCTCACCTTCGTGGCGAGCGGCTGGCTCTCGATGAACCCCAACCACTGGTTCTCGCCCCGCTCCCCGCCGGCACCGATGCGCGAGGCCTATGCCGGGCCTGTCCATCCCGTCGACCGCGCCGCCCTCGACGGCCTTGCTCTCGACGACCTTGACCGCGACGATAGGGCCCGACTCCACACCGTCGAGGTCCGGTTCACCCAGGTCGACGGTCGGCCCGTGCTGATCGCCGCCGACGCGCGGGGTGGGCGGCGCGTGGTTCCGCCGCCGAGCCCGGAGGCCCTGCGGGCGGCCGCCGCCCGCGTCCTGCCGGAGGCCCGCATCGCCGAGATCGAGACGCTGACCGCCTACGACGCCTACTGGTATCCCCACCACGACACCCGGCCCCTGCCGGTGCTGCGGGTGCGCTTCGACGATGCCGCCGCGACCTGGCTCCACCTCGACCCGGAGACCGGCGCGCTCCTCGACCGCCTCGACGCCAGCGGCCGCCTCCAGCGCTGGCTGTTCGAGGCGCCGCACCGCCTCGATTTCGCGATCCTGTTCCAGGCGCGCCCGGCCTGGGACCTCGTGATGTGGCTCCTCAACGGCCTCGGCGCCGGCATCGCCGTCTCGGGCGTGATCCTGGGCTGGCGCCGCCTGCGCCGCACCGCGCGGGTGGGGTAGGGCCGGGCGGAACACGGCATCACCCTGCCGCCGCGCTCCGTCGGCAGCGACAAGCCCGGCACCCCGCCGCCCGAAGGGAGTCCGTGGCGCCAGCGGACGGCGGACCACGCGGCGCCCGGCCGCTCGGCATCCGGAGACGACCGCTTCTCGACCCGGTAGCGGCGGTATCGCCCTGCGCCGGGGCGGGCGGCGCGCGGGCGCTCCGGTTCTGGACGACAGCTGCGCAGAATCCCGGTGCCGCAGGATTTCGGGGCCATAAAATTGGGACTTATATACGTGATTGACCCAAGTTGCTCAGCCGAGTAACGTCTCCTGACTGAGGGAGACAGCCCGTGTTCGCTTCGTTCGACAGCCTTTTTCACCTGATGGCGGCGTTCCCCGACGAGCAAACCTGCGTTGACCATTTCCGCTCGATCCGATGGCGTGACGGCGAGTTCTGCCCCCACTGCAACGGGGGTCGTATCTACTCGTTCTCCGACCGCAAGACATTCAAGTGCCGCGACTGCCGCAAGCGGTTCTCCATTAAGGTCGGGACGATCTTTAAGGACACCAAACTCCCGCTCAGGAAATGGTTCATGGCCATCTGGCTCATCACGAACCACCCTAAGGGCATCGCCAGCACGACGCTCGCCAAGGATCTCAAGATCACGCAGAAGTCCGCTTGGTTCGTCCTGCACCGTCTCCGTCACGCCGCCCGCACGAAGTCGTTCAATGCGCCTTTGCATGGCACCGTTGAGGCGGACGAGACGTTTGTTGGCGGCAAATAGAAGAACAAACACGCCAAGGACCGCAAGGGCGGCACACAAGGCGGCGCCGGCAAGGCCATCGTGCTTGGCATGATCGAACGTGACGGCGAACTTCGTACCGTTGTCGTAAACGACCTCAAGGCCAAGACCGTTCAGGCCATTATTCGCGAGAACGTCGCCGCCGGCTCGAAACTCATGACCGACGAGGCGGGTTCGTATCGTGGTCTAGGACGTGACTACCAACATCACACCGTGAACCACGGTGCCGGCGAGTACGTCCGGCACTACGTTCTGCACACGAACTCCATCGAGTCTGTTTGGGCGATCCTGAAGCGTCAGATCATCGACGTACACCATTGGGTGTCGCCCAAGCACCTAAGCCGTTACGCCAACGAGATGACGTGGCGCTTCAACCGTCGCGCCCTAAGCGCTACGGACAGAATGAACGATATCTTTGCGGGGATGGAGGGGCGTCTGCGCTACAAGGCACTGATCTCATGACCGGCGACGACCGCAAAACGGAGCCGCCATTCGGCCTTGATATGGATTTTGGAGAGGCGCTCGAACGGTTCATCGCGACGAAGCCGCGTGAGATAGAAGAGGGCGTTGAGCGCTCAAAACAAAAAAAGCCGCCGGGGGGCGATGCCCCTCGACGGCCAGGACGGATGAGCCGCCAAAATCCTTCTACGGTTCGAAAAGGCGAACCTAACGAAGGCTGTTAGATATGCTGACCGCAGCAGCGAGGATGGCGGCGGACAGTCTCAATCCGTCCGTAACGGATGCGGCGGTACTCACGAACAATGTGGCAGCAACGATTGCGCTTATTCATCGGCATTCTCCGATGGCCGTTGAAAGGGCAGCGCGCAGGTGCTATAAGAACTTCGCTTGTTAGGCACCTTCACGCCTAGAGAACCGGACGGCGGGGGGCCAACCCACCGTCCGGGCGCAGTCCCGAAAGGTCCGTTTCAGGGGTTCAGCCTGACTCGGGCCTTTCGTTCGTTATGGACAACCCAAGCCTTGTCGCATGAGTCGTGAGCCGACGCAACACGAACAACACGTCTGTTTGTTTTTTGTGTTCGACCTCCAGAAATTTGTGGTAGCGTCTCCGCCGGACAGGACGGAGGTCTGCCATGGATCGCGCTTATGCGAATGCGTTGAAACGCAAACAGGATCTAGCGAGCGAGTTGGCTGAGGTTGATACGTTCTTGAAACTGTACGCGCGTTTTCAAGGGGACGGGGCTGCGGAGAGCGCTGGGATTGAGGGCGAACAACAAGCCGATGCTTCAGCGAGCGCGGGCCAGAATATCACGCGGAACCGGCTCAAGAAGTTTTCACACGCCGCCAGAAAGCGTGCCTACGGCGGCAGGGGAACGCCGCCGGTGCTTGTTGCAGACGCGGCAGTTGAGGCCATCCTTAGCGCAGGCCATCCCTTAGAACGGGAGGAACTCGTAGAGGTGGTTGAGGCCAAAGGGTACACAATCGCGAGCACCGACAAGCCAAGCTACATTAACATCATTATGCTGCGTCATGCAGGAGATCGTGCCGTCAAGATCGGTGGAAAGTGGGGGGCACCAGACATGGAGTCCCAAGCGAACACAGAACACGAACAGCCTAAAATGGAGGAGCCGTTAGGTCCCTCATTCCCCGGCATGACATCACAAGACAAGCTGTTCCAGGGCCCTCCGCTTCCGCATGATACGGATCGTCACTAGCTCTCCGGTGAAACGCAAAAAGCCCGGCGCTAGGCCGGGCTTTTTCGTGCCTGTTTGGGTCTGGACTACTCGCTCTCGTAGTTCAGGTCGCCACCTAATGCTGGCGCCTTATAGGCCGAGTCCGTGGTGCCAGACCTTTTCAGCCAGTCCTCGCGAATAGCCTTGGCTACAGCTTTGATGCCTTTGGCCAGATCGTCGAGCGTGTCTGGGTCTGCCGGCACGTATATCTCACCAATTTGAACGCCGTCTTCTCCCGTGTAATGTAGCCAGACGCGGTCAGGCTTCGCATACTCGATGAATAGATCAGTTATTGACTTACCACCCGATCTCAGCCGCCTGCGATCTTTGATTTCAACTACCCAGCCGGAGGGTAGGGCTTTCACTGCCATGTCCGCGTCTCCTGTTAGAGCACAGGATGTCGCCATCAGAACAGCGGGTCAAGCACGTATATAGGTCCCTAAAATTTCGAGCCCACAGAATCTCCGTGCCGCAGGACCTCGGTGTCGCAGGACCTCGGTGTCGCAGGACCTCGGTGTCGCAGGACCTCGGCGACACGGCGACAGTGGAAGCGAGGCGGGTGTTCGTGGCACAATCGGTTCGGGGTTGCGCGGTTTCCGTCGAAGGCCGGCGGGCCGTGACGGGTTCGGTGACGCCGATTGCGGCGTGCCGCCGCCGTCCGTCCGGCACGCCCGCATCCCCCCGTTCGCACGCAGGAGCCCGACGCCATGATCCGCCCACGGACGACCGTGCTGTCCCATGCGGCTCCCCCGGGACCGGCCGCGCCCTCCGCACCGCCCTGGCAGGAAGCGATCGTGCCGATCGCCGAGGCCCTGCTGAGCCTGGTGGCGGCCGTGGAGAGCGGGCCGACCGCCGGCCCCGCCGTCAAGGCCTTCCAGGCCGCGATCCGGCGCAAGGGCGAGGAGGCGTCCGCCGCCGGCGGGCGCGAGGCGATGGAGGCCGCCCTGCGGCAGGTGGCCGATGCCGCCGGCGACCGCGCCGCGCGCCGGGACCGCATCATCGACACGGCCTGGGCCGGCCTGCCGGGCTGGCGCCCGGACGAGTCCCGCCCCTGACCGCCTGCCGCCCCCGCCGCGCGGGTTCCTCCCCGGACGGAAAGGGCGCTCCGGGGCGACTCACGCCCCCGCCCGGATCGCCGCAACCCACGAATCCTGCAATCGACGATCCTGCATCCCACGGCGCGGGATCGTGCCCGACCCCGCCGGCGCCGTGCGAACCCGGGCGCCCGGCGCGCCGGACGGTCGGCCCCTCAGTGCGGCGCGGCCGGCGTCGTGTCCCGCTGCAGGGCGGCGGCTTCGGCCAAAGCCGCCCGGCCCTGGACCCAGGCGGCCTCGGCATCGGGCAGCGCGTAGGGCGCCGTCCGCACGGGGTGCAGGCCCGCCCGCAGGGTCCAGCGATAGCGGCCGGCATCCTCGGGGCAGGGCTCGACCTGGAGGGTGAGGGGCCCGCCCGTCTCCTCGGCCGGAGGGGTGTTCTGTGCCGGGGTGGGGTCACGCGTCATGGTGGTCGCCTCCGCTGCCGTACCGGTGGATCTCGGATTCGGGCGGACGCGCCGGTCCGGGCGGACGGTCGGGAAACTCCATCCAATCCGTGAAGGCGTCGGCCGGGTAGCTGTGCTGGCAGGAAGCGACGTGCCAGGGCCGGGGATCGACCGCGTTCTCCGGGTCCCAGCGGATCACCGCCCGCCGGTCCGGGTCGTCCCGGTGGATCGCGATAATCCAGCGCCCGTCCTGCGGCGCCCGGTCCATGGCCCTCCAGGTCCGCATCGTGCCGTCCCCCCTGTTCGAGGCGACAGGAACGCACGAAGGGCCGGAACCGTTCGGTCCCGGCGCTTCGGTTTCTGGGATAGGCGCTTCGGTTTGTCGGGTCGGGTCAGAGGACCGGCATGGCTCCGGCCACGGTGACGAGGGCGCCAGAGGTGTAGCTGCTCTCCGGCGAGGCCAGCATCACGTAGGCGGAGGCGAGTTCGGCCGGCTGGCCCGGACGCCCGAACGGGACCTGGCTGCCGAAGGACTTGACCGAATCCTCGCTCATCCCCGAGGGAATGAACGGCGTCCAGATCGGTCCCGGCAGCACGCCGTTCACCCGGATGCCCTTCTCGGCCAGGAGCTGCGACAGGCTCAGCACCATGTTGCTCAGGGCGCCCTTGGTGGCGCTGTAGGCCATCAGCGAGGGCATCGGGTGCTTGGAGTTCACCGAGGAGGTGAAGATCACCGAGGCGCCGGGCTTCAGGTGGGGCAGGGCGGCCTTGGTCAGGTAGAACGGTCCGAACACGTTGGTGCGGAAATGGTCCTCGAAGACCGTGTCCTCGATGGCGTCGAGCCCCTGGTTCGGCTGCTGGAAGGCGCCGTTGTTCACCAGGACGTCGAGGCGGCCGAAGGCGGCGACGGTCCGCTCCACCAGGTCGCGGCCGTGGGCCGGGTCCTTGAGGTCGCCCGGCAGCAGGAGGGCGCGGCGCCCGGCCTTCTCGATCCAGCCGGCCACGGCCTCGGCATCCGCCTGCTCCTCCGGCAGGTAGGCGATCGCCACGTCGGCCCCTTCGCGGGCGAAGGCGATGGCCACGGCCCGGCCGATGCCGCTGTCGCCACCGGTGATCAGGGCGGCCTGGCCCGTCAGCTTGCCCGAGCCCCGGTAGCTCGCCTCGCCGTGATCCGGCTCGGGGGCCATCCTGCCGGTCTTGCCGGGAAAGCTCTGCGGCTGGCCCTCGAACGGGGGCCGGGGGTACTGCGTCAAGGGATTGGTGGTCACGCGGAGTCTCCGTTGGAATACCGCGTCAACCGGAGGCTGCGTCGCCCCGTTCCTGCTGCCCGATGCCGCGTGACCGCGACGCGACCTTTCAGAATACCACGCCGGCGATGACATCCCGCCCGAGGGCGATCCGGTGCTCGGCGGCCTCGGCCGAGAGACCGATCAGCGCCCCCGCCGCCACGTCGGACGGGAAGTGCGCGCCGCGCAGAACCTGGACCCCGACGACGCCCAGGGCCGCCGCCGTGGCCACCCCGCGGATCTCCGGATAGGCCCGCCCGGCGGCACTCGCCACCGCCACGCTCAGAGCCGAATGCCCCGACGGAAACGACTGCCACGGCCCGACATTCGGCCCGAACCAGCCGGTCTCGTAGAGGCCTTCGTCCATCAGCACGTTGGGCCGGGTGCGGTGGACGATCCGCTTCACGGTCGTCTTCGTCATCGCCGCCATGACCCCGGAGACGAGCATGTGCCGCCCGGCCTCCGCCAGACGCCGGTCCCGCCGCAGCACCCCCACGGCGAGGGTCCCGGCCGAGAGAGCGAGCAGCCATTTCCAGCCCCCCGCCTCGCTGGCCGCTGCCAGGCCCCGCACCCCGCGGGTGTCCTTCGCACGGGCGAGCGACACACCGAGACGGATGTCCGCCGCCTCCAGGCGCCGCCGCAGCCCCGCCGATTCATCACGCATCAACGGGTCCGCCATTCGGGGTGAAGCACGGCCATAAACGCGGAGCGCCCCGGATCGTTCGATGCCGCGTTCGGCCGGTGCCCCCCCGGCCCGAAACGACCGCGTCGCAGGTCGGATCGTCCTCCCGAGAGCGGCCTGCGAGACCTGCCGCGTCTTCGACGACCACGTGCCGGACGGCCCGGGGCCGTGGCCGGTCGCAGTCGGCGAGAACCGATGCGATCACCTCACCGCCGCGAAGACCCTCGTCGAATTGGGTACCGCCCGGCGTTTTCGCGATCGACCCCACATCTTCGGGATAAGGCTTCGCAACAGGTCTTCGCGAAGTCAGGACAGGCCGGTCCGGCCGATCGTCCGTCCGCATACGACCTGGGAGGTCTGCCCGAAGCTTGTTCGTCGAGCCTGTCGGTGCGCCAAATCTTCGGGACTCACCCATACCGGCCATGATCCCGTCACCTTCGCAGCGGATGGCGAGGCATCAGGTGACGGGCGCTGACCGTCCTTCGGATAGGGGCGGGTCGCCGCGGGGCGAGCGCATGAGGGTTGTTGGAAGCATGATGAATCGTTCGACCATCGCGGGCGCCGCACGCCGGCTGGTGCCCCTGGCCGGCCTCGCGGCCGCTCTTCTGCCGGGCCTTGCTCTGGCCGCTGCCCCGAACGATGCCAGTGGAACCTGGCTCACAGAGGATGGACGCGCCCGGATTCGCACCGAGAAGTGCGGCCCGCAGAACACCAACCTGTGCGGCTATGTGGTCTGGCTGAAGGTGCCCCTGAACGATCAGGGCCAACCCCGCATCGACTTCAAGAATCCCGACCCGAAGAAGCAGGCCCGGCCCTCCCTCGGCCTGCAGCTCATCATGGGGCTGAAGCCGCAGCCCGACGGCCATTACGGCGGCAAGATCTACAATGCCGACGAGGGCAAGTTCTACGACGTGACGATGTGGTCGGACCAGCCGACCGAACTGTCGGTGCGCGGCTGCCTCCTCGGCTTCCTCTGCGGGTCCCAGACCTGGAACCGGGTCAACGATGTGCTGCCGGGACAGCTTACCGGCCCGACCAACGGCCCCGGCGGGCCGCGCTCCGATGCCGAGTGGGCTCCCAAGGCCCCGGCCGCCGCGTCCGGCGCTCCTGCCGGCGGCGCCGGAACCGCCAAGCCGGCGCCGAAGGCTGCCCCGAAGGCGGGTGCGGCGCCGGCGGCCGCCCCGGCCGCGGAATAGACGGCCCATCCTGTCGACGACCGACTGAACCCAGAAAACGCCGCTCCCGACCCGGGGCGGCGTTTCGCGTTCGCCCCCGAGGACTCAATCCACCAGGGCCGCGTAGGTCAGCACCCGCAATTCGCGCCGGAGCGGCAGCGCCGACGAGGGAGTGAGCTGGGTCAGCAATACCACGGCGAGATCCTCGGCTGGATCGACCCAGAAGGCGGTGCTGGCGAGCCCGCCCCAGGCCACCTCGCCCGGTGTACCGACGATCTGAGCGCGAGCCGGATCGAGCATGACCGAGAAGCCGAGGCCGAAGCCGATGCCCGTGTAGGCCGTCTCGGAGAAGCGCGGCTGGCCCATGGCGGCCAGGTCCCCGTCGAGATGGTTCATGAGCATGAGGTCGACGGTCTTGCGCCCGAGGAGGCGGGCGCCATCGAGTTCGCCACGCCCGAGAAGGAAGCGGCAGAAGCGCATGTAGTCGGACGCCGTCGAAACGAGGCCGCCGCCCCCGGAGGGGCAGGCCGGGGGTGTCGCGAAGCGGCTCCCCACCGCGTCGTCGTAGAGCTTCAGGGTGCGATCCCGGAACAGGCTGTAATTGGCCGCGAGGCGCGGCAGCTTGTCGGCGGGCACGAAGAAGTCGGTATCGACCATGCCCAGCGGCCGGATCACCCGTTCGCGCAGGAAGTCCGCGAAATCCTGGCCCGAGACCACCGCCACGAGATGCCCGAGGACGTCGGTGGCCACCGAGTAGTTCCATTCGGCGCCGGGCTGGGCGAGCAGCGGCTGCCGCGCGAGCCGTCCGACCACGTCGGCCAGGCTCGCCTCCTGGGCCTCTCCGAAATCGACGCCGTTCTGACGGTATAGCGCATCGACGAGGGTCGCCTCCATGAAACCATAGGTCAGGCCGGAGGTGTGGGTGAGCAGGTCGCGGATGGTGATCGGGCGTTGGGCCGGCTCGCTGTCGAACTTCGCTCGGTTGCCGCCGGTGAGAATCCGCATGTCTGTGAATTCGGGCAGGAAGCGGGTGACGGGATCGTCGAGTTGAAAGCGCCCCTCCTCGTAGAGCATCATCACCGCCACCGAGGTCAGCGGCTTGGTCATCGAGTAGATGCGCGCGATGGTGTCAGGCTTGAAGGCTGCGTCGCGGGCGATGTCGGCGCGGCCATGGGCGCGAAAGAACGCGGTCTGTCCGCCACGCGCCAGCATCACGGACAGACCAGCGACCTTGCTATCGCCGACCAGGCGCTGCATCCAGCCGTCGATGCGCTCCAGGCGATCCGGACAGAAGCCCAGAGCCCGTGGCTCGCATCCGATCTCACCCTGCATCCGCACGCTCCATTCCGTGATCACCCTGTCCCGGCATAGCGCGGGAGCGGTCCTGCGCAAGGCCTCGGCCAATCACCAGCCCATGCTTCCGGGACCGCCCTTGAAGGGGCCGATGATGCCCGGGCTGATCCAGCCGCCGTAGAAACCGCCCGGCTGCGGTGTCACCTGCGCATCGCCGACGAAGCATCCATCCATCGGTCCGGCATAGAAGGCGATGTAGCCGGCGATCGCGGAAAACCCAGGTGTCGGAGCGGGGTAGGCCCAGGCAGCGCCCTCGGCACGGGCCAAGCCCGCCACCACGTCGTACAGAACGGCGTGGCCCTTCCACTCGCAGATCCCCGCGCGGCGGGCGGGTCCGAGCACGCCGGCCACCACATCACCAGGCGGAAAGTAATAGGTTGGTGGATGGCTCGTCTCCAGCACGCGATACCCGGCCCGGGTCTCGGCGATGGTCTGACCGGCCAAGGCAACCCGCAGGCGCGCGTCGACGGCCTCCAGCCGTGGTGGCCGCGGATAGTCCCACACGCTCTCCTGGTTCGGGCCGGGCGGGATCGGGGTGGGCCACATGGGTCGGAACCTTGCCTCGGTGGATCGGAAGCCCTGACAGATAGGGCAGGGCGGTGCGGCCGCCCGTTTTCCCCCGGCGCAGGGCATGGTAGCGCAGGCCCGGATCAGACGAAGGGACATCCCGCGTGACCGAGCCGACCGCGTTCGCCGTGTACCTCGACTTCGACGGCACTCTGGTGGAGATCGCCCCCAAGCCCGATCAGGTGCGGGTTGATCCGGCACTCGCCCCGGCCCTGGAGCGCCTGCGCACCCGGCTCGGCGGCGCGCTCGCCATCGTCACCGGGCGGCCGATTGCGGTGATCGACGGCTTCCTCGTACCGGCGCGGTTCGACGTCGCCGGCCTGCACGGCGTCGAGAGCCGGGTGGACGGCGTGGTCTCGGGCGGGCGAGCGGAGGACCATCCCGAGTTGCGCGCCCAGGTTCCGGCCCTGCATGCGGCCGTGGCGGCGCTGGAGCATGTGCTGATCGAGGACAAGGGCGCTTCCGTGGCAGTCCATTGGCGCCTCGCCACGCCAACCGATGCCGCCGCGGCCGAAGACGCGGTCAAGGCCGCTGCGGCCCATCTCGGGAGCGCCTACCGCCTCCAGCTTGGCAAAGCGGTCGGCGAGATCGTGCCCGCCTCCGCCACCAAGGGGCACGCCATCCGGGCGCTCGCCGGGAACCCGCCCTATGCGGGCCGCCGGGCGATCTTTCTTGGAGACGATCTCACCGACGAGAAGGCCTTCGCGGTGGTCAATGAGCTCGGTGGCATTAGCATCCGCATCGGGGGCGCCGAAACCATCGCATCGCGTCGCCTGATCGATCCTGAAGATGTCCGGCGCCTGATCTATGGATGGGCCGATGGCGCCCCCATCGATCCCGACGCCTTGCCGCCAGCCTAGAACCGCATTTCCGGCCCCCAATTTCCCGCCCAGCCCGGTCCCGGGCACCCGATGGAAGAGGCGCGCATGTTCGAGTTCCCCGTTCTCGTCGGTGATATCGGCGGCACCAACGCGCGCTTCGCTGTGGTGCCGGAGGCGGGCGCGAAGCCCATCCTGCTCTCCCACGAGGCGACGGCCGGCCATCCCGATCCCAGCGCCGCCATCCGGGCTTCGCTGGCCCAGGGTGACGGTCCCGCCCCGCGCTCGGCAATCCTCGCGGTGGCGGCCCGGGTCGATGGACCGGCGGTGCAGCTCACCAACGCCCATTGGGTGATCGAGGGTGCCCGGATCGGTCGGGATTTCGGCCTCTCGCGCTCCGTCGTCGTCAACGACTACGTGCCGGTCGCGGCAGGCGCGGCGGGGATCAGCCCCTCCGAGCTCACGCCGATCGGTCCTCATCGCGAGGAAGGCCGGGAGGGCGATCAGGGTGCCCGGCTGGTGCTCGGTCCTGGCACCGGCTTCGGCGCGGCGGCGCTGCTGCCGGTCGGCAAGCGGCTCGTCATCGTCTCCACCGAAGCGGGACACACGGATTTCGGACCGAGCAATGCCGCCGAGCACGCGCTGTGGCCGCACCTGGAGCGCGTCGAGGGTCGCGTGACCGTGGAGACTCTGCTCTCCGGCCCCGGCCTGACGCGGCTCCATGGGGGGCTGCACCGTCTGCGCACCGGCACAGACGGCCCTCGGCGCGATCCGGCATCCGTGACCGAAGCCGGACTCTCGGGCACCGATCCGGATGCGGCAGCGTCCCTGAACCTTTTCGCGAAGCTTCTCGGCAGGGTCTGCGGCGATCTCGCCCTGACCTTCCTGGCGACCGGTGGCGTCTATATCGGCGGCGGGATCGCGCCCCGGATCATCGACGTGCTGCAGCGCGGAGCATTTCGCGAAGGCTTCGAGCGCAAGCCGCCCTTCATCGCACAGATGCAGGTAATCCCCACCAGCGTCATCGCCGTGCACGATCCGGCCCTGACCGGCCTCGCCGCCCTGGCGAGCCAACCCGATCTGTTCGATTATCACGGTCAGGTCTGGCAGCCCGACTGATCGTCCGAAATCCGATGTGCACGCGCCGTACCGCCTTGTACCGGACCGGTCGCCTCTTCGCAGCCATGATGGCCGTCGTGGCGATCACCATCGGCGTGCTGGTCCTGGCGGCGCTGATGACGGCGCACCCGGGCGATCCCGACCTTTATCCCGCTCGTGCAGAGGACGGCGAGACCATCAGCCTCGTCTCGCATGGCTGGCACTCCGGCCTGATCCTGCCCCGCGCGGCCTTGATCGGGCCCGGCGGGGGGCCGGCGCTTGCCAGCATCGCCACCCGGTTTCGCGCCTATCCGCAGATCGAATTCGGCTGGGGCGAAGCCCGTTTCTACCGGGCGACGCCGACCCTGGCGCAATTCGATGCTCGCCTCGCCCTTGAGGCCCTCTTCACGCCGGGGGGTCGCGCAGGCGTCATCCAGGTGGTCGGTCTGGAGCGTCCGGTGCGCGAGAGCTTTCCCGGTTCCGATATCATGCCCGTGCGGGTCTCGCGCGCCGGCCTCGCGCGCCTTCTCACCCGGTTAGAGGCAGGATTCGGCCTCGTGGAGGGACAGCCGATCGCCGGCGGACCAGGCCTCTACGGCCCAAGCCTGTTCTACGAGGGGACGGGACGCTTTTCCTACGCGAATGTCTGCAATCATTGGGCCGCACGGCTGCTGAATGCGGCCGGCCTCCCGATCACGCCAATCCTCGACACGTATCCGGCGGGCTTGCTCCTCGACCTGCGCTGGCGCGCCGGCCTCACGGCCCTTCCTGCCGCGACCGCGAACCTGTCCAAACCGTAATCCTGGCGCCACGCGGGGGTCAGGCGGCACGCCTTACAAACCGGATCACGGCGTGCCGCTGCGCGCCACCCGATCCGGAGTCCATGATGATCGCTCAGCCCAACCGCCTGCGCCGCAATGCTCTCGCCTCGGTCGCCGTTGCATCCCTCGTCGCGACGGGCGCCGCCGGCTTCGGCCTGACCCAACCGTCGACGCCGGCCTATGCCCAGTCCCTGTCCAAGAACCCGATCGAGACGCCCGACCATCCGCCGGGCTCCTTTGCCAGCGTCGTCGACAAGGTGAAGCCGGGCGTCGTCGCCGTGAAGGTGAAACTCGACGATAGCGCCACGTCCGACGATGACGACGGCCCCGGTCAGGGCCAGGGTCAGCAGGTTCCGCCTCAGCTCCGGGAGTTCTTCAAGCGCTTCGGCCAGGGTGGTCCGGGCCAGGGCCAGGGTTTCGGCGCGCCCAAGCGCCAGGGCCAACGCGGCGCCATGGGCTCCGGCTTCATCATCTCGGCCGATGGCTACGTGGTGACCAACAACCACGTCGTCGACAAGGCCAAGTCCGTGCAGGTGACGCTCGACGACAACCGCACCCTCGACGCGAAGGTCATCGGCAAGGACCCCAAGACCGACCTCGCTCTCCTGAAGATCACCGAGGGCGGGACCTTTCCATACGTCTCGCTCAGCAAGTCGGCCCCCCGGGTCGGCGACTGGGTGGTGGCCATCGGCAACCCGTTCGGCCTGGGTGGCACCGTCACTGCCGGCATCGTCTCGGCCCGCGGCCGCGACATCGGTGCCGGGCCTTACGACGACTTCCTGCAGATCGATGCGCCGATCAACAAGGGCAATTCCGGCGGCCCGACCTTCAACGTCGGCGGCGAAGTGGTGGGCGTGAACACCGCCATCGCGTCGCCTTCAGGCGGCAGCGTCGGTCTCGCCTTCGCGATTCCTGCGGAGACCGTTCAGGCGGTGGTCGACCAGCTCCGGGCCGACGGCAAGGTGGCGCGCGGCTATCTCGGGGTTCAGGTCCAGCCGGTGACGAAGGACATCGCCGACGGCCTCGGCCTCGACAAGGCCAAGGGCGCCCTCGTGGACCACGCCGAGGCCGGGACCCCCGCGGCCAAGGCCGGTCTGAAATCCGGTGACGTCATCGAAACCGTCAACGGCACGCCGATCAACGATGCCAGGGAGCTGTCCCGCAAGATCGCCGGCATCAAGCCGGGTGCCAAGGTCGAGCTGACCTACCTGCGCGGCGGCAAGTCCGATACCGCGACCGTGGAACTCGGTGTCCTGCCGAACGACACCCGGGTGGCGAACAACGATCGCGGTTCGTCGGCAAACGGGCAGCCGCGTCTGGGCCTCAGCCTCGCTCCGGCCTCCGAAGTCGGTGCCGGCTCCGAAGGTGTGGCGGTGATGGAGGTCGATCCGGATGGTCCGGCAGCGGCCAAGGGTATCGAGCAGGGCGACATCATCCTCGATGTCGCAGGTTCGAGCGTCTCGCAGCCCTCCGAGGTCGCCGAGCGGATTCGCTCCGCCGAGACAAGCGGCCGGAAGGCGGTCCTGATGCGCGTCAAGAGCCAGAAGGGCGTCACCCGCTTCGTGGCGGTGGCCCTGAACAAGGCAGGCTGATCCCGAGCGGGCTGATCCCAACCCGCCTCGCATCGCGATAAACGAACCCGGCGCCGGCTCATTCCATGGGCCGGCGCCGCCCGTCGTCCGGGCGCCGATGACGTCAGGTCTTTGGCGGGTTCAAGCCTTCGAATGCGTCCGGGGACGCACTGTCAGGTTATGTCAGGCGGCATACGTGACTGTCTCGCAGGTTTCCTTCGCAGAATCTGCGACTCAAGCCCTCGTGCAGCCTCATACGGAGTCCCGTATGGCTCGGTCCTGACCGAGCTTGCCCGGGAATACGGGGTCAAGGATGGCGCGGTGGTGCTGGCTTGGCTTCTCAGGCGCTCGCCCGTGCTGCTTCCGATTGCCGGCACCGGCGATCGGCAGCATCTGGCCGACAACATGGCGGGCGCAGGCCTCGATTGGAGTGAGGCCAAGTACAACGCCCTCGACGCCCAGGGGTGCGCGGCCTGGCAGACCACGCAACCCTGATCCGTCGCGGGCTGCATTTCAAACGGGGTGACGCAGGCGGCGCGAGGCGTCATGGTGCGCCGCGCTTGCCGCTCGCGCGGCCTCACTCGGACTCGAGACATCATGACGACGATCGCCGACCGCAGCCCGGCCGAACTCGCGGATCTGCGCGCCCAGGCTCAAGCGGCCTATGACGCCTTCAAGGCGCGGGGCCTCAAGCTCGACATGACGCGTGGCAAACCGGCGCCCGAGCAGCTCGACCTGTCGTCCGGTATGCTCGCGCTGCCCGGCAACGGCGACTACACCACTGCAGCCGGGGAGGATGCCCGCAATTATGGCGGCCAGCAGGGCCTGCCCGAGTTGCGCGCGCTGTTCTCGCACCTCATCGACGCGCCGGCGGACCAGATCGTGGTCGGAGGCAATTCGAGCCTCGCCCTGATGCACGACACCATCGCGTGGGCGCTGCTGAAGGGCGTACCGGGGTCCGAGCGGCCCTGGTCGAAGGAGGACGCTCCGGTCTTCCTCTGCCCGGTCCCGGGTTACGACCGCCACTTCGCCCTGTGCGAGGAATACGGCATCCGCATGATCCCCGTGCCGATGACGGGACAGGGACCGGACATGGACGTGGTCGAGGGTCTCGTCGCCGACCCGGCCGTCAAGGGCATGTGGTGCGTCCCGAAATACGCCAATCCGTCCGGAGAGATCTTCTCGGACGAAACTGTGCGGCGCCTCGCCGCGATGAAGACCGGCGCTCCCGACTTTCGCCTGTTCTGGGACAACGCCTACGCGGTGCATCACCTGACGTCGGATCGCCATCCGGTGCAGGATATTCTCACCGCCTGCACCGAGGCCGGCAACCCGAACCGTCCCTTCCTCTACGCCTCGACCTCGAAAATCACGCTTGCGGGCGCCGGTCTTGCGGTCTTCGCCGGCTCGCCCGAGAACACGCGCTGGTTCCTGGCTCGATCCGCGAAGCAGACCATCGGTCCGGATAAGCTCAACCAACTGCGCCACGTGCGCTTCTTGCGGGATGGCGCTGGCCTTCAGGCCCACATGGACGCCCACCGCGCCCTGATCGCGCCCAAATTCGCTGCCGTGCAGGCGGCGCTTGACCGGCACCTCAGCGGCACGGGTGCCGCACGCTGGACGCGGCCGGAGGGAGGCTACTTCATTACCGTGGAAGCCCGTGAGGGCACGGCCACCGAGGTGGTGCGGTTGGCCAAGGATGCCGGCATCGCCCTCACGCCGGCCGGAGCGACCTCGCCCTACGGCCGTGATCCGAAGGACAGCGTCCTGCGTCTCGCGCCCACCTATCCCAGCCTCGACGACGTCACGAAGGCAGCCGAGGGCATCGCGCTGTGCATCCTTCTTGCATCCCTCGACGCCGAACACAGGACCCGTGAACGAGCGGCGGCCTGAGACCTGCCTCGGCATCCGGGTCACAGATCGGATGCCGAGGCGTGGGGCCGGGAGGCGCCAGGATGACGACGGTGAGGACGTGACGACGGTGAGGACGTGACGAGGGTGAGGACGTGACGAGGGTGAGGACGTGACGACGATCAGAACATGGCGCTGGGACGGTCCGCCGTGCCGGGCGGTCGTGACGGTCGTCATGCTCCTCAGCGCCGCAACGCAGGCGCAGGCACGCTCCGCCTGGATCACCGGCACCTTCGTCTATGCCGATCTCTGCACCGTTCGGGACAATGGCGCACGCAACGGACACCGGGTCATGCTGCGGCGCTCGCCAAACGGCAATGCCGTGACCTTCGAGGGCGCGGACCACATCGGCCCCGTTGCGGTTGAAGCCATGAGCCTCGACGATTCCACCAGGGCGCTTACCTTCGCGGTCTCGACCGAGGCGGGCGCGATTCGTTTCCAGGGCGTCGTCGAACCCGGCGCTCTGACGGGCACCATCGAGGACGAGGCGGGGCTGCATGCAGTTCATCTGCCCCGTGTGTTGCGCTCTCACACCCATGAAACTTGCTCCGATGAGATCACCGGGGCGATCGGCCAACACCAATAAGTGTGGGACTTGGAGTGTGGGCCTTGAGCCGGGCGTGCGTTAAATCAACACGATGACGATTTCTGTTCGCCTTTCCTTGATTCTTGCCGCGAGCACTTTGGTCTCCCTGGCTCCGGCCCAGGCAGCGGATACCTGTGATACCCTTACCGTCCGCATGATCCGTGCAACGGGAGCATCGCTGGCCGGACGCGTCGGCTCCCGGGCCGTCTTCCGGGCGGCCGATGCGGAACGCATGAGCCTGGATTGCCGGGCGCCGCGCCGGATGGTCCTCATCGCCCGTGAACGCGAACCAAGCCGCCGGTTCTACGAACTGATCGGTGACGCCGCGCAGGCCTTGACCGGCGCGAGCGCCGAAGCGGCAGAGACGCTGGCGCTGGTCCTGCAGCAGGAGGCCCTGGCGACAGGACGTCCACAGCAGGGGACGACCAGGCGGGTCGCCATTCGATGCGAAACCGCTTCGGATGCAGACCCCTTCGACGGTTTGCGTACCCGTTGCATCCTGGCCCCCCTCCCGGTTCCTCATGCGAAGCCCGTGCTTCGACGCCGGGCCGGCCTTTTCGTTGGGACCGCAGCGGGCTAGACCGACGTCATGCCTGAGATCACCCCCTCCACCGCTCCCGTGGTCACCGCTGGTTCGGTCGCCTTCGCCAACCATCTGCCCTTTGCGCTGATCGCCGGCCCCTGCCAACTCGAGAGCCGTGACCACGCCATCGAGATCGCCGACGCCTTGAAGGCGATGACCGACCGCCTCGGGATCGGCCTGGTGTTCAAGGCCTCGTTCGACAAGGCCAACAGGACCTCCGGCAGCACCGCTCGCGGGCTCGGCCTGGAAGGGGCGCTGCCGATCTTTTCCGAGATCAAGGACCGTTTCGGCCTGCCCGTGCTCACGGACGTACACGAGGCGGCGCAGTGTGGCCCCGCCGCCGAGGTCATCGACATCCTCCAGATTCCGGCCTTCCTATGCCGGCAAACCGACCTGTTGCTCGCGGCCGCCGCCACCGGACGCGTGGTGAATGTGAAGAAGGGCCAGTTCCTCGCACCCTGGGACATGGCCCACGTGGCCGCGAAGGTAACGGGGGCCGGCAATCCCAACGTGCTGGTGACCGAGCGCGGCGCCTCGTTCGGATACAACACCCTCGTCTCCGACATGCGCAGCCTGCCGATCATGGCGCAGGTCACGCATGGTGCCCCTGTGGTGTTCGACGCCACCCACTCGGTGCAGCAGCCCGGCGGGCAGGGCGCGACCTCGGGCGGTCAGCGCGAATTCGTCGCCGTGCTCGCCCGCGCGGCCGTCGCCGTCGGCGTGGCCGGGCTTTTCATCGAGACGCATCCCGACCCGGACCATGCCCCCTCGGATGGCCCGAACATGGTGCCGCTGAAAGCGATGCCGGCCTTATTGGCCGAGCTCCAGGCGTTCGACCGGCTGGCAAAGGCGCGAACGGTCCATCAAGACCACTGAAACCGGCAACCCAGATGGAGCAAGTCCAGGCGCAGGCATCACGGGTGCGGCCGATTGGAGCGATTCACCATGATCAATGAACCAAGTCGTACAGTGTCCGTCTGCGGAAGGTGACGGGAACGATCACGGCATCCTGACGTTAGAATTTCCAATTCGTTCTCGAACGCTAAAGGATACCATGCGCAAGCTTGCTTTGATTTCCGCTCTCACCCTTTCGCTCGGCGGCCTTGCCACTGTGACCTCCGCCGAGGCTGGCCCGCGTGGCCATGGGTACGGTCATGGTGGCTATGGTCATGGCCATGCTTACGGCCATCGTGGTTATGGTCGCGGATACGCGTATGGCGGTCGTCGTCGCGGAATCGGAACCGGCGCGGCGGTCGGCCTCGGCATTGCCGGTCTTGCGGCAGGTGCCATCGCTGCTGGCGCTGCTCGCGACTCCTATTATCGCGATGGTTATGCCCGTCCTGCCTATGGGTACGGCGCGCCAGCCTACGGTTATGGCTACTGAGTCCCACCTCGTCTGATACAAACGACCTGTAGCGAAAGCGATCGAGGACGGCCCACGAAGGTTGGCCGTCCTCGATCCCATTTGGGCTCCAAGCGTCACTCTTGGACCGGCATAGTCCGCCCCCTCCGGGCGTGGCCGTATCGATTTTCGCGCCTCGTCCCACAAGCTTCGCACAGGGGCTCGCGTCCGATCCCCACAGCTGCGGGGAATGCGGAATGGCCAACCTGACGGACCTGAACGCGGAACAGCGCGACGAGGTTACTTACCTGTCGGGCCTCGATGAGGATGGTCGGATCGCTAAGGATACGTGGTTTACTTGGAAGTATGCTGACTTCAGTACCACAAAAACATGGATAAACAAGTTCTACAATGACAGCGAGGGCGTACCTCGTGCAGCCACGAGTGAAGCGGGCACACCAGGGGTAACAGTTACCTACTCTTTCTACCCCGGTCTGTCAGCAGAGGCCAAAGCTGCCTTTAACTCTGCTCTGACGCTGTGGTCCGATATTGCAGACGTCACATTTAAGTATGTTCCAACGACGGAAACGGCCTCTGCGTTGCTCGGGAACCAAACGCCCGCAACCGGCGCTCCGTTTTTCCCGAACAATGGTCCCCAGCCGATCGGAGGCTCGGAGATTGCTTCACAGGCTGCCCCCAATGGTCTGGGGGGACCGGCGCAGGTCTACGTCTCCGGTATCGCGAATTTAGGACAGTCGAACAATTTCAGCTTCGAGAACTCTGCCATCATGGGAACCGTAGCCCATGAGACTGGCCACCTCTTAGGCCTTGGACATACCGGACCGGTCAACGGCGACACCGTGGAGGGTGTCCGAGGCCCGTACGACCAGAATCTCTGGAGTTTGATGTCCTACTACGGAAACAGTGATCCGGCTTCGCCCTTCACCTCGAAGGGCCCCGTCGTGGCGGACTGGCAGGGAGGGTGGGCCCAGACACCCATGCCCATCGACATTCTGGCCGTCCAGCGCTTCTACGGCGAATCGAAAACCAGCACCTTCGCCGGTGGTCAGACCTACGGCTTCAATACGAACATCGCCGGGTCGTCCCGAGATTATTTCGATTTCACCAAGAACAGTACGCCCTTCGTGACCCTCTACAATCGCGGGGGCGACAACACCCTCGACGTCTCCGGCTTCAACACGAGCAGCCGGATCAATCTGAATCCCGGCACCTTCAGCACGGCCAGCGCCAACAGCGCCGTCACGAACAACATCGGCATCTCTTTTGGCACACGAATCGACAAGGTCGTCACTGGTGCCGGCGACGACGTGATCATCGGCAATGGCAACAGCAACGTGGTCAACGGCGGAGGTGGTTCTGATACTTTCATTGTCACAGGCTTGCGCACGAACTTCGCAATCGACAGGACCAGCACGGTCACCACCGTCACCGATAAGACCACCGGCGCCGTCGATACATTGACGGGCATCGAACAGATCCGGTTCGCCGCGCCCGTCTGCTTCACCACCGGAACACGCCTCGGCGTCGTGCGAGACGGTGCTGCCTGCACGGTACCGATCGAGGATCTGCGCCTGACCGACGTGGCGGTAACCGCCACGGGCGGTCACCGTTCGATCCGTTGGATTGGCCAGCGGGACGTCCGGCCTGACACGTATGGCGATCCATCCACGCAATGGCCCGTGCGCATCCTGGCGGGGGCCTTCGGCCGGGACGGCTCCGGTCAAGCCGTCCCGGCCCGGGACCTGCGCCTGTCGCCCGGCCACCCTGTCCTGATCGGTGCCGACGCGGGGAATGCGGGCGGTGTGCTGACTCCTATCAAGAACCTCATTGATGGGATCGCGATCTGCCGAGAGCCCGTGGACCGGGTCACCTACTGGCACGTGGAGCTCGACCAGCACGACATCCTGCTGGCGGAAGGCCTGCCGGCCGAATCGTATTTCGAGAGCGGCTCGCGCGCCTGGTTCGGCAGTGACACCGTGCAGGGCTGGTGGAGGGACGTCGATGGAATCGCCAGTCCACTGCCCGGCCGCTGCCGCCCTGTGGCGTTCGACGGACCGATCGTCGAGGCCGAGCGCGACCGGATCGTCAGCGGCTTGCGCCTGCGTCTGGCTGCACAGGCAGCCTGGCCCGACATCGAGACGCAACTCATGGCGGCGGCTTGAGCCGAAGCCGCTTTCAAGGGGAACGGATCTCAGCGGGCCCGGTAGGGGGGCACGCCGGGATCCGGGAGCCAGACGGATTTCAGCGGCTCGCCGGTCTGCCAGAACACGTCGATGGGAATGCCGCCGCGTGGGTACCAGAAGCCCCCGATGCGCAGGTAGCGGGGCGCCAGCAACTCCGTGAGCCGCAAACCGATCCCCACCGTGCAATCCTCGTGGAAGGCCCCGTGATTGCGGAAGGCTGTCAGGTAGAGCTTGAGCGACTTCGATTCGACGAGCCATTGATCCGGCACGTAGTCGATCACCAGGATGGCGAAGTCCGGCTGGCCGGTGACGGGGCAGAGCGAAGTGAACTCAGGTACGGTGAAGCGGGCGAGATAGTCAGTGCCCGGATGCGGGTTCGGCACCCGGTCCAGGCGGGCCTCGTCGGGACTGGTCGGCAGGGGCGTCGTCTGTCCGAGTTGCAAGCTCTCGGCGCCTGAAGGTGGCTGCGTCATGGGCAAAATCTTCCGGTGACGGGGGCGACACGCTTGTCGCACAGGTCACGCCTTATGCTGAAATCCAACCAATTTGCCGCCCAAGTGGCGACGGTGAGTGGCAGGCGCGATGTCCGCGTGCCATATGGGAACCATGAGCGACGAAAACACGGCCACCTATCCCTACACTCTGGAGATCCAGCCGCCCAAGGCGCCCGGCAGTCCATACCAATGGGCCATCCGCCGGAAGGGCAAGCTGATCCAGCGATCCGACCGCAATCACCCGACCGAAGCCAAGGCGCGTGAGAACGGAATGGCGCAGATCGAACTGCTTCTGTCCGGAGCCGGTGACCGGTAGGCCACTTCCGTTCGATTCAGGCGCAACGATCAATCCCCTGCGGCCGACGGGCTGGAATACCAGTTCCAGCGCGCCGGCAGTCTTGCAGGAGGCGACAGGACGCTTGCCGGACGCGAAGCGTTGACGGATAAGCCTCGGCGAAATCGTCCGGTCCCGGGGCATGTCATCCGGACATCCTTGGGCATCGGACCCGGCCTCGCGTGACGAGGCCTCGATAAGCCGCACCGTCCGCAAAGGCGCTTCCATGACCGCGATCACGAACATCGCCGCCCGTGAGATCCTCGACAGCCGAGGCAACCCGACCATCGAGGTCGACGTGTTGCTCGAAGACGGCTCCTTCGGGCGCGCGGCTGTTCCCTCGGGCGCCTCCACCGGCGCGCACGAGGCCATGGAACTGCGCGACGGGGATAAGGGTCGGTACGGCGGCAAGGGTGTCCGCAAGGCGGTCAACGCGGTGCAGTCGGACATCCTCGACGCCATCGGCGGCATGGATGCCGAGGATCAGATCGCCATCGACGAGGCGATGATCGAGCTCGACGGCACGCCCAACAAGAGCCGCCTCGGCGCCAACGCAATCCTGGGCGTGTCACTCGCCGTCGCCAAAGCCGCCGCCGAGACGGCAGGCCTGCCGCTCTACCGCTACATCGGTGGAACCCAGGGCCGGGTACTGCCTGTGCCGATGATGAACATCATCAACGGCGGTGCCCATGCCGACAACCCGATCGACTTCCAGGAATTCATGATCATGCCGGTGGGCGCGTCCTCGCTTGCCGAAGCCGTGCGCATGGGTGCCGAGGTGTTCCACACCCTCAAGGGTGCATTGAAGAAGGCCGGCCACAACACCAACGTGGGCGACGAGGGCGGTTTTGCCCCGAACCTGCCCTCGGCTGAGGCCGCTCTCGATTTCGTGATGCAATCGATCCAGGCCGCTGGTTTCAAGCCCGGCACCGACATGGTGCTGGCTCTCGACTGCGCAGCGACCGAGTTCTTCAAGGATGGCGCCTACCACTACGAGGGTGAGGGCCAGACCCGCGATATCGAGGCGCAGGTCGCCTATCTGGCGGGGCTCGTCGACGCCTACCCGATCCTGTCGATCGAGGATGGTATGTCGGAGGACGATTGGGAGGGCTGGAAGCTTCTCACCGAGCGTGTCGGCGACCGTTGCCAGCTGGTCGGCGACGACCTGTTCGTCACCAACGTGACACGCCTGTCGCGCGGCATCGCCGAGCAGACGGCCAACTCGATCTTGGTGAAGGTGAACCAGATCGGTTCGCTCACAGAAACGCTGGCCGCCGTCGATATGGCCCAGCGGGCCGGCTACACGGCCGTGATGTCCCATCGCTCCGGCGAGACCGAGGATTCGACCATCGCTGACCTCGCGGTTGCGACGAACTGCGGACAGATCAAGACCGGCTCGCTGGCGCGCTCCGACAGATTGGCCAAGTACAATCAGCTCATCCGCATCGAGGAAGGCCTTGGTTCACAGGCCCTCTATGCCGGTCGTAATGCCCTGAAGGCGCTGGCCCGTCGCTGAACCCGGTCTGAGAGACCCATGCGGGACAATGACACGGTCGCGAAGCGATTCACGACCGTGTCACGGGGGCTCGTCACCCTATCTTCCAAGGCATGACTCCGACCGCGCCATCGTCGCCGACCCTGACCGTCTATTATGACGGGGCCTGTCCTCTTTGCGCTGCTGAGATCCGGCTCTACCGGCGCTCGCCGGGCGGAGAGCGGGTCGCTTGGATCGACGTCGCCGCCGAAGACCCCGCGGATCTCGGTCCCGACCTGACCCGAAGCGCAGCCCGTGCCCGCTTCCATGTCCGCCGCCCGGATGGTGCGCTGGCATCGGGAGCGAGAGGTTTCGCTGCGCTCTGGGCCGTGCTGCCGCGCTGGCGTATCCTTGCCCATCTCGCTCGCCTGCCTGGGCTGATCAGCCTCGGCGAGGTCGCCTATCGCTTGTTCCTACCGCTGCGACCGTGGATCGCCCGCTTCCTCCCAGGCCGCAGAGCAAGCTGTGACAAGGCTTGTGGAGACAAGGCTTGCGGAGACAAGGCTTGCGGATAAGGCATCTCCGCGCGAGAGCAGGATCGAATCGCGAATGGTCGAGACGATCCTCACATGCTGAATCCCTTTCAGGCCTTCTGGCTCCGTCCGCGCCTTCTCGCCTCCGTAGGGCTCACCCTCGTCCTCGCGTTGATTCTTCCCTTCGCAGACCTGTCGGTTCGGCTGCTGCTCGGCTGGTGCCTCGGCGTTCTCGCCTATTGCGGGTTGATCGTCGGGAAAGCAGCGCGTCAGTCGCAGGACTCGCTGCGGAGGGAGTCGTCGCGCCTGGACGACAGTGCTCTTACCGTAACGCTCTTCGCGATTCTGGCGGCCGCCGCGAGCTTCGGCGCCGTGGCGATGCTGGTACTCGGCGGCAATGGAAGCGAAGCGTACCGTTTGAGCCACCTCGCGCTCGCCGCAGCGACCATGATCTGCGCTTGGCTCTTCGTGCAGGTGGTCTTCACGGTGCACTACGCGCACCTGTACTACGGGACCGAAGCGGACACATCGCGCCGCGGACTCGACTTCAATGGCGACGAGAACCCGGATTTCTGGGACTTCTTCTATTTCTCCGTGACCATCGGGGCGACGTCGCAGACATCGGATACCGATATCACCAGCAAGGCGATGCGCCGTGTTGCGACAGTGCAGACCATCTACGCCTATATCTTCAATACCAGCGTGCTGGCCCTCGCCATCAATATGGCGGCCGGTGTTGCCCAGCGTTGATCCCCATCATCGGGCCGCCTCTACCGCCTCCTGTGCATCCTCGTGATCCTGCGCCGTGGCTTGCGGGGCATCCTGCAGGCGTGGCGCCCGATCCGTGCGGCAGAGGCTGATCAGGATTGGAAAGTGGTCCGACTGGATATGAGGCAATCGCTCGATCCGGCCGAGGAGAAAATCGTCGCTGAAGAACACATGGTCGAGGGGCCAGCGCAGCAGCGGCCATTTGGCGTTGAAGGTCGGATAGAGACCACGGCCGATCCGCGGATCGAGGAGACCGCTGATACGCTGAAACAGGTCGTTGGTCTTCGACCAGGCGACGTCGTTCAGGTCGCCTGCCACCACTGCCGGGCCTCCCTCCGCCGCAACCTCGCGCGCCACCATCACGAGTTCGGCGTCACGCGGCGCGCTGCTCTGACCCGGATGAGGCGGCCTGGGATGCACGCCGAAGAAGGTAAAGCGCTCTCCCGAGCGGAGCGTCACACCGGTGCGCACGGAGGGGACGTCGTCCTGCAGCAGGAAACGCACCTCCGGGTTATCTAAAGCGAGCTTGGAATAGAACATCAGCCCGTAGGTGTTGTGCTGCGGCTGGGCCACTCCGTATGGATACCGCGTCCGCAGGGGTTCCAGAGCCTCCGCCCAGAGTTCGTCGGTCTCGACGAGCAGCAACAGGTCGGGATCCTGCTGGGTGACGAGGTCGAGCAGGGGCGCGTAGGCGCGGTTCGATTCCAGCACGTTCGCGATCATGATCGAGAAGCCCGCCTCCGAGCGGCAGGATTCCGGCTCTGCCGCGGCCGCCTGCGGCGAGACCAATCGGGTGAACGGGTAGATGCACACCAGTTGGTAGGCTAGGGCTGCGGCGAGCGCGGCAACAAGTGTGAGACCCGAAGTGTCGCGGGCAGCGATCAGCAATCCCAGGATCACGGCCACGATCAGGGCCGCAATCTGCAATCGCGGGAAGTCGAAGGTGCGGATGAAGCCGGAATTGCTGGGAATGAAGGGCAGCAGGGTCGCGACCACAAGGATCCCCCCGGCGGCCTTCAGGCCGATCTCCACCCACATCACACCCACACCGCGCTCCCCGTGCCGTCGCCGGCACGCCGTGGCCAAGCACTTCGAAACGTCCGAGGCCCGGAATGGTGCCCACGCGACAGGTCTGGAGCCCCGCCATGAACCCTGAGGCGGATCCGATCACCGCCGCGCAGGCTCGTGCCGACCGGGTCCTGGAACGCCTCGCAGCTCTCGCCGGCACGGCCTTCGCGGCGGGCGACGACACCCGTGCCCTTGCGGGACTCCCCCTCGGACGCGAGGCGTTGGCAGCTCGTCTCGGTGTGGATACGGAACCGCCTGCCTGGTGGGACGCCAAGCAGGCCGGCTTGGCCCTGGCTGGAGCGGATCTCACCGACGCACACCTCGAGGACGTGGATCTCTCCGGAGCGAACCTCTCAGGTGCGACGCTGGCCGGCGTGCTCGGCCGGTCCGCCGATTTTACCGGTGCCACCGTGGAGGAGGCGAACTTCGCCAATGCCGACCTCAGCGGCGCCCGCTTCACTGGCATTGCCGGGGGCGAGGCAAACTTCGACGATGCGATGCTGGAGGATGCGCGTTTCGACGGTGCGGCGATGCGCTTCGCCAAGCTGCGTCGTGCGCTCCTCGATGGAGCCAACTTCGAGGGCGCCGACCTCTGGGGCGCCGATTTCACCGGGGCCGACGCCGACTACACCCATTTTCGCGGCGCTCGCCTGGACGAGGTCAAGCTCGTGGGCGTCAACCTGACCTACGCCGATTTCGAGGGCGCCAGCCTCAAGAAGACGCAGCTGACCGGCTCGCGCCTGCGGGGCGCCAACCTCACCGGCGTGAAGTTGGACGGGGCCAACCTGTCGGAGGCGGACCTCTCCGAGACCAGCCTCGTACGCCTCAACCTCTCCACCTGCGACCTGCGCCACGCGCGCTTCGCCGGCGCCTGGCTCAACGGCACCCGGATGCGGGTGGACCAGCTTGGCGGCGCGGTGGGCGAGGAGGTCGCTCGAGATTACCCCGCGGCTCAGGCGAGCTACCTGGCGCTCGAGCAGAATTTCAAGAGTATCGGCAGCCAGGACGCGGCAAGCTGGGCCTATAAGCGCGGTCGCCGGATGGGTCGTCTCCATGCGGGCGCTCAGGCGCGGGCAGCCTGGGACGCGCGTTCAGGCCCGGACCTGCTCCGCCACGGTTATCAATGGGTCGCGGATCGCTTCGTGGAGTGGCTTTGCGACTATGGCGAAAGCCTGTCGCGGATCGCCCGCGCGTTCGTCATCCTCATCGGCGTCTTCGCAGCGCTCTACGGTCTGACCGGTGGATTGATTCCCGAGGGTAGCGACGGCCGGCCGACCTACAACCCTCTGGACCTGGTGAGCTACAGCGCTCTCAACATGATGACCGCCAATCCTCCCGAGATCGGCGTCAAACCGGTGGGACGCGTCACCAATCTTCTCGTCGGCATCGAGGGCGCGGCTGGCATCATCCTGATGGGCCTGTTCGGCTTCGTGCTCGGCAATCGCCTGCGGCGCTGAGCGCACTCCTTCCCCCGACAGGCAACTTCGCATCAATGGCTCAGCAGAACGCGCTTCTCGCGGAACTCTACGAGGGCGATACGGGCCGCGCCCATCGCTTCCGCTATGGCCTCCTCCTCTTCGATGCGGCGACCGTGGTCTACGTCGTGGGGACCTCGTTCCTGCCGCGTCACGCCTGGATCGAGCGGATCGATATCGCCTTCGGCCTCGTGGTCCTCCTGGACTTCCTGGCCCGGCTCGCCATCAGCCGGAATCGATCGCGGGAGTTCCTGCATCTCTCGACCTGGGCCGACATCGCCGCTTTGGTCTCGTTTCTGGCACCGGTGATTGGCGAGGGCGTGGGCTTCCTGCGCATCCTCCGCACCCTCCGCCTTCTGCGCACCTACCAGCTCCTCGACCGGTTGCGGGCCGACAGCGCGGTCTTCCGCGCCAACGAGGACGCGATCCTGGCGGCCACCAACCTCGCGGTCTTCGTGTTCGTGATGACCGGGATCGTCTACGCAACCCAGCACGGCACCAATCCGGCGATCGGCAATGCCATCGACGCGCTCTATTTCACCGTGACCTCGCTGACGACTACCGGATACGGGGACATCACCCTGCCGGGTCCAACGGGGCGCCTGATCTCGGTCGCGGTGATGATCTTTGGTGTGACCCTGTTCCTGCGCCTTGCCCAGGTGCTGTTCCGGCCACCCAAAATCCGATTTCCTTGCCCGACCTGTGGTCTGCAGCGCCATGATACGGATGCCGTCCACTGCAAGGCCTGTGGCACCCGCCTCGCCATTCCCGACGAGGGCAGCGACTGACGATCCGGTGGGACACGCAGCCTGCGCAACCCGGCGCGTTGACCAAAGACAGGTTGGCGATGAACGGACGGACCGGCGGCGCGTTTGCGAGCGTCGATGCAATCTCCTTGCTCGCGTCCCCCCTGCTCGTGTCCCGCCTTGCTCGTGTCCACGGCTCATTGACGTAAGTCCGCCTCCATCGCTTCCGGCCTCTGCAAGGGCGCCCTGTCCGGGCACGCAGACCGGCAGCAAAGCGCCATCGCGATGTTCCGTTCGTCCCTTCGCCCACCGGGTCACCCACCGCATGAAGTCCACCACATGAGCAATGCCTCGCCTCCGCGTTCCGATCGAGCCTGGCGCAAGCCCCGCCTTCTCGCGGGTCTACCCAGCTCGCCGCTCGCCCTGGTGCTGATCGGCCTGGCGGTCGCGGCTGGAATCGGGAACTACCTGGCCGGCGAGGCGAGCCGCGCACAGGGCGCTCGCCAGCATGCCATCCTCAGCCAGAGCGAGCGCCTGCTCTCAAACATGGTTGAGCTTGAGACCGGCATGCGGGGCTACGTGCTGTTCGGGGACGAGGCCTATCTCGAGCCTTATCAGGCGGCGCAGGACACCATCGACGGTCAGTTGAACGCCATCGAGACGCTGTCCACGCAAACGGATGATCAAGGGCCGCAGCACATCCGCGACCTGCGCCGCTTCGTCGAGACGAAGCGCGCCTACGCAGCCCGGGTGATCGCGCTGCGTCGGGAGCAGGGCTACGACGCCGCCGTGGGGCTCGCCCGGATGGGCGAGGGCAAGCGCTCGATGGACGAAGTGCGGGCCGCGGTGAAGGCGGTTCAGAACCACGCCAATGCGGTCCTGGCGACGAGCGAGGCACGGGACCGGGTACTCTCCCTTGTCCTGTCCCTGGTTTCGATTGCGGCCGCCCTCGGTGCCGTCGCGTTGCTCGGACGACTCGCACTGGTGCGCCGGCGCGACGAGCAGCGCACGGCGGCTCTCCTCGACGGCGTATTTGCCAACGCGCCCGTCGGGCTCGGCTTCCTCGATCGCGACCTGACGATCCAGCACATGAACCGGGCGCTCGCCACCATGAATGAGCGCGGTTTCGGGGCCGATCTCGGGGCGCCGATCTGGGCCCATGTGCCGACCCTGCAGGAGCAGCTGATTCCGAAGCTCAAGGCCGCTCGCGACGAGGGCCTCGTCACCACCAATGTCGACGTGGCGGTCTCGACGCCAAGCGCCCCCCGCGGGGTGCGCCATTTCCAGATGAGCTTCTATCCCCTGCGGGGGCGGGGCGGTTCGTCCGGCGCTGGCAAATCCCAAGCCGACGGCGTCGGATTGGTGGTTTCGGACGAGACCCTGCGCAAGCTCTCCGAAGAGCGCATGCGCCACAGCGAAGAGCGCTTCCGGTCTCTTACCGAGGCCACGAGCGCCATCGTCTGGACCACGACGCCCGAGGGCGGCTTCGAGGTGACGCCCTCCGAATGGACCCGCTTTACCGGTCAGACACCCCAGGAGGCCGCGGGAGCCGGATGGCTGAAGGCCATCCACCCGGATGATCAGAGCCGCACCAACGAGACCTGGGTGCAGGCCGTAGAGAGCCTTTCACCCTACGAGATCGAACATCGGATCCGCCGTCACGACGGCGTCTGGCGGATCATGTCCGCCCGGGCGGTCCCCATCCTGGAGGAAAATGGCAGCATTCGCGAATGGGTCGGCACCCATTCGGATGTGACGGCACGGAAAGAGGCCGAACTGGCCCTGGAAGCGGCCAAGGAGGCAGCCGAGGAGGCCAATCGCGCCAAGAGCCAGTTCCTCGCCAACATGAGTCACGAACTGCGCACCCCGCTCTCGGCGGTAATCGGCTACTCAGAGATGCTGCAGGAGGAAATCGAGGATCTAGGCGAGGAAGGACTCCTCGCCGACATGCGCAAGATCGAGTCGAATGCCCGCCACCTTCTGGGCCTGATCAACGATGTGCTCGATCTGTCAAAAATCGAGGCCGAGCGCATGGAGGTCTACGCCGAAACCTTCTCCGTCTCGGAGACCGTGCGTGACGTCGCCTCCACGGTAGAATCGCTCATCGAGAAGAAGGGCAACACCCTCGCCCTCGAAATCGCGGACGACCTCGGCGAGGCGCAGACCGACCAGACCAAGCTGCGCCAATGCCTGATCAACCTCCTGAGCAACGCCGCAAAGTTCACCGAGGGCGGACGGATCGTGCTGGCGGTTTCGCGCATGACGCGCGACGAGGCTGCTTGGCTCAACTTCCGCGTCACCGACACGGGCATTGGTATGAACGCCGAGCAGCAGGCCAAGCTGTTCCAGCGCTTCACCCAGGCTGACGCTTCCACCACCCGGCGTTTCGGCGGAACGGGCCTCGGCCTCGCCATCACCCGCGCCTTCGCAGAGATGCTGGGCGGCCGGATCGAGGTCGAGAGCGAGGAAGGGTCCGGCACCACCTTCACCCTGGTGGTGCCCGCAATCTATGTCCCCGCAAGCCCCGAGGCAGCCGTCGCGCACGACCACGGCGCCCTGCACCTGACGCACGAGGCACGGCCGATCCCCGGCGGACACGTCCTCATCATCGATGACGACGCCTCGACCCGCGACCTTCTCGCGCGTTTCTTGCAAAAAGACGGCTTCACCGTTGCCACAGCCCGCGACGGGCGCGAAGGCATCGAGCGGGCCCGCGAACTGAAGCCTCGCGTCATCCTCCTCGACGTGACGATGCCGCGCATGGATGGCTGGTCGGTGCTGCGCACCCTGAGAGCGGATCCGGAACTCGGCACGACACCGATCATCATGGTGACGGTGCTCGACGAGCAGAACCTCGCCTTCTCCCTCGGGGCCACCGACTATCTGCAGAAACCGATCGAGTGGACGCAGCTCAAATCCGCGATGGATCGGTTCAAACCCTCCGAGCACAAGGGACCGGTACTCATCATCGACGACGATCCCGATGCCCGGGAACGGCTGTCGGCGATGCTGACGCGCGAAGGCTGGCGGGTCGCCTCGGCGGAGAACGGCGTCGCGGGACTCGAGGCGACGGCGGCCAAGAAGCCCTGCCTCATCCTCCTCGACCTGATGATGCCGGAGATGGACGGCTTCGGATTCCTGCGGGCACTGCGCGAACGCGCGGAGTGGCGCGACATTCCGGTGGTGGTGCTGACCGCCAAGGACATCACCGCGGAAGATCGGCGCCGCCTCGCAGGACGCGCCGACCGCGTCTTGCAGAAGGGTGGTCTGAGCCTCACCGACCTCGCAGCATCCCTCCGCCCGCTGGTGGCTCCGGGGGTGTAGGCGCGGGGGCGGCCGGGCGCCTCACGTGCCTTGCCGCCCTTGCCGGCCCGGCCTATAGCCCTGGACCCAGCATGACAGCCGCGCCTCAAAGTTTCCCCCACCGGCACCTGCTCGGTATCGAAGGGCTCTCGCGGCCCGATATCGAGATCCTCCTTGATCGGGCGGAGGAGGCGGTGGCACTCTCCCGCCAAGTCGAGAAGAAGCGCGCCACATTGCGGGGCCGCACCCAGATCAACCTGTTCTTCGAGCCCTCGACGCGGACGCAGAGTTCGTTCGAGCTGGCCGGCAAGCGCCTCGGCGCGGACGTCATGAACATGTCCGTGGCCTCGTCCTCGGTGAAGAAGGGCGAGACCCTCATCGACACCGCCGCTACCCTGAATGCCATGCGGCCCGACATCATCGTGGTGCGCCACCATGCGGCGGGCGCCGTGCATCTCCTCGCCCGCAAGGTCGATTGTGCCGTGGTCAATGCCGGGGATGGCGCGCACGAGCATCCGACCCAGGCCCTTCTCGATGCCCTGACCATTCGGCGCAACAAGGGTCGGATCGAGGGCCTTCGGGTCGCCATCTGCGGCGATGTCCTGCACAGCCGCGTCGCACGCTCCAACCTGATCCTGCTCCAGGCGATGGGTGCCCGGGTGCGCATCATCGGGCCCTCGACCCTGCTACCCGCCGGCATCGAGCGCTTCGGCGTCGAGGTCTTCACGGACATGCGCAGGGGCCTGGAGGGCTGTGACATCGTCATGATGCTGCGCCTGCAGCGCGAGCGCATGAACGGCTCGTTCGTGCCCTCCGTGAAGGAGTATTTCCGTTATTTCGGGCTCGATGCCGACAAACTGCGGCTGGCCGCCCCCGACGCCCTGGTGATGCATCCGGGTCCGATGAACCGGGGCGTCGAAATCTCGTCCGAGATCGCCGATGGGGCGCAGTCGCTGATCCGAGAGCAGGTCGAGATGGGCGTCGCCGTCCGCATGGCGGTTCTGGAGGCGCTGGCGACGCACCTCCCGAACGCATAAGCGGCCCACGGCTCTGTGCTACAGGCTGAGTAGCGCCCCGTCCGTCCCCTGCACGCCCCCCGAAAACATCACCCGGTCACCGTCCAGGCTCACTTGGCCGGCCGCGACCAGCGCCAGGGCCTGCGGGTAGAGCCGGTGCTCCTGTACCAGAATGCGTGCCGCGAGGGTCTCGGCATCGTCTCCGGGCCGGACCGGCACGGCGGCCTGGGCGATGATCGGACCGGCATCGAGTTCGGGCACGACGTAATGCACGGTGCAGCCGTGAAGGCGGACACCGGCGGCCAGCGCCTGTTCGTGGGTGTGCACGCCCTTGAACAGCGGCAGCAGGGAGGGGTGGATGTTGATCATCCGACCCGCCCAGGACTCGACGAAGCCGGCGGAGAAGATCCGCATGAAGCCAGCGAGGCAGACGAGATCGATGCCGGCGTACTTCAATTCGGTATGGAGCGCGGCGTCGAAGGCCTCCCTGCTCAGGTAGGCCCGGTGATCGAGGGCACGGGTCGGGATGCCGCGCTCTGCCGCGAAGGCAAGGCCCGGTGCCTCGGGGCGGTTGGCCGCCACCAGCACGATCTCGGCGGGATAATCCGACGCCTCGGCCGCCGCGATCAGCGAGGCCATGTTCGAGCCGCGCCCTGAGATCAGGATCGCGACGCGGGTTTTCGCAAGGGCCGCCATCAGAAGGCGAGCCGGCCTTCGAAGGTCACGGGCTCGGGGCCGCGCGGGGTGATCCGGCCAAGGCGGACCGGGGAGGCGCCGCCGAGGTCGAGGGCTTTCGACACGCTGCTGACGCTCTCGGGCGCCACTACCACAACCATGCCGATGCCGCAGTTGAAGGTGCGCAGCATCTCGGATTCAACGACTCCGCCAACCTCCGAAAGCCACCCGAAGACCGGCGGCGGGATGATCGCGTCGAGGTCGATGCTGATGCCGACGCCGTCGGGCAGCACGCGAGGCAGGTTGTCGGGGAAGCCGCCACCCGTGATGTGGGCCAGCGCCTTGATGCCATCCGTGGTCCGCAGGGCCGCCAGCAGCGGCTTCACGTAGATCTGGGTCGGCTCCAGCAGCGCCTCGCCCAGCGTCCGGGTGGGCTCGAAGGGGGCGGGATCGTCGTAGGACAGGCCGCTCTTCTCGACGATGCGGCGCACCAGCGAGAAACCGTTGGAATGCACGCCCGAGGAGGGCAGGCCCAGTACCACGTCGCCCGGAACGATGTTGCCGCGCGGCAGCAGGGTTCCGCGTTCGGCCGCGCCTACGCTGAAGCCTGCGAGATCGTAGTCGGCGCCGTCGTAGAGACCCGGCATTTCCGCGGTCTCGCCGCCGATCAGGGCGCAGCCGGCAATCCGGCAGCCGGCCGCGATGCCACGCACGATGTCGGCGCCCACTCCCGGCACCAGCTTGGCGGTTGCGAAATAGTCGAGGAAGAACAGCGGTTCGGCACCCTGCACGATGATGTCGTTGACGCACATCGCCACAAGGTCGATGCCGATGGTGTCGTGCCGATTGGTCTCGATGGCGATCTTCACCTTGGTGCCGACGCCGTCATTGGCCGCCACAAGAATCGGGTCCTTGAAGCCGGCGGCCTTGAGGTCGAACAGGCCACCGAAGCCGCCGATCTCGGCATCCGCCCCCGGCCGGCGGGTAGCGCGTACCAGCGGCTTGATCGTCTCGACCATGGCGTTGCCGGCGTCGATATCGACGCCGGCTGCCGCGTAGGTCATTCCGTTACTGGGCTCGCCGGTCATCCGCACCGCTCTCTGCAAATCCGTGTTGGGCGACCTCTAACCGCTCGCGCGCGGGTTCGCGAGTCCATCGTATCCCAGGACAGCCGTGCCGCTGGTATACCACTCGCGGGTTCTGTCGTGCGTCGCCCATGGGCGTACAAGGTTTCCATCCCTTTCGCACCACAGCCTTGACCGTGTTGCCCCGGGTTCCCACTGTTGAGCATGGAACGACGTGAACGGGGAACGGCCGATGCGCGGCAGGGCGATGATCGGGCTGACGGCCCTCGTGGGCCTCGCCCTGCTGCTGTACCTGCTGGCCGACGTGATGCTGCCGTTCGTGGCCGGTCTGGCGCTGGCCTATCTTCTCGATCCGATCGCTGATCGACTGGAGCGCCTGGGACTTGGCCGGCTCTCCGCCTCCCTCCTCATCCTGGCGATGTTCGTGGTCGGCCTCGTCGTCGTACTGCTCCTCGTCGTGCCGCTTGCCGCCAACCAGGTCTCCGCCCTCGTGGCGACCCTGCCCGGCATGGTCTCGCGCCTTCAGGGCATTCTGGCCGAGCGGGCCGGCCCACTCCTGCAGCGGGTCGGTGGCGCCGACGTGCTGAGCGACCTACAATCGCAGGTCGGCACCCTGGTGGGGCAGGGGGGGACTTGGTTCCTGACCTTCCTGAAATCGTTGTGGTCGGGCAGCCAGGCGCTGATTTCAATCGCGTCGCTCCTGGTGGTGACCCCGGTGGTGGCCTTCTACCTTCTCGTTGACTGGGACCGCATGGTGGCGTCCGTCGACGGCTGGGTGCCCCCGCGCCACCGTCCAGTCGTGCGACGCCTCGGACGCGAGATCGACGGGGCGGTGACGGGCTTCGTGCGCGGACAGACCCTGGTCTGTCTCATCCTCGGCACATTCTACGCCGTCGGCCTGTTCGCCGTTGGATTGAATTTCGGTGTCCTGATCGGGCTGATCGCGGGCTTCCTGACCTTCATCCCGTATGTGGGGACGCTGACCGGCTTCCTTCTCTCCGTCGGCGTCGCCCTGGCTCAGTTCTGGCCGGGTTCCGACTGGCTTCATATCGGCCTCACCATCGGGGTGTTCGTGGTGGGTCAGTTCCTCGAGGGCAACATCATCTCGCCGAAGCTGGTGGGGGAATCGGTTGGCCTGCATCCGGTCTGGCTGATGTTCGCGCTGCTTGCCTTCGGCTCGCTGTTCGGCTTCCTCGGGCTCCTGCTGGCGGTCCCTGTCGCGGCTTCCATCGGAGTTCTGGTCCGGTTCGTTCTGGAGCGTTACCTCCAGAGCCCGCTCTACTATGCCGACGCTCCTGCGCTCCTGTCCAAACCCGATCACTAGATGGCAATCCGCGAAAACGTCCCCCCGAAGCAACTCGCCTTCGACCTGCCGGCAGACCCGCGCTACGGCCGTGAAGACTTCCTCGTCGGTCCGGCCAACGAGGCCGCCTATGCGCTGGTCGAGGCCTGGCCGAACTGGCCCCACCCTGTATGCTTGCTCACCGGACCGCCGGGCAGCGGCAAGAGCCATCTCGCCTCGATTTGGGCGACCCGCTCGCATGCCTGGACGGCACAGGCCTCCGAGATCACTGCGGAGACGGTCCCACGCTTCCTGTCCAACGGCGCCCTGGTGGTCGAAGACATCGACCGGGCCGGCCCGCGCGACGAAGCGGCCCTGTTCCACCTGCTCAATCTCGCCCGCGAAAGAGCCTGTCCGGTCCTGATCACCTCCGCGACCTCGGTGGAGGCCCTGGGGCTGACCACGGCGGATCTGCGCTCACGGCTGCGCCTTGCGCCCAGCGCCATGATCCTGCCTCCCGACGACGCCCTCCTGCGAGCGGTTCTGGTCAAGCTGTTCGTAGACCGCCAACTCGTCGTTGACCTTGCGATCGTCGAGGCTCTCGCGCTCCGCATCGACCGCTCCCTCGGCCGCGCCCGGGAAGTCGTCACCGCCCTGGATCGCGACGCCCTGAGCCGGGGCCGGCGCATCACCAAGCCCCTGGCCCTGGCCGTGCTGGAGCGCCTCGGCTACGGCGCGGGTGAAGCCGACGACGACGAGGTATACGACAATCCAGCCGCCGAAGGCGAAGCCGACAGCGAAGCCCCCATCTGAATGCGAGAACACGGCTCCCATCGACAGGAGCGACGGTCCTGATGCCCTCCTGGCAGCACCAGTGATTGTCATTGAACTGTCAAAAACGGCAGCCTTGCCCATGCTAGGAAGCCGATCCCGCGACGAAGGAGAAAGACTCTTGGGCGACATGGACTCGGACGCAACCGCACGGGACACCGGCATCCCGGACGCCGAAATCCCGCGGGGCACCGAGAGCCGCGCGCGACCGGCCCGCCCTGCTGCTCGGCGAAGCGCCCCCGCTTCGGCAGCCAGACCACCTCAGGAGAAGATGACCCCCAAAGAGACGCGGGTCGCGCCGGCGCCCGCCCCGGAGGCATTGCCGGATGCGGACCTCGATCTCCCGGCTGCCGAGGCAGGGACGGCCTCCGCCAAGGCAATCCCGGGCTCCGAGGCCCGCGATTCCGTGCGTGAAGCCGGCCTCGCTCTGCGCCACTCGCCCGAGCGTTTCGTCAATCGCGAACTCTCGTGGCTGCAGTTCAATCGCCGTGTGCTCGAGGAGGCTTCGAACACCAACCACCCGTTGCTGGAGCAGGTGCGCTTCCTGTCGATCTCGGCCAACAATCTGGACGAGTTCTTCATGGTGCGCGTCGCCGGCCTGCATGATCAGGTCCGCGCGGGACTGGTGCTGCCCTCGCAGGATGGGCTGACGCCGTCGGAGCAACTGGCCCGTGTCGGTTCCGAAGTCTCGCGCCTCGCCCTCGATCAGCAGACCCGATGGCGCGAACTGCGCCGCGACCTGCTCGGCGTCGGCATCGAATTGGTGGAGCCCGCCGGTCTGACGCAGGAACATAAAGCGTGGCTGGAAGACTACTTCCTCAATCACGTCTTTCCGGTGCTGACGCCCCTCGCCATCGATCCGGCCCATCCGTTCCCGTTCATCCCGAATCTCGGCTCCACCATCGCGTTGATGCTGGTGCGTCCCCGCGATGGCCGGACCCTGCGGGCTCTCATTCGTCTCCCGGCGGTGCTCGACCGCTTCGTGCGCCTCCCTGACGCGGAGAACGATGCCACCGCGCGCTTCATCGCCATCGAGCAGGTCATCGTCCTGTTCACCGGACGGCTGTTCCCGGGCTATTCGCTGCGGGGACAGGGCGCTTTCCGGGTGATCCGCGATTCGGACCTCGAGATCGAGGAGGAGGCAGAGGATCTCGTCCTGCATTTCGAAACCGCGCTGAAGCAGCGCCGCCGCGGCGTGGTCATCCGTCTCGAGGTCGAGGCCGGCATGCCCGAGGACCTGCGGGCTTTCGTCGCCGACGAGTTGGAGATCAGCACCGATGCGGTAATCTTCGTGGAGGGTATGCTGGCCCTCAACGAGCTGTCCCAGATCGTCGGGATCGACCGGCCGGACCTGAAGTTCAAGTCCTACAATCCGCGCTTTCCCGAGCGCATTCGCGAGAGCGGAGGCGACGTCTTTGCGGCGATCCGACAGAAGGACTTCATCGTCCATCACCCCTACGAATCCTTCGACGCGGTGGTGCAGTTCCTGGCCCAGGCGGCTCGTGACCCGAACGTGGTGGCGATCAAGCAGACGCTCTATCGCACCTCCTCGAACTCACCGATTGTCGCCGCTCTGGCCGAGGCCGCCGAACTCGGCAAATCGGTGACTGCCCTCGTCGAGCTGAAGGCCCGCTTCGACGAAGAGGCCAACATCCGTTGGGCGCGCAACTTGGAGAAGGCCGGTGCTCAGGTGGTGTTCGGCTTCATCGAGCTGAAGACCCACGCCAAGCTGTCGATGGTGGTGCGGCGCGAGGGGGATCGCCTCGTGACCTACTGCCATGTCGGCACCGGCAACTATCACCCCATCACGGCGCGCATCTACACCGACCTGTCCTTCTTCACGGCAGACCCGGCAGTGGCTCGCGATGTCAGCCGCATCTTCAATTTCATCACCGGCTACGCCGAGCCCGCGGAACTCGAGCGGATGTCGGTTTCACCGCTGACTCTGAAACCGCGCCTTCTCGAGAACATCGAGGCGGAGGTGGCCCACGCCAAGGCGGGTCGCCCGGCCGCGATCTGGATAAAGTGCAACTCGCTGGTCGACCAACAGATCATCGACGCGCTCTACGATGCCTCCCAGGCCGGCGTGCAGATCGACTGCGTGGTGCGCGGCATCTGCTGCTTGCGGCCCGGCATCCCGGGCCTGTCGGACACGATCCGGGTGAAGTCGATCGTCGGACGCTTCCTGGAGCATGGGCGCATCTACTGCTTCGGCAACGGCGTCGGGCTGCCCCATCCAAAGGCGACCGTCTACATCTCGTCCGCCGATCTGATGAGCCGGAATCTGGACCGTCGCGTCGAGGCCCTGTTGCCGATCACCAATCCGACCGTGCATCAGCAGGTCCTCGATCAGATCATGCTGGCCAACCTCCTCGACAACCGCCAGAGCTGGCGTGTACTGGCGTCGGGTGCCAGTGAGCGGATCCTACCTGCCGAAGGGGAGGAGCCGTTCAATGCGCACAAGTACTTCATGACGAATCCGAGCCTGTCCGGGCGCGGCAAGTCGTCGAAAAAGTCGAGCCCGCGCGCCTTGAGCCGACGCGCGCAGCGTGGCTGACGGCAGCGTGGCCGACGGATTGTCCAGAGGAGCCCGCATGGGCCTCGACCCTGCCCGCCCTACACCTGTCCGAGGGCCCCCCTTCCAGGGGACGGGAGGTCACAACGCGCCGGTAGCGATCATCGACATTGGCTCGAACTCGGTACGGCTGGTCGCCTATGACGGGCTGACACGGGCACCGACACCGCTCTACAACGAGAAAGTTCTGTGCGGCCTCGGCCGCAACGTACTGACTACGGGCCGTCTCAATGAGGATGCGGTGCGCCGGGCCCTCATCGCCCTCGCGCGCTTCCGCGTGCTGTGCGAAACCATGCAGATCGGCCGGGTCTTCGTGCTAGCCACGGCCGCGGCGCGCGATGCCGAGAACGGACCCGACTTCCTGGCCGCCGCGGAAGCCGCCTGCGGCCAGCGCATCGAGCTTCTCTCCGGGCGTCGCGAGGCCGAACTCTCGGCGTTCGGTGTCATCTCGGGCTTCCACGCTCCCGATGGCGTCGTTGGCGATCTCGGCGGCGGCTCCCTCGAACTCGTCGATGTGCGCGGCGCCACGGTCGGTACGGGTGTGACGATGCCGCTCGGGGGCCTCGCGCTGCAGGATCTCTCCGGCGGGTCGGTGAAGAAGGCGCTCAAGATCGTCCGCGAGAACCTGAAGAAGGCAGCGCCGCAACTGGAGACTCTGCGCGGACGTAGCTTCTACGCCGTGGGAGGGACGTGGCGCGCGCTGGCGCGGCTGCACCAATCGGCCCGCGGATACCCGCTCCACGTCATGCACGGCTACAGTGTCGAGCCGTCCGACGAATTGAACTTCCTCGAAGTGGTGGAGCGCACCGACGCGGCCCTGCTCCAGGATGTCGAAAGCGTCTCAGAAGCGCGCCGCCCCTTGCTTGCCTATGGGGCCGTGGTGCTGGAGGAAATCATCCGCATCGGACGTCCGCGCGAGCTTGCCGTCTCCGCCAGCGGTGTGCGCGAGGGTCTGCTCTACGAGCAGCTCGACCGCGATTCACGCCTGGCCGACCCGTTGCTCGCGGCAGCTGCCGAGTTGAACGCACTCCGGGCCCGCTCGCCGGGGCATGCTGCCGATCTGATCGGCTGGAGCGACCGCTTCATCGCAAGTCTCGATGCTCCCGAAACCGCCGACGAGCGCCGCCTGCGGCACGCGGGCTGCCTTCTGTCCGACATCGGGTGGCGGGCCCATCCAGACTACCGCGGAGAGCAGAGCGTCAACGTCATCACGCATGCGGCCTTCGTAGGCATCGACCATCCGGGCCGGGCCTACCTCGCGCTCGCCATCTACTTCCGCCATGAGGGGATCGCGCCCGAGAAGGCGAGCCCGATGCTGCGCAATCTGGCAGGTCCTCGCCTGTTTGAGCGCGCGCGCCTTCTCGGCGCTCTTCTGCGCCTCGCCTTTCCGCTCTCGGCCGGCATGGAGGGCGCCCTCGGGCGGCTCCCGGTCCTTGTCCAGGACGGCCGGGTGACCCTGACACTCGCGCCCGGTCAAGGTTCATTGCCGGGCGACCGTATCCTCAACCGGGTGCGCGGCCTCAGCCGTCTGTTCGGCCTCGAAGGCCGGATCGTCGGGTCCGATTGAACCAAATCCCAAGCGGAACTGTTTCTAGCGTCCGGCAAGGAGAATCTCGGACATGAAGTCACTCTGTGCAGCAGCGGTTCTGGGACTGACGGTCCTCGGCTCGATCAGCCCTGTCCTCGCCGAGCCCTATCGTGGATACGAAGACGGCTATCGCAGCCGCGACGACGGATATCGAGGTCGGGACGACGGATACCGTGATCGCGACGGGGATTACCGGGAGCGTGGACGGGGTTACGGCCGGCGAGACAGCGGCTTCGACGAGGCGGAGTATCTTCGCTGCAATCCCGATGTCCGCCGAGCGGTCAACCGGGGCCAGATGGAATCCGGCGCCGCTCACTTCCGTGTCTTCGGTCGTCGTGAGGGCCGTCGCCTGAGTTGCTGATCTCCGGGTCCGAACCAGCCGCGATTAGGGGCCAGCCAATGCGATCCTCGAGAGAATCGCATTGGCTGGCCCCAGGATGCTTCAGCCCCAACGCAACCCGTTGGGGCAATGCTTCGATGTGGCTTTCTCCGTCACCGTCGAGCCGGGAACGTACGACGCCACGACGGTGATTTTGGACAGGGCCGCATCACTCGACATGGCCATCGCCTGACGGTTGGACTGATCGATTTCCCATCGATCCGAACGACGATATCACCACCTTCTGAAAGGAATGGTCTTCCTCACACCACGCTGATCCCAGCTCTTGCGGGTGTTGCAGCAGCCTGCACAATCCATGATGTGCAGCGCTCCGGAAGCAGATCGATGCGGTCGCGATCTGGGCATGTTTCCGATACCCGGGGCCGATGGCCGTGACGCGTTTCAAGGACCATTTTTCGACCCATGCGTCCGAGTACGCGGCACATCGGCCGACCTACCCGCGGGCGCTGATCGATGTCCTTGCGGAGGCCGCGCCAGGGCAATCCGTCGCCCTCGATTGCGCCTGCGGCACCGGGCAGCTCTCGGTCCTACTCGCCGACCGATTCCAGCATGTCGTGGCCACCGACGCGAGTGCGCAGCAGATCGCCCATGCGACGCCGCATGACCGCGTCGCATACAGTATCGCGCCTGCCGAGCGCAGCGGCCTTCCGGACGCCAGTACCGATCTCGTCACCGTCGCCCAGGCGGCGCATTGGCTGGACCTCCCGACATTCTACGTCGAAGTGCGGCGGGTCGCACGGCCGGGCGCGATCCTGGCGCTGATCACCTACGGCGTTCTGCACGTGGACGATGCGACGGTCGACGCCGTGATACAGCGCTTCTACGGCGGAACTCTCCAGCCCCATTGGCCGCCGGAGCGCCGCCATGTCGAGGACGGATATCAAATGCTTCCGTTCCCATTTCCGGAGATCGCAGTGCCGGAACTCGCCATCACACTGTCCTGGGGCTTGTCGGACCTGATTGGCTATACGGAAACTTGGTCGGCAGTCCGAGCGGCGGAGAAGGCCATCGGCCGCGCGCCGATCGTGGCGTTTCAGGAAGCCCTGGCGGAAGCCTGGGGCTCGCCCATGGAGCAGCGGGATATCCGTTGGCCCCTGTCGGTGCGCGCCGGTCGGCTCTAGCCAACACGAAGGCGGCGGCTCAGGTCGTCCGCACCGGGAAGATCGACTTCTTGACAATGGCGTGGACGCCCCAGTTGCCGTCCACCACCTGGGTGATTCCGAAATCCACCGCAACGGACATGAGCGAAATCGTCTCGTCCTCGGTCAGCCCGTGCCCGTGCATGAGGAACTGGCGCATTTTGCGGAAGGCGTCGCGCATGGCGAGGTCGATGGAGGATTTGGCGAAGATCGCGTTCTGTGCGTCTGGCCCGAGATCGGCGAGGTAGTTCGGGTAACTGAAGCCGGAGAGCACCCAGTCATCGGCCGTCTCGATCATCGGGAAGTCGAGGGTCTCCAGGGCGGTGCCGGGAAGATCACGCTTCTTGTGCAAAATGAACTGGAAGGTGCCGGTCAGCGAGCACTCGATGGCCGTGCCGCAGAGTTCGGAATCGCCCTGGCTCGCATGTGGGTCACCCACCGAGAACAGCGCGCCCGGCACCGCGACGGGATAGTACAGGGTCGCACCCTTGCCGATGCGCCAATTGTCGATGTTGCCGCCGGTGTAGCTCGGTGGGATCGAGTTCACCATTTCGGCCTCCTTGGGCGCCAAGCCCATGGTGCCGAAATGCGGGCGGATCGGGATCCGGAAGCCCTTGAGCACATCGACGTTGCGAATGGTCCTGGTGTGATCGACGGGCAGACCCGGATAATCGATGGTCGGATGGGCGACGCCGTTGGGATCAATGACACCCGGCCAGCGAAAACTATAGACCGCCTGCGCCCAGTCGCGGGCGCCGGAGGCATCGACCTCGTAGATCGTCACCACCTCCCGGGGTCGGTCCCCGGTGATCATGTCCTTGTAGTGGTAGCCCCAGTTCGCGGCGGCATTGCTGCCGAAAGTGCGGCCCTTGAAGGCTGGGTTGGCGCAGGGGCGGGGCGCCACGTCGAGGATGCGGACCTCGAGCACGTCGCCGGGCTCGGCGCCGCGAATTGCCACCGGGCCGGTGCAGATATGCACGCCGAGGCCTCCGCCCGGTCCGAATTTGGTCTCCTCCGGACCAGCCCCGCGCCGGACGACGCCCTTTCTGTCCTTGGTCCAGAGGAAGACGCTCTCTGCGCCGGGATCCCCCGTCACCATGCGCTCGGCGTCGTCGTTGGCGTGGTGGGTCAACGTCTCGATGGTGACGTAGTCGCCGGATTCGATCTCGACCTGGGGCTTGAGACTGCGGCTGAAATAGCCCCAATGCACCGTTTCGGCCGTGGCCGGCAGATGGTAATGCGCCGTCTGCTTCAAGCCGCCGCGGGCGCTTGCCTGCGCCAGCGTGGGCCCGGGCAGGCTGAGACCACCGGCCATCAGGGTCGCGGCCGCGCCAGACGCCACGAATCCGCTCTTCAGAAAGGATCTCCGCTCCGGCGCCAGATCGTCGAGCATACGGGCCCGATGCTCGACGAAATGAACGCAATTCGGATCGTCACCCTGGCACATCGCAAATCCTCGGTTTTAGAATCAGCAAGAATTTTGCATGCAAAGCTGCGGCCACGCTTTCCCCCTATGCACGTGTCGGCAACGAGTCCCGCTGCGCCGCGTTTGTTCCCAGGCGAACAGGTCCGTTTGCGAGGCGTGACGACCTACTCAGGTGCCTTCGCTCACGCGAGCGTCGCTTTGCACGCAGGATGCCAAAACCTTTGACGACGGGCGTCGACCGTTCCCAGCTTCACCAGATCATCGCCGGCCTCACCGAGGGCGTCATCTTGATCGAGCCCGACCAGCGGATCGCCTGGGCCAATACGGCCGCCCTCGCCATGCACGGGGCTTCCGAACTCGCCGAACTCGGGGGGACCGTCGAAGCCTATCGCGAGAGGTTCGTACTACGCTATCGCAATCACCACGTCCTGACGCGCACGCCGATTGAGCGGGTGTTGGCGGGCGAGACCTTTGACGAGGTGATCGTCAACGTCCGGCGGACGGACCGCCCTGATTTCGACGTGATGCAGCGCATTCGCAGCCTCGTCATCACGGACGCGGCCGGGGAACCCGACTGCCTCGTGCTGATCCTGACCGACGTGACATCGCAGTTCGAAGCCGAGGATCGCTTCGAGAAGACCTTCCACGCCAATCCGGCTCCCGCCGTCATCTGCCGCCTATCGGACCTTCGCCACGTCAAGGTCAATCTCGGTTTCCTGGAAATGACCGGCTATCGCAGCGCCGACATCGTTGGGAGCAGCGTCTACGAGATCGATGTGCTCAACGAGGCCCGCAACCGGTCGCTGGCCATCGCGCGCCTCAATGCGGGCGAGACCATCCCGCAGATGGAGGCCTGCCTGCGCCTGCCGGATGGCGGCACGCGCTTCGTCATCGTGGCCGGGCAACCGATCGCCATGGGCGACGAGCCCTGCATGCTCTTCACCTTCGCCGACCTCGAACTGCGAAAGAAGGCGGAAACGGCGCTCCGGCACAGCGAGGAGCGATTCGCGACGGCCTTCCGCCTCACGCCGGTGCCGACTCTGCTGTGCCGGGCGGATGACCTTTCCGTCATTGGGATCAATCAGGCCTTCACCCGAATTTTCGGCCACCCCGACGACACGGTGGTGGGGCAGGGGCTCGATGCCATGGGCTTGTGGGCCAACAGCGTCCAGCGCGAGCGCTTCGGAACCGACCTCGCTGCGCAGGGAAGCATTCTCGGCTTCGAAGCCTGCCTGCGGACCTGCGACGGTGTCGAACTCGACTGCCTCGTCTCCGCCGAACGCGTCACCATCGGCGACGAGGCCTGCCTACTCGCGGTGCTGCAGGACATCAGCGATCGCAAGCGTTCCGAGCGCGAATTGTTCGATGCGATCGAGGCCGTAATGGCCGACACGTCCTGGTTCAGCCGCGGATTGATCGAGAAGCTCGGGAGCCTGCGCCATCCGGGCGCGACCGAAGTTGCCCCCACCCGGCCCGATCTGACCCGGCGCGAAGGTGAAGTGCTCCGCCTGATCTGTCAGGGCCTGGGAGACAGCGCCATCGCCAAGCGATTGGGTCTGACCCCCAACACAGTCCGCAACCACGCCGCCGCGCTCTACCGCAAGCTCGGCATCCATCGCCGTGGCGAGGCGATCATCTGGGGACGAGACAACGGGTTCGCGTCGTAGGCCAGGGCCGGCTCTCCCCGCTTCGGCCGCCAAAAACGTCCAAACGGCTCAGTGAGCACGAAACCTGAACCGCCCATCCCCGGTCGGGAACAGGCGGTTCTCGCCTCGGTCGCCGTCCGCTCCGACAGGCGCTACAGCGCGGCCTTGATCGCGGCCGCGATGCGCTTCAGGCCAGCCTCAACCTGACCGCCCTTGATGTGGACGCGCAGGGCCCGGCGCTTTCGCTCGGCCAGGACCGCGAAATCCCCTCGTGCCTGGGCTGCCACCACCGTGCCGAAGCCGAGGCTGCGGCCGGGAATCGCGAGGTCGGCCGAAGGGTCGGCGGTGATCTGCAGGAACACCCCGGTATCAGGACCGCCCTTATAAGCTTGGCCGGTGGAGTGCAGGAAGCGCGGCCCGAACTCGAGGCAGGTCGCGAGGCGTCGCTTGTCGCGGAGGGCCACCCGGGCCTCCTGGAGGATCGCGTGATGGCCCGGATTGCGCGCCACGTAGGCCAGCAACGCCACGTAGTCGCCGTCCTTCGCCCGGGCGAGATGGGCGGCGACGGCAGCCTCCAACCCTTCGACGGCCTGGGGAAGGGCGCCGACATTGCCCGCATCCGCGTAGAGCGCAATCGTCTCATCGGCGAAGATCGCCGTTTCCCCCGGCAGGGCACCGCTCTTCTCGGCCGCGTCGAACAGCTTCTTCGTCTCGATCTTGCTCGCCTCGACGTCGGGCTGGTCGAAGGGATTGATCCCGAGCATCGCCCCCGCCACCGCCGTGGCGATCTCGAAGCGGAAGAATTCCTGGGGCAACTGCTCGGCGTTGGCGAGGGTGATGTGCACCACGGGGTGCCCCTCACGCTCAAGGTTGCGCACGGCTTCGTCCTGATGGGGATCGGCACGGCTGTCGAGGCGCAGATAGACGAAGAAGCGGTCCCGGCCGTAGACGGCAGGCACGTCGACGGGCTCGCCGTCGATCGGGATCAGGCCCTTGCCCTCCTTGCCGGTGGATTCCGCGATGAGCTGCTCGGCCCACGCCCCGAAGGTGTCGATACCGGGTGAAGCAATGATCGTGATCTTGTCGCGCCCCTCGGTAAGAGCGGCAGCCCCCATGGCGGTGCCGAGGAGCACGCCCGGGTTCTGGGCTGGCGGCACGGCCGGGCCGCAGGAGCGGACCATGATCCGGGCGGTGTCGAGGAAGGCCTTCACGTCGATGCCCGAGGCCGCCGCCGGCACGAGGCCGAACGCCGAGAGGACGGAGTAGCGTCCGCCGATCTGCGGCACCCCGTAGAAGATCTTTCGGAAGCCGTCGGACTGGGCAGCCTTCTCCATGGCTGAGCCCGGATCGGTGACAGCGACGAAGTGCGATCCCGCCTTGTCGGCGCCGACCGTGTCCTTCATCCGGCCGAGGAAGTAGTCACGGAACACGTTGGGCTCGAGGGTCGAGCCGGACTTGCTCGCCACGATGAAGAGCGTGGTGGGCAGGCTGATGGCGGCTTCCGTCTCGCGGACCTGATCCGGGTCGGTGGAATCGAGGATGCGCAGGGTCGGGAAGCCATCGTGCACACCGTAGGTCTCGGCCAGGACCTCCGGACCGAGGCTCGACCCGCCCATGCCCAGAACGACGACATCGGAGAAGCCGCCCGCCCGGACCTCCTCGGCGAAAGCCTCGTAGTCGGCGACGTGCTCCAGTTCATCCTCGACGATGCGCAGCCAGCCGAGCCAGCGATCCTCGTCGGCATTGCTCCACACGGTCTTGTCGTGAGCCCAGAGCCGGCGGATCTTGCCCGACGCACGCCATTCCTCGACCGCCTTCTTGGCAGCCGTGGTCAGGGCTTCCCCAAGCACGAGGGTCTGTGAGTCGAGCTTCGTCCCGAGGAAATCAATGCGCTTGCCGGCCACCGCACCCAGCAGCTTGTCGGCGGCATCGATGAAAAGTTGCACACCCTCGTCGACCAGGGTGTCGGCGACACGCTCAATGTCGATCCCGGCCTCGGCGAGGCGCGTCATCACGCTCTGCGCACCCGCCACGTCGTTCTCGATGGCGGCCTTGACGGTACCATGGTCGCGAAAGGCGTCCATGGTGGCCGGCGGCATGGTGTTGACCGTGTCGGGTCCGATGAGTTCCTCGACGTAGAGCACGTCGGAATAGGCCTTGTTCTTGACGCCCGTAGATGCCCAGAGCAGGCGCTGCGCCTTGGCCCCCTCGGCAGCAAGCGCCTGCCATTGCGGCTCGGCGTGAACAGCCTTGTAGCGCTGATAGGCGAGCTTGGCGTTGGCGATGGCGCCCTTGCCCTTCAGGTCGTCGAAGCCGCCCTTCTCATCGAGCGCCTTATCGATGGCGACGTCGATGCGGCTGATGAAGAAGCTCGCCACGCTTGCGACCTTCGAGACGTCGCCGCCCTTAGCGGCGAATGCCTCCAGACCGGCAATGAAGGCGCGGGCCACCGCCTCGTAGGTGTCAACCGAGAACAGCAGAGTGACGTTGATGCTGATGCCGTCCGCCGTCAGGGCCTGGATCGCCGGAATGCCTTCGCGAGTGGCGGGCACCTTCACCATCAGGTTGTCGCGGGCCACCATCCTGTGCAGGCGACGCGCTTCCGCCAGGGTCTCCTCCGTGTCGAGGGCGAGGTAGGGCGACACCTCCAGGCTGACATAACCGTCGGCGCCGTCGCTCTCATCGTAGACCGGGCGCAGTACGTCGGCGGCAGCCTGGATGTCGGCCACCGCGCAGCCCTCGTAGAGGTCGATGACACGGGCATCGCCCTGGTTCATCACGGATTTGAGTGCGTCGTCGTACTCGGACGAGCCGCCAATGGCCTTCTCGAAGATCGAGGGATTCGAGGTGACGCCGCGCAGGCCGTCCTCGTCCACCAGCGCCTTGAGCTTGCCCTGCGCAACGAAGCCGCGGGCGACGAAATCGAGCCACACGGCCTGACCCTGTTCGGGGAAGAGAGCCTTGAGCGGGTTCATGGAAAACTCCTCGTCGTCCGTCATCGTGGCGTCGCGCACAAAAATCAGCGTCGCCTCATTCGTCATTGATCATGCGTCTCTCCTCGCCCTTGCGGAGAGAAGCTCGAGGTGGGGGCGGCTCCGCCAGCCACAGATGCCGGAGAGTCACTCAGCCAACCTCCCTCCTAGCCTCTCTTCACACGGACGGGGGACGCGTTCCGGATAGGGTTAGAACCCGCGTCGCCTACCTCTTGTGCCGGGCGATCTGGTCGCGGGCGGCCTGAAGCACCTTTTCGGGGGTGAAGCCGAACTTCGTCTGCAAATCCTTGATCGGCGCTGAGGAGCCGAAGGTGTGCATGCCGATGATGGTGCCGGCCGAACCCGCATAGCGGTCCCAGCCGATGACCGAGCCCTGCTCCACGGCGACGCGGGCCAGCACTTCCGGGATGAGCACGCTGTTGCGGTAGGCTTCATCCTGACGTTCGAACAGGTCCCAGGACGGCATCGAGACGACGCGGGCCTTGATGCCCTCGGCCTTCAGGGTCTCGTAGGCCGAGATGCAGAGCTGCACTTCGGAGCCTGTGCCGATCAGGATCACCTCAGGCGCCCCGTCGCAATCGGCGAGGACATAGGCGCCCTTGGCGGTGCCGGATGCGGCGGCGTAGGCCGAGCGGTCTAGGGTCGGCAGTGGCTGGCGGCTCAGCGCCAGCACCGCCGGCTGGTCCTTGAGGCTCATGATCACCCGATAAGATTCTGCGACCTCGTTGGCATCCGCCGGGCGCAGGGTCACCAAGCCGGGGATCGCCCGCAGCGTCAGCAATTGCTCCACCGGCTGGTGGGTCGGGCCATCCTCGCCGACGCCGATCGAATCGTGCGTGAAGACATGGAATACCGGCACCTCCATCAGCGCTGCGAGGCGGATCGGTGGGCGCATGTAATCGGCGAAGACCAGGAAGGTGGCACCGTAGGCGCGTAGGCCCACAAGGCCGAGGCCGTTCACGATGGAGCCCATCGCGTGCTCGCGCACGCCGAAGTGGATGTTGCGCCCACCCGGCTCGAAGGGGGTCAGCGAGCCGGCACCCTCGAAGGTCAGGTTGGTCTTGTTGGAGGGCGCGAGATCGGCTGATCCGCCGAGCATGAACGGCACGTGCTGCGCGATGGCATTCAGGACCTTGCCGGAGGATTCACGCGTGGCAAGGCCCTTGGCGTCGGCCTCGAAGACCGGGATATCCTTGTCCCAGCCCTCGGGGAGACGGCCTTCGAGGTAAGCGTCGAGTTCCTCGGCATGGGTCGCATCGGCGGCCCTGGCTTCCTGAAAGAAACCCTCCCAGGTCGCATAGAGTTCGGCACCACGCTTGCCGATGCCGTTGCGGAAGTTGTCGTAGACACCGTCCGGTACCAGGAACTGCGCGTCCTCGGGCCAGCCATAGGCGCGCTTGGCACCCTTGACCTCGTCCTCGCCAAGGGCGTCCGAGTGGGCCTTGGCGGTGTTCTGCTTTTTCGGGGCGCCGAAGCCGATGATCGAGTTCACGACGATCAGGGTCGGGCGGTCGCTGGACTGAAGGAAGGTTTCGAGAGCGGACGCGATTGCGTGCACGTCGTTGGCGTCGGCCACGCGCAGAACCTGCCAGCCATAGGCGAGGAAGCGGGCCGCGACCTCTTCCGAGAAGGCCAATTCCGTATGGCCCTCGATCGTGATGGTGTTGTTGTCGTAAATCCAGCACAGGTTCGACAGGCGCAGGTGCCCGGCGATGGAGGCGGCCTCCGAGGCGACGCCCTCCATCAGGTCGCCATCCGAGCAGATGGCGTAGACATTATAGTCGAACAGCGGCAGTTCGGGCCGATTCAGGCGCTCGCCGAGGAAGCGACCGCCCATCGCCATGCCGACGGAGTTCGCGACGCCCTGGCCGAGCGGCCCGGTGGTGGTCTCGACGCCGGTGGTGAAGTGGTATTCCGGATGGCCCGGCGTGCGGCTGTCGAGTTGGCGGAAGTTCTTGAGGTCGTCGAGGGTGAGGGCGGGGGCGTTGCCGCCGTCCTTCTCAGCGACGCCGGCTAGATGGATCAGGCCATAGAGGAGCATCGAGGCGTGGCCGGCCGACAGCACGAAGCGGTCGCGGTTCGGCCAGTGCGGATGCGCCGGGTCGTAGCGCAGGTAACGGTTCCACAGGGTGTAGGCCACCGGCGCCAGCGCCATCGGGGCGCCGGCATGGCCGGAATTGGCCTTCTGCACCGCGTCGATGGCGAGGGTCCGGAGCGTGTCGATGCTGAGCTTGTCGATCTCGCTCAGGACCGCATTCGGCTTGGTCTCTGCTCCGCTCATCTCTCGTCGTCCTTCAAATCTCTGAGCTTGTTCGCCTTCAGCGTCCGGAACGCTCAGGCGTCGCGCCGTTGGGCCGCGGAGACAACCGCAACCGGTGATCGGGCCGGGGATCTGACGTCCACGGAGCCACTGCTCCGCTCCCGCGCGGGCCCCTTGGCTCGGCTGTAATTGAGAATGGTGTTCACCAGTGTGACGTGGCTGAACGCCTGCGGGAAGTTACCCACCAAGCGCCGAGCCTTCACATCATACTCCTCCGCCACCAATCCGACATCGTTGCAGACGCCGATCAGCCTCTCGATCAGCGCACGCGCCTCGTCGCAGCGGCCGAGGCCGATGAGATTGTCGGCGTACCAGAACGAACAGGGCAGGAAGGCACCCTCGTCGCCGGGCAGCCCGTCTGTGGTCTGGTTCTCGGTGTCGTAGCGCAGAACGAAGCCATCGCGCATGAGCGTGCGCCCGATCGCCTCCACCGTACCGACCACCCGGGGGTCGTGCTGGGGCAGGAAACCCATATGGGCGATCAGCAGCAGACTCGCGTCGAGGCGCTTCGAGCCGTAGGATTGCACGAAGCTGTTCAGCTCAGGGTCGAAGCCCTTGGCGCAAACCTCGGCGTGGATCTGATCGCGGATCTCGCGCCAGCGTGCCACCGGCACGTCACGGGCCTCCTTGGGGCGATGGCTCAAGCCGGTGGTACGAATCTCATCCTGCTCGCGAGTCTCGGCCTCCTCGAAGGAGCGGATGGCCCGGTCGAAGGCAACCCACGCCATGACCTTCGAATGCACGAAGTGCCGGCGTCCGCCGCGCACCTCCCAGATACCCTCGTCGGGGGTGCACCAGACCTTCTCGAGGTGGCGCAGCAACGCCTCGCCGACTCGCCAACCGTCGGCATCGCCCTGGAGGCCGCGCTGGCGCGCCTGATAGAGCGCGTCGAAGATCTCGCCGTAGACATCGAGTTGAAACTGCTCCACCGCCGCGTTTCCGATGCGCACGGGCTTCGAGTTCTCGTAGCCCGGAAGCCAGTCGAGCTCGATCTCGGGCAGCATGCGCTCGCCGGCGATGCCATAGAGAATATGCGCCTGCTCCGGGTTGCCGGCCACCGCCCGGACGAGCCAGTCGCGCCAGGCACGCGCCTCGTCGAGGTAGCCGCCGTCCATCAGAGCGATCAGCGTGAAGGTTGAATCACGCAGCCAGCAGAATCGGTAATCCCAGTTGCGGACGCCGCCGAGATCCTCCGGCAGCGAGGTCGTGGGGGCGGCCACGATGCCACCCGTCGGCTGGTAGATCAGCGCCTTCAGGGTGAGCAGGGAGCGCTTCAGGATCGCGTCCCAGGGCGTGCCTGAGGCAGCTCGGCCCGACCAGTCGCGCCAGTAGCGATCGGTCTCGAACAGAACCTTGCGTGGCTGGATCGGCGCTGGATCGTCCTCGTGAGAGGCACCGTAGCTCAGGGTGAAGGCCACGCTGCGGCCGGCCTCGACCGTGAAGTCCGCGACGGTGGTCTGGTCCTGGCCGTGCGTCGGCACGAGGGTGCGCAGCACCACCTTGTGAGGCCCCGAGATCGCGCGCAGGTCTCCGAGTTCGTTGTGCGAGACCCACGGCACCGCCAACCCGTAGTCGAAGCGCACGCGCATCTGCATCCGCATGGGCACAGCGCCCTCGAGCCCCTCGACGATCCGCACAAGGTGCGACCCGTCATTGGCGGGCATGTAGTCCGTCACCCGCACCGAACCGGACGCGGTCTCATGCCGGGTCTCCAGCACGAGGCTCCCCTCGCGGTACTGGCGTGTGGTGGTGGCGGGCTCGGCGGGACCGAGCTTCCAGTAGCCGTGATCTTCCGTGCCGAGCAGGGCGGCGAAGCAGGCGGCGGAGTCGAAGCGGGGCCAGCACAGCCAGTCGACGCTGCCGTCACGGGCGATCAGCGCAGCGGTACGTCCATCACCGACAAGCGCGTAATCCTCGATCCGTCCGGCCATCCAAGTCCTCGTGTCCGCGAAGCCGACCGTCACCACGGCCTGCGGCAGCGCCTCACTGCTCGCGTCCACCTAGTCTCCGAAGCCGGCAGGGTCCAGGGTCGGCGCAGCGATTGCGCGTTGCTTTCCGTCTGGATTTTCCGGTCGCCCGGAAAACCGGGCCGGCTTCAGCGCAGGCGCCCGACCAAGCCGGAGACAGCAGCACCGAGAGTCGCGGTCTCGGCGCTGAGCACCGCTCCCTTGGCCCCCATGAACGCACCGGCGGCCTCGCCGGCTTCGCTCACGGCGCGGATCGTCGGCGCGAAGGGCAGGGCGATCTCGGGTAGGATGCCTTCGTCCGAGGTCGAAACCGCTCTCTCGACGATCGGGGATTCTTCGGCCTCCGGCGCGAATGGCATCGGCTTGCTCGGCGCCGGGAGGGCCTTGGTCGCAAGACGCGGCGGATCGGCCCGGCGTGGGGCGGCGAGACGTGTGGGGCGAGGCATGGCCTTGTGAGCCTGAACGGCGGCGGGTTCGGCCTGAGCCACCACGACCATCGGGAACTGGGTCCGGAAGGCGAGGGGAGCCGGGATGTAGGGCGTCTCCACCACCGTCTCGGGTGCGGCGGCGACCGCCGTCGCCGGGACCGAGGGCGGAGGCGGTGCAGCAGCGGGCTCGTGGCAGAGATAAGAAGCCGCTCCGAGGATCACCGCCATCATCAGGGTTGGCAGGAAAGGCGGGGTCACGCCGCGCCCGGTGCCCGCTTCGAACGCCGATTGAGCGGGGGACGTGCACGCTGACATCCGGGTCACCTCGTTGCGCGGTTCGGCAATCGGTTCGAAGGCCAACGACATTAGTCGGTTCGTTTGCGGCGGAACCTGGGCTGTTTCCTGTCCGAGCGGTAACGACCGTGCGGGCATGCCGCTTGCGTGGAGACCATCCGTTCAGGTTTTGCTGTCGCCCGCCGATGGAACATGGCAATCCCTAGGCAGAAGCGATCCGCCGGATTCCCCCTTTCGATCCATTCTCAATCTCCGATGACCGAGCCGACCCTCACCGTCGCCGTGATCGATCCGAGCCGGGCACGCGCCGCGATCCTCGAGGAAGGCCTTACGGCGGCCGGCTTCACCCACGTCGTGGTCCTGCCTGACACCGCCGATCTGTCGGCCCGTGTGGCCGCACTGAATCCAGACGTCGTCGTGATCCACCTGGAGAGCCCGAGCCGGGACATTCTGGAGCAGATGTCGGGCCTCTCCCGTCACGTGGAGCGGCCGGTGGCGATGTTCGTCGACCGCTCGGACGTGCCGATGATGCAGGCGGCAATGGATGCGGGAATCTCGGCTTATGTGGTGGACGGATTGCAGCCGCAGCGCATCCGCTCGATCTTGGACGTGGCGATTCTACGCTTCAACGCCTTCGCGCGGCTGCAACGCGAATTGTCTGAGGCACGAGGCGAACTGGCCGACCGCAAGCTCATCGAGCGCGCCAAAGGCATCCTGATGACAGCCAGGGGTCTGTCCGAGGAGGAGGCCTACCGGATGATGCGGCGCAAGGCCATGAACGAGAAGCGAAAGATCGCCGACATCGCACGCGCCATCGTGACTGCGGCGGATCTCCTCGGATGAGAAGTCTGCTTGGATGAGACTCGCCCTCGGATATGTCCCGCTCATCGACGCGGCCCCGCTGATCGCCGCCGTCGAGGGAGGCTTTGCCGCTGCCGAAGGACTGGCGATCGACCTCATCAGCGAACCCTCGTGGGCGACCCTGCGTGACAAGCTGGCCCTGGGCCACCTCGACGGAGCCCACATGTTGGCGCCCCTTGCCCTGGCCAGTGCGCTGGGCATCAGCGGGCCGCAGACCGACCTGGCGGTTCCTCTCGGGCTGAATCTCAACGGCAATGCGATCACGGTCTCGCGGCCGCTCTGGGCCGAGATGGCGCCGGAGGCCGACGATCTCGACACGATTGCACGCGCGTTCTCACGGGTCGCACGCGTGCGGGTCACGCAGAATCGGCCGCTGACCCTGGGCACAGTGCATCCGTATTCCAGTCACACATACCAACTCCGGATGTTCGCAGCCCGCGGCGGCCTCGACCTCGACGGGGCCGCCCGCATGGTGGTGATCCCGCCGCCCTGGATCGCCGAAGCCCTCAGGACCGGACAGATCGACGGCTTCTGCGTCGGCAGCCCCTGGAACAGCGTGGCAGTGGCGGAGGGCTACGGCCGCATCGCCGCTCTCGGCTGCGAGCTCGCGCCCGATTGTCCGGAAAAGGTGCTGGCCCTGCCGGCCTATGCGGCGGCGGCGAGCGCTCCGCTGGTGCGGGCGGTACGCCGGGCCGGACGCTGGTGCGCGGCGCCCGAGAACCAGCGCGAGCTGGCGGGCCTGCTCGCCCGCCCGGGTCATCTCGGAACAGACGCGAGCCTCGTCCGACGGGCCCTCGCGGGCACCGTGGTGGTCGATCCGGACGGGACCGAGCGGCACGCGCCGCGCTTCGTCGTGTTCGGCGCCGAGGCCGAGCGGCCGCTTCCCGCTCATGCCGACTGGATTCTCGCCGAGATGGAGCGAGCCGGCCAGATCACGCCCACGCCCGCCCTGGTTGCCCGCGCCCGGGCGATGTACCGGACCAACGTGTACGACGCTGCCGGCTGAGGAGCCGCTGCCGCTCGCGCCGGCAGAGTGCCTGCAGATTGTGCAGCGCACCAGGCGACGCGGAAGCAGGCACCGGCCGCGTCCGCCCGCGTGACGAGGCCCGTACGCGCTCGGTCGGATTCGCACCGAATCCGCCGGCGACCGGTGAGACGTTTTTGATAAATCGCTTCTGCCGGAACAGTTTGGAACGATTCCGGAATTCTTGACATCGCCTGGATCGAGCCTCGATGCCGAACTTGGCACGCCTCGTGCAGATGCCCAGGGGCTCGTCAACGATGACGAGCCCTATCCGTCGGCAAAGCCGCTGACCCGAGTCCCCCACGGAACGCAGATCCTGCGTTCGATGGATGTGCTTGGTCGGCGGTTTTTTCTTTGGCGGGTGTCCATGATTTCGAGGGTTTCGGGTTCGATGACTGACGGTGTCCGCAACAACCGCCGTGACCTCCTGAAGGGTGCCGCCGCGACGCTGTCCCTCGCGGCACTGGCCCGCACCGCCCTGCCGGGAGGCGCCTTCGCGCAGGGCGCCGGCCCCGAAGTGAAGGGGGCGAAGCTCGGGTTCATCGCACTCACCGACGCGAGCCCGCTCTTCGTCGCCAAGGAGAAGGGCTTCTTTGCCAAGCACGGCATGCCCGATGTCGAGGTGCTCAAGCAGGCGAGCTGGGGCACCACCCGCGATAACCTAGTGCTCGGATCGGAAGGCAACGGCATCGACGGCGCCCACATTCTCTCGCCAATGCCCTACCTGATCTCGGCCGGCCGCGTGACGCAGAACAACGTCCCCGTGCCGATGCAGATCCTGGCCCGGCTCAACACCAACGGCCAGTGCATCTCGGTGGCCAAGGAATATCTCGACCAGAAGGTCGCCCTCGACGCGAAGGTCTTCAAGGCCGCCATCGAGAAGAAGAAGGCCGCCGGCAAGTCGGTGAAAGCCGCCATGACCTTCCCGGGCGGCACCCACGACCTGTGGATTCGCTACTGGATGGCGGCCGGCGGCATCGACCCGGACAAGGATATCGAGACCATCGTGGTGCCGCCGCCCCAGATGGTGGCGAACATGAAGGTCGGCACGATGGACTGCTTCTGCGTCGGTGAGCCGTGGAACGCGCAGCTCGTGCAGCAGGGCCTTGGCTACACCGCGCTGACCACCGGCGAATTGTGGAAGGACCACCCCGAGAAGGCCTTCGCCATGCGGTCCTCCTTCACGGAGAAGTACCCGAACGCCACCAAGGCGCTTCTGATGGCGGTGCTGGAGGCGCAGCAATGGTGCGACACCCCTGCGAACAAGGATGAGGTCGCCGCCATCGCGGCCAAGCGCCAGTGGATGAACGTCCCGGTCTCGGACGTCGCCGGCCGCATGAAGGGCACGATCGATTACGGCGACGGCCGCGTGGTCGAGAACAGCCCCTTCGTGATGAAGTTCTGGGCCGACAACGCCTCGTATCCTTACCAGTCCCACGACCTCTGGTTCCTGACCGAGGATATCCGCTGGGGCAAGTTCGACGCGCAGACCGACACCAAGGCCCTCATCGCCAAGGTGAACCGGGAGGATCTCTGGCGCGAGGCCGCGAAAGCCCTCGGCGTCAGCGCGATCCCGAGCTCCACGTCGCGTGGAAAAGAGACCTTCTTCGACGGCAAGGTCTTCGATCCCGCAGATCCCGCCGCCTACCTGTCCAGCCTCGGCATCAAGAGGATCGCGTGATGGCCAATACCTCCACCATCGCCGCCGCCCCCATCGCCGCGAAAGCGGCGGCCAAGGCAGACGCCAAGCCCAAGCGGGCGCCCCGGATCACGATGGCGACCCTGAACACCATCGCAAAAAATCTGATCCCGCCCGTGGTGGTGCTGATCGCCTTCCTGGTGATCTGGGAATTGCTGTGCTCGCGCCCGGGTGCCGGCCTGCCGCCACCCTCGCGTGTGGTCACCGAGGCCTGGGACATCATCGCCCACCCGTTCTACGACAACGGCGGCACCGACAAGGGATTGTTCTGGCACATCTCCGCCAGCATCCAGCGGGTCGCCCTCGGCTTCGCCCTGGCGACCATCGTGGGCATCCTCACCGGCACCCTGATCGGCCAGTCCGAATGGGCCATGCGCGGCCTCGACCCGATCTTCCAGGTCCTGCGCACCATTCCGCCGCTGGCCTGGCTGCCGCTGTCGCTCGCCGCCTTCCGCGACGGCCAGCCCTCCGCGATCTTCGTGATCTTCATCACGTCGATCTGGCCGATCATCATCAACACGGCGGTGGGCATCCGCAACATCCCGCAGGATTACCGCAACGTGGCGGCGGTACTGCGCCTCAACCCGCTGGAATTCTTCTCCAAGATCATGCTGCCCTCGGCAGCTCCCTACATCTTCACGGGCCTGCGCATCGGCATCGGCCTGTCGTGGCTCGCGATCGTGGCAGCCGAGATGCTCATCGGCGGCGTCGGCATCGGCTTCTTCATCTGGGACGCCTGGAACTCCTCCCACATCTCCGAGATCATCGTCGCCCTCGTCTATGTCGGCATCATCGGCTTCATCCTCGACCGCTTCGTCGCCTTCGTCGGCACCCTCGTCACCCGCGGCACCGCGACGGCCTGAGGATCATTCCATGACGTATCTCAGCATCGAGAATATCGGCATCTCCTTCACCCGTTCGGGCCGCACCAACGAGGTGCTGCGCGACGTCAGCGTGAAGATCGACAAGGGCGAGTTCGTCTCGCTGATCGGGCATTCGGGCTGCGGCAAGTCGACGGTGCTCAACATCGTCGCCGGCCTGCTCAAGGCCTCCACCGGCGGCGTCCTCCTCGAGGACAAGGAGGTCAACAGCCCCGGCCCCGACCGGGCCGTGGTGTTCCAGAACCACTCGCTGCTGCCCTGGCTGACGGTGCGCGAGAACGTGGCGCTCGCCGTCGACAAGGTCTTCAAGGGCAAGAAGTCGAAGGCCGAGCGCAACGCCTGGATCGACCACAACCTGTCGCTGGTGAACATGACCCACGCGGCCGACCGGCGCCCGAGCGAGATTTCGGGCGGCATGAAGCAGCGCGTCGGCATCGCCCGGGCGCTGGCCATGGAACCGAAGGTCCTGCTCCTCGACGAGCCCTTCGGGGCGCTCGATGCGCTCACCCGCGCCCATCTCCAGGACTCGCTCATGGATATCCATGCGCGGCTGAAGAACGCCGTGATCATGATCACCCACGACGTCGACGAGGCAGTGCTGCTCTCGGACCGCATCGTGATGATGACCAACGGCCCCTCGGCCACGGTGGGCGAGATCCTGACTGTCGACCTCGAGCGGCCGCGCCGCCGCCTCGATCTCGTAGAGGACGCGACCTACACCCACGCCCGCGCCGAGGTGCTGGAGTTCCTCTACGCGCGCCACGCCAAGCCCGCTATCGCGGCCTGACGGGCGGATCGCGAGTCATGCGGGAACGGTTGGTGGTCATCGGCAACGGCATGGCGTCGCTGCGCTTTCTGGAACGCCTCACAGAGCGGGCGCCGGGCCGGTACGACGTCACCGTCGTCGGGGCCGAGCCACAGGCGGCCTACAACCGCGTCCTGCTCTCCTCGCTGCTCGGCGGCGAGGTGGACGAGGCCGGCTGCGCCTTCCGAGGCCTCGACTGGTACGAGGGCCACGGCATTCGTCTCATCACCGGCGCGCCGGTCACCGAGATCGACCGCGAGAACGCCCTCGTGATGGTGGGGCAGACCCATGTCCTGCCTTTCGACAAGCTCGTGCTCGCGGTCGGCTCCCTGCCGATCCGGCTGGCCAAGCCCGGCATGGACCTGCCCGGCGTGCTGACCTTCCGCGATCTCGCGGACGTTGCCGCCATCCGCAGGGCGGCCGTCGCGCAGGCCCGCGCCATCGTGATCGGTGGCGGGCTTCTCGGCCTCGAAGCCGCCGTCGGACTCGCGCGCCTCGGCGTCGACACCACGCTCCTGCACGTCATGGACCGGCTGATGGAACGCCAGCTCGACCACGCCGCCGCCGGCCTCGTGAAGCGTGCCATGGAGGCGCGCGGCGTGAAGGTGCTGCTGAAAGCCGACACCGCGTCGGTCGAGGGGGAAGGCCGGGTCGAGAGCCTGGTCCTGTCCGACGGCACCGTGCTGCCGGCCGATCTCGTGGTGATGTCGGTGGGGGTGCGCCCCAACGTGGCCCTGGCCCAGAACGCCGGGATCGAGACCGCCCGCGGCATCATGGTCGACGACCGGATGCAGTCCTCGGATGCCCGCATCTTCGCGCTCGGCGAATGCGCCGAGCACCGGGGTCAGGTCTACGGCCTCGTGGAGCCGGCCTACGAGCAGGCCGAGGCCCTGAGCCGCCACCTCATCGGCGAGGAGGCGGCCTATCTGGGCACGTCGCTGGCCACTAGCCTCAAGGTCTCGGGGCTGCCGGTGTTCTCCGCCGGGCAGATCGAGGCGCCGGAGGGCGCCGAGACCGTGCTGATGTCGGATCCCGGCCTCGGCCTCTACCGCAAGCTCATCGTGGCCGAGGACCGGCTCCTCGGCGCGGTCTTCGTCGGCGACATCGCTGAGCAGGGCTGGTGCAAGGAGCTGATCCGCACCGGCGCCTCGATCGCCGACCATCGCGACGACCTCATGTTCGGGCGCCCCGCGCCCGCATCCCAACCCCTCGCAGCGTGAGGAGGCCCTGATGGCTGACGCATTCAACGCCGAGCAGACGCGCTACCTCGAAGGCTTCGCCTCCGGCATCGCCGCGGCCCGGATGACCGGTGGCCTCGCAGCCGGGCAGGGGGCTTCGGCCCCGCCCGCCGAGCCGACCGGTCCCGACGCGATCCACATCAAGGCACAGGACGCCACCATCAAGGCCGGCGGCAAGCTGTGCGAGCAGGAGAAGTGGAAGCGGGCGGAGAACCCCTTCGACGGCCACAACCGCCTCATCGCCGAAGCGTCGACGGGCAAGGCCCCGAAGCCGGAGGATAATTTCCGCTGGCGCTACCATGGCCTGTTCTGGGTCGCCCCGGCCCAGAACTCCTACATGTGCCGCCTCCGCATCCCCAACGGCATCGTGCAGCACTGGCAGTTCGCCGGCATCGCCGATCTGGCCGACGCGCATGGCGGCGGCTATGCCCATGTCACCACCCGCGCCAACCTGCAGGTCCGCGAGATCACGCCCGAGCACGGCCAGCCCTTCCTCGACGGGCTGATCGACCTCGGCCTCACCGCGCGGGGGGCCGGTGCCGACAACATCCGCAACGTCACCGGCTCGCCGGTGGCCGGCATCGACGCGCAGGAATTGCTCGACACCCGCCCCCTCGCCAAGTCCTGGCACAATCACATCCTCAACGACCGCTCGCTGTTCGGTCTGCCGCGCAAGTTCAACGTCGCCTTCGACGGCGGCGGCGTGATGCCGGTGCTGGAGGAGACCAACGACATCGGCTTCCAGGCCGTGCGGGTGCTGGAGGATGCGAGCGTCGCGCCGGGCATCTGGATGCGCCTCGTGCTCGGCGGCATCTCGGGGCACCGGGACCTGGCCCGTGACACCGGCGTGGTTCTCAGGCCGGAGGATTGCAACAAGGTCGCCGACGCCATCCTGCGCGTCTTCATCCAGAACGGCGACCGGACCAACCGCAACAAGAGCCGGATGAAGTACGTCCTCGACGCCTGGGGCTTCGACAAGTACCTCGCGGCCGTCGAGGCGGTGCTGGGCACCAAGCTCGACCGGGTCGACCCGGCCCACATCGCCCCGCGCGGGCCGATGGACCGCTTCGCCCATGTGGGCGTCCACCCGCAGGTGCAGCCCGGTCTGAACTGGATCGGCGTGATCCTGCCCGTCGGCAAACTCACCACCGACCAGATGCGGGATCTGGCCAGGATCGCCGTGGAATGCGGCGACGGCGCCATCCGCATGACCGTCTGGCAGAATTTTTTGTTTTCCGGGGTTCCGGATGCAAAGATCGCGGAAGTGCAGGAGCGCGTCGCCGCGCTTGGGCTCACCACCGAGGCCTCGAGCATCCGCGCCGGACTCGTCGCCTGCACCGGTAGTCGCGGCTGCAAGTTCGCCGCCTCCGACACGAAGGGCCACGCCCTCGTCATCGCCGACTATATCGAGGCGAACCTGAAGGAGCTCGACGTTCCAGTGAACGTCCATCTCACCGGGTGCCATCACTCTTGCGCCCAGCACTACATCGGCGACATCGGTCTCATCGGCGCCAAGGTCGTGGTCTCGGAGGAGGGCGACACCGTCGAAGGCTACGACATCGTGGTCGGCGGTGGCTTCGGCGACAGCCCAAAGATCGGCACCGAGATCTGGAAGGCCGTGAAGGCCGAAGATTGCCCGACCCGGATCGAGGCGCTGCTGCGCAGCTATCTCGCCCGGCGCACCGGCCCGGAGGAGAGCTTCCAGGCCTTCACCGCCCGCACCGGCCCCGAGTCGCTGCGCCACATCGCCGAAGAGCAACCCGTCCTGAAGGCCGCCGCATGAGCGAGCACGTCACCCCCCCGCTGGTCCTCATTCCCGAGACCGCCCCGTTCGACCCGGACCAGCGTGCCTGGCTCTCGGGCTACTTCGCAGCGCTCCTCGGCCCTGCCGTGGAGGGAGCCACCGCACTTGCCTCCGGCGAGATGCCCGGCGGTGGCCAGACGCTGGCCGACAACGACGACGCGCCCTGGCACGACCCGTCGATGCCACTGCCCGACCGGATGGCGCTCGCCCAGGAACGGCCCGAGCCGCAGAAGCTGATGGCCGCCATGGCGCAGCAGGATTGCGGCCAGTGCGGCTACAATTGCGCCGACTACGCCAACGCCATCTTCCTCAAGAACGAGGAGCGCCTGAACCTGTGCCAGCCCGGCGGCAAGGACACGCTCCGGATGCTGAAGAAGCTCGAGGAGGAATTCGGGGCCGCCGGCGGGGCCGCCCCGAAGAAGGCCGAGGGCACCGCCCCCAAAACGGCGCCCGAACTCGGGCCGCTGGGCTTCTGCCGCGAGAACCCCGTGGAGGCGACCTTCGTGTCGCGCACCCGGCTCAATGCGCCGGGCGGCGAGAAGGAGACCTGGCACGTCGAGATCGATCTCACCGGTACGCCCATCGACTACGTGGTCGGCGATTCGCTTGGCCTGTTCCCCGCCAACGCCCCGGCCCTGGTCGACGCGGTCATCGCCGAACTCGGGGCCCGCCCCGAGCGCAAGATCGGCCGCAAGACCCTGCGGGATTGCCTGCTCACCGACTATGCCCTCGGTGGCGCGCCGGACGGGCTCTATCAGCTTCTCTCGCTCCTGACTTCGGGCGAAGCCCGCAAGAAGGCCCAGGCGCTCGCCGCCGGCGAGGACCCGGACGGCGACGCCGCCCATCTCGACGTGCTCGGTGCGCTCCACAAGTTCCCCGGTGCGCGGCCCGACGCCGAGGTGTTCCTGGAGGCGCTGGACGAGCTGCAGCCGCGGCTCTACTCGATCTCGTCGTCGCCGAAAGCCGATCCGGGCCGGGTCTCGCTCACCGTCGACGCCGTGCGCTACAGTCACCGCTCGCGCCTGCGCCTCGGTGTCGCCTCGACCCATCTCGGCGAGCGCATCCCCGAGGGGATGAAGGTCAGGGTCTACCTCCAGAAGGCCCACGGGTTCGCCCTGCCGGAGGACCTGTCGCAGGACGTCATCATGGTCGGTCCCGGCACCGGCATCGCGCCGTTCCGCGCGTTCCTGCGCGAACGCGACGCCACCGCGGCGCCGGGGCGCAATTGGTTGTTCTACGGTCACCAGCGCCAAGCCAGCGACTTCTTCTACAAGGACGAGCTAAACGCCCTGAAGGACCGGAAGGTGCTGACCCGTTTGTCGCTGGCCTGGTCCCGCGACGGCACCGAGAAGACCTACGTCCAGGACCGCATGCGCGAGACCGGCGCGGAGCTGTGGACTTGGCTCGAGGGCGGCGCGCATTTCTACGTCTGCGGGGATGCCAAGCGCATGGCCAAGGACGTCGAGCGGGCGATCATCGACGTCGCTGGCCAATACGGGGGGAAGAACCCCGACGAGGCCGTGGCGTACCTCGCCCACCTCAAGAAGACCGGGCGGTATCAGGCCGACGTGTACTAGCACACCATCTCAGCCTCCCCCCCGGTGCGAGGGAGGGCGGCCCGCGCATGCGGGTCGGGAGAGGGGGGGGTGGGCTTTCGCCTCGGCCCGACTCTTGCTGCAAACGGCACCATCAAAAATACGCCGAGGATCCTGCCATGAACGCGCACGTCCAGGCGCCGCCCTCTCCCGTGAAGACCACCTGCCCCTATTGCGGTGTCGGCTGCGGCGTGCTTGCCACGCCGGACGGGCAGGGCGGCGCGGACATTGCCGGCGACACCGGACACCCGGCGAATTTCGGCCGCCTCTGCTCCAAGGGCTCGGCGCTCGGCGAGACGCTCTCCCTCGACAATCGCCTGCTGTACCCGCAGGTGGACGGCATCCGCGCGAGCTGGGAATCCGCCCTCGGCACGGTCGCGGGATCTTTGCGCAGGATCGCCGAGCAGCACGGGCCGGATTCGATCGCGTTCTATCTCTCGGGCCAGCTGCTCACGGAAGATTACTACGTCGCCAACAAGCTCGCGAAGGGTTTCCTCGGCACCCCGCACGTCGACACCAACTCGCGCCTGTGCATGTCGAGCGCGGTGGCGGCCCACCGGCGCGCCTTCGGCTCGGACACCGTGCCGGGCTGCTACGAGGACCTCGACGAGGCCGACCTCATCGTCCTGGTCGGCTCGAACACCGCCTGGTGCCACCCGATCCTGTTCCGCCGCATGGTGGATGCCCGCGCCAAGCGCGGCACCAAGCTGGTGGTGATCGACCCCCGCCGCACCCAGACGGGCGAGGAGGCCGACCTCTTCCTCGGGCTGAAGCCCGGCACCGACACGGCGCTGTTTTCCGGCCTGCTGGTCCATCTCGCCAGCACCGGCTCCCTCGATTACCGCTTCGTCCTCGACCACACGACGGGCCTCGACGGCACCCTGGAGCGGGCGCGCACCATCGCGCCGACGGTGGCCGCCACTGCGGCCGCCACCGGCCTGTCCGAGACCGACGTAGCGCGCTTCTTCGAGCTGTTCGCCCGCACGAAGCGGGTCGTCACCGCCTTCTCGCAGGGGGTGAACCAGTCGGCGCAGGGCACCGACAAGGGCAACGCGATCATCAACTGCCATCTCGCCACCGGCCGCATCGGCCTGCCCGGCGCCGGCCCGTTCTCCCTCACCGGCCAGCCCAATGCCATGGGCGGGCGCGAGGTCGGGGGCCTCGCCAACATGCTGGCCGCCCACATGCACTTCACCCCCGAGGAGGTGGACCGGGTCCGCCGCTTCTGGTCGGCCCCCAACATCATCACGGGCGAGGGCATGAAGGCGGTCGCCCTGTTCGAGGCGATCGAGCGCGGCAAGATCAAGGCCCTGTGGGTGATGGGCACCAACCCCATCGTGTCGATGCCGCGCGCCGACCTCATCCGCGAAAGCCTGAAGTCCCTCGACCTCTACGTCGTCTCGGAAGCGGTGGCCGACAGCGACAGCGCACGGGCGACGGGGAAGAAGACCGTGCTGCTGCCCGCCCTCGCCTGGGGCGAGAAGGACGGTACGGTGACGAATTCGGAGCGTCGGATTTCACGCCAGCGCAGCTTCCTGAAAGCCCCCGGCGAGGCTCGAGCCGATTGGCAGATCGTCTGCGACGTCGCCAAGCGCCTCGGCCACGCGCAGGCCTTCGCCTATTCGGGGGCCGCGGCGATTTTCCGCGAGCATGCCAGCCTTTCGGCCTTCGAGAACAACGGCAGCCGGGATTTCGACATCGGAGGCCTGAGCGAGCTGGCCGATACCGCCTATGCGGCCGCGACGCCGCTGCAATGGCCGCTGCCGAAGCGCGGCAAGGCCCGCGCCCGACTCTTCGCCGACGGCCAGTTCTACACCTTCGACAAGCGCGCCCGGTTCGTCGCCGTTCAGCCCCCGGCCCTCGCACAGGCGGTGAGCGAAGATTACCCCCTCGTCCTCAACACCGGCCGCGTGCGCGATCACTGGCATACCATGACCCGCACGGGGAAGAGCCAGCGCCTCTCAGCCCATCGCTCGCTGCCCTTCGTGGAGATCCACCCCGACGACGCCGTACCGCTCGGGCTGAGGGAGGGCGACCTCGCCCGGATCGCCACGCCGCACGGCACGGTGACCCTGGAGACGATGATCACCGATGCCGTGCGGCCGGGCAACCTGTTCGCGACCTTCCACTGGAGCGCCGCCACCGCCTCGGATGCCCGCGTCGGCGCCCTGGTGCGGGGCATTCCCGATCCGGTCTCCGGCCAGCCGGAACTGAAGGCGACACCGGCCGGCATCGCGCTGGTGCCCTACCGCAACCGCGGCTTCCTGCTGACGCGCGGGGAGCAGGCGCTGCCCGAGGGCTGGTGGTGGGCCCGAGCCACGATTGCGGGCGGCTCGGGGTTGCAATTCGCCACGCAGGAAAGTTCGCGCGCCGTGGCGCTGATGATGCGGGGCCTGTTCCAGGGCCACGAGCTCGCCGAATATGCCGACCATGCGCGCGGGCGCTACCGCTGCGCCGTCTACGAGGCCGGGCGCCTCGTCGCCTGCCTCGCCCTCGCGCCCGCCGAGGCCCGTCCGAGTTGGGAGGAGGCCAAGGCCCTTTTCGCGGAGACCGAACCGGACCCTGCCGCCCGACGCTCCCTCCTGTCGGGACGCGCCGAGACCGCCTCGGCCGGCCCGACCGTCTGTGCCTGTCACGGCGTCGGGCTCGACGTCATCGCCGGGGTCATCGCGGCGGGGGCGGGCACCGTGGAGGCCGTGGGCGCAGCCTGCAAGGCCGGCACGAATTGCGGCTCGTGCATCCCCGAGATCCGCAAGCTGCTGCCCGAGGCGCTTGCGCGCAACGCCGCATAGGCTCACTTTCGGCCGAATCGACACCCATCTCCGAGCCTCATGAGCACGCCCCGTATTCCCCGTGAAACCCGGCCCGCCGGTAATGAATCGACTCGCGGCGGCAGCCCTGCCGGCCTGGAGCCGCTTGCGGTGCTGCCGGTCTTCGTGCCGCTTCAGGGCAAGCGGGCCGTGCTGGCCGGCTCGAACGGGGGTGCGCCCTGGAAGGTGAAGCTGCTCGCCGCCGCCGGGGCCCACGTGGACGTCTATGCGCCGGAGCCGAGCGACGAGCTGCGCGCCGTGCCAGGCGAGATCGTCGCGGGCTCCGTGACCCTGCATGAGCGCCCATGGCATCCGGACGACCTCGCTGGGTCCGCTTTCTGCATCGGCGCCATGGAGGACGAGGCGGACTGTGTCGCCTTCGTCACCGCCGCCCGGAAGACCGGCGCCATCGTCAACGCAGTCGACCGGCCACATCTCTGCGACGTGAAGTTCGGCGCCATCGTCAACCGCTCGCCCATGGTGGTGGGCATCTCCACGGAGGGTGCCGCCCCGGTCTTCGGCCAGACTGTGCGCGCTCGGATCGAGGGCATGCTGCCGCGCGGGTTCAAGGCCTGGATCGGCGCCGCCCGCGACTGGCGCGAGGAGGTGACGAGCCGCTTCCATGGCTTCTCGGACCGCCGCGCTTTCTGGGAGCGCTTTACCGATCGCGCCTTCGCGGAGCCCGATCGCACGCCGACCGCAACCGATCTCGCCGAGTTGCTGGGCGAGACCGAGGCCGCGCCGAAGGGTGGCGCGGTAACCCTGGTGGGCGCCGGACCCGGCGATGCTGAACTCCTCACCCTCAAGGCGCTGCGCGCGCTGCGCAACGCCGACGTGATCCTCTACGACGATCTCGTGGCGCCTGAGATCCTCGACTATGCCCGCCGCGAGGCCCGCACCATGCTGGTGGGCAAGACCGGGCATGGCCCCTCCTGCCGCCAGGACGACATCAACGCGCTGATGGTGCAGTTGGCCAAATCCGGCAAACAGGTGGTACGCCTGAAATCCGGCGACCCTCTGGTGTTCGGGCGGGCCGGCGAAGAGATCGATGCCTGCCGCGCCGCCGGCATTCCCGTCAGCGTGGTGCCGGGCATCTCGGCCGCGCAGGGGGCCGCGGCTTCCCTCTGCGTCTCGCTGACGAACCGCGACGCGGCGCGGCGCCTGCAATACGTCACCGGACATGACCGGCGCGGGGCGCTGCCCGAGGATCTGAACTGGGGTGCACTCGCCGATCCGAGCGTCACCACCGTAGTCTACATGCCGAAGAAGACGCTGGGTGTCCTGCTGGAGCGGGCGATCGCCGAGGGGCTCGCACCGACGACCCCGGCCCTCCTCGTCTTCAACGCCACCCGTCCGAACCAGCAGGTGGTGGAAGCCAGCGCGGCCGACCTCGCCGACCGGGTCGAGGCCTCGGGCCATGAAGGGCCAGCCCTGCTCATGGTTGGCGAGGCCCTGCGGCGGATGGGTGCGGCGGCAGCGATCGCCGCGATCGAACCGGGCAAGCTCGCGATCTGAGGGCGGGGACTCGGTCGGGGCTGGATCAGGTCGTCGGCCGTGAGGGAGCGTCCTGCTAGGCCGACACGGCCCGACAGGCGCCGTCGGCGTCGCGGCGAGCATGCGGCATGATCTCCGGTGCGACCCGCCGCAGCCCGGCACGCGGTTCCAGGGCGCCTGGCTGCTTGAGGCCCCAGACCAGCCCCAGCCGGCGAAGAGCCAGAAGGAGCCACCAGCCCGGATCGTGCTGACCGGGCTCCAGCCCGAGGCGGGCCGAGTCCGGCCAGGCGTGGTGATTGCCGTGCCAAGCCTCGCCGAAGGTGACGAGTGAGGCCGCCGGCAGGTCATGGCCTTGGACTGCCGCGCCGTCGACGACCCAGCCCTGTCGACCCCGGCCATGGGTGAAATGGCCGACGAGCCAATGCCCGGTAAGGCTCGCGGCGATCCGGACCGGCACGCCCCAGAGCAGCCACGGCATTCCGCCAATCCAGAAGAACAGGAGCGCCCAGGGTAACTGCTGAGCCATCCATGTCGCCTCCAGGAAGGCCAGAGTGCGGTCCCGGGACAATCGGTCCTCCGGCACGAAGCGCGGAGGATGCATCAGTACGAGGCGGCAATGCATCTGCCACCAGGCATCGCGCAGGAGGGTGGCTCGATGCGCATGGAGCGGATGGCAAGCGGCTTGGCGTTGCGCCCAGTCTCGGGTGTCGTGAAGCTGCACCATGCCGAGTGGACCGGCCATGCCCACCAGCGTGCCGAGATAGATGAGCGTGCGCTCGACCCAGAGAGGCGCCGAGAAGCTGCGGTGGATCAGCAGTCGGTGCAGCCCGATGGAATGCCCGGCGCAGAGCGTGACGGCGCTGGTGACAAGAAACAGCACTACCGAGCCGGGTGTGACGTGGAGCGGGGCGAGGACGAGTGCCGCCAGGGTCATGCCACCGACCCAGAGGGAACGCGCAGGCGCCCAGGCGACGCGTCCTTCGGTGGCCGAGGTCGTGGAATCTGCGAGGAGCCGCGGGGTGGAGAGACATGCCATGGTGCCTACCTATTGTATTTCGTAAATTACCTAATCAATTAATCGTGCGCTTGTCAATAATTAGTTTATCGCTTAAATGCCGGGAGCCCGGTGATCCGGTGCGCTTTCAGCCCTCTGAGAAACCATGCAGCGCGTCTTCGAAGCCCTGTCCTCCTCCGTGCGACGGCAGATCCTCGCTTATCTCGCCCATACCGAGCTCAGCGCGGGGGAAATCGCCGGGCGCTTCTCCATGTCGAAGCCCTCGATCTCGCAGCACCTCTCGGTGCTCGAATCGGCAGGGCTGATCGTGGGTGAGAAGCGCGGGCAGTTCGTGTTCTACCGGCAAGTTGAGGACAGCCTTCTCAACACGCTCAACGGCTTCGTGCAGGAGGCCTGTCCGATCGCCCGCCCGATCCGGCGGGAGAGCGCGACCCTGGCCGAGAGTCGGGCCGCAGAAAGTCGGATCAAGACGAAGCCCGGCGCGGACGAGCCGCCGCCGGGCTGAGGAGTCGGTTGAGGGTTCCGGCGTCTTGGCGGTGCCGTGTCGGCGCTGTCCCGGCACCAACCGGCGACGGTTTAGCGGATTGCCCGGGGGCAGCGCCTGTGGTCTGAAGCCGCCATCTCCCTCGACTGCAAGGCCGTCCCATGCGTCGCACGCTCCTGCCCCTCCTCGCCTTCGTGGTCGGCCTCGTGGGGCTCTGCGTCGCTGCCTTCGTGGTCTTGGCGCCGCGGACCCAGGAGGCCGGGACGAGCAGCGTCGGCGGCCCCTTCACCCTGACCAACCAGGACGGGCAGCGCGTCACAGAGCGTGACTATGCGGGCCGGACGCACCTCGTGTTCTTCGGCTTCACCCACTGTCCGGACGTGTGCCCGACGACGCTGCAGCAGATCGGCGACGTGCTCCAGGCCCTCGGGCCGAAGGGGAAGGACACCCGCGCCCTGTTCATCGCCGTCGACCCCGAGCGCGATACCCCGGAGGCCCTGAAGACCTACCTGGCGAGCTTCGATCCGCGCATCGTCGGCCTGACCGGCTCGCCCGAGGAGGTGAACGCGGCGGTGAAGGCCTACCGGGCCTATGTCCGCAAGGTGCCGACCAAGGATGGCGACTACACCATGGAGCACACCGCCCTCGTCTACGTGATGAATGGCCAGAACCGCTTCCTTAACGCCCTCAATCTCGCCCGCCCACCCCAGGAGGCGGCGGCCGAACTCGCCAAGATGCTGTGAGCGCCTTGGCCTCACGCTGACGCGGAACGGCGCACGCGCCGGCCTTCTCTCTCTGCCCCGGAGCGACCATGACCGTCCTGTCGGCCTTCCCGATCACCCCCTCGAACGCCGATGGCCAAGTCGACCTCGGTGCCCTGCGGACCATCCTGCAGCCCCTGGTGGAGGCGGGCGTCGGCTCGATCGGCCTTCTCGGCAGCACCGGCACCTATCCCTTCCTGGCGCGCCACCAGCGCCGCCGGGCCGTGGAGGCTGCCGTCGAGGCGGTGGCGGGCCGGGTGCCGGTCCTCGTCGGGGTCGGCGCCCTGCGCACCGACGAGGCGGTGCGGATGGCCCAGGACGCGAAGGGCGCCGGAGCCCAGGCCGGCCTCCTCGCGGCCATGTCCTATACGCCCCTGACCGAGGACGAGGTCTTCGAGCATTGTGCGACCGTGGCGCGGGAGTCCGGCCTGCCGCTCTGCCTCTACGACAATCCGGGTACCACCCATTTCCGGTTCACCCCGGAACTCGTCGGCCGCCTCGCCCGTGTTCCGGGCATCGTCGCGGTGAAGAGCCCGTCCCCCGAGCCGGAAGCCGCGGCGGAACACGTTCGGGTGCTGCGCGCCGCGGTGCCGGCCGAATTCACCCTCGGTTACAGCGGCGACTGGAACGCGGTCGAGGCGCTGCTGGCAGGGGGCGAGGCCTGGTACAGCGTCTTTGCCGGGCTGTTCCCGAGGTCCGCTCTGGCGATCACTCGCGCGGTCGAGGTCGGGGATGCGGCCGAGGCGCGACGCCTCAACGCCCGGCTGGCACCGCTCTGGGAGCTGTTCCGGACGTTTTCGAGCCTGCGGGTCGCTTATGCCTGTGCCGATCTTCTCGGACTCTGCCGAGCGGAGCCGCCGCGCCCGATCCTCCCCGTGACCGAGGAGGTCCGGCGGCGGATCGCGGACACGCTGGCGACCCTCGAGCTGAGCTGACCGCGCTCCTCTTCAACGCGGATGCAGGGCACCGGAGCGGGAGGTGCGGGCGAGGCCGTGCTCGGTCTTGTTCCAGCGATTCGGCGCGCGGATGAGTTCGATCAGGCCCGCCCAGGCGGCGAGGCTGACGAGCAGGAAGTACACCGGCATCCAGGGCACGACCGCCAGGAGGTCGAACCACTCGCGCCGGACGCAGCCGAGGGCGGCGGGCAGCAGCATGGCCAGCAATCCGGCGATGAACAGCGTGACCGACGCCCCGGCGGGAAGGTTCGCCCAGAAGCCGCCTGGCGCCGGGAATCCGCTCCATACGAACAGCGCGAAGTCGTAGGCGGCCCGGCCCATGAGGAACGGATAGACCAGACCGGAGATCACGGTTCCGGGAACCAGCGCGATGGCGCCGAGGGTACCGAGGATGCCGAGCTGGCGGGCCGTGTCGCGCGGCGCCCGCGCATGGGTGAGGCTGGTCTGCAGGAAGCCCTTCATCCAGCGGGTGCGCTGGTGCAGCCAGGGCCGGAATGCCCGAGGCGCCTCCTCCAGCGTATCGCTGGGCAGGTCCGCCACGTGGTAGCCTGCCCGGGCGAGGCGGATTCCGAGATCGGCATCCTCGGTGACGTTCCACGCATCCCAGCCGTGCAGACTTCGGAGAATGTCGGTCCGGAAATGGGTCGAGGTGCCTCCGAGCGGAATCGGAATGCACCAGGAGGCGAGGGCCGGAATCAGGACGTCGAACAGCGCCGCATACTCGATGGCGAAGCACTGGGTGAGGCGGCCGTCATCCATGTTGTCGATGACGAGGCGGCCCTGCAGGCAGGCGACCTTGTGGGACGCCTGGGCGAAGCGGGCCGCCGCGGCACGGAGCTGATTCGGATCGGGAACATCCTCTGCGTCGTAAACCACCAGGCAGGCTCCGCGCGCCAGCGGAAGAGCGGCGTTGAGGGCACGCGGCTTGGTGCGGGGCAGTCCCCCCGGCACCCGGATGATCTCGAACCGGGCCGGCAGCGCGGCCGCCGCCAGGGCGTCGCCGGTCTCCGTGTCGTCGGCCTCGATCACGAGCTTGATGTCGAGCTTCGCCACCGGATAATCGAACCGCGCCAGGGCTGCGACGAGGCGCGGCACAACCCGCGCTTCGCGATGGAGCGCCACCAGCACGGTGTAGACCGGCAATGCCGTATCCGGCAGCCGCGCCTCGGGGACCGGATCGGGCTCGACGGCGGCGGCGGCGATGCGGAACGTCACCATGACGAGAAAGCCGAGCTGCACCACGGTCCAGGTGCCGATCAGGATCGCGCCGGGGATGAACTCGGCTCCGAGATACGCCGCCCCGAACATCAGCCCCACGAGGGCGAGGCGCGGCCCCTGCGTCTCGGACTCGAAGGCCCAGTCGGGGCGATGCCGCTGGAGGCTGTCGGCGGCGTAGGTCGCGATCCCGGCAGGGTTGGCGGCAAAGACTGCATCGCGCAGGGCACGCGGCGTCGTGATGGCATAGCCTTCGCCGCTGGCGGTGCCATCGCATAGGAGCGCCGCGATGGCGGGTCCGCGCGGCGCGCGCACGAAGGCCGCCGGCCCTGGCCGCGCCAGGGGGGCGAGGCCAGCCACGAGGCTGTCGGGATAGCAGGTCCCATCCCCGAGCCGCAGGAGGTCGCCGACGAGGAACGGAACGCCGAGGGCCAGGGCGAGTCGGCGGTAATAGGTCTCCTCGCCGATCAGCTCCGCGTGGATCAGCGCGGTGGCGGCGTCGGTGCCGCAGGCCCGAGCCAGGGCGGCGGCCTCGGCCAGGCGTTCCGGGTCAAATCCCTGCCGGGCCAGGAACGCGATCTCCGGCGGAAGCGCAGCATTCCCGCCGCTGGGAGCGCTGAAGCCGAGCAGCGACACCACGCGCGACCTCCCGAGAGCCCGAGGATGTGCTAGGGAGACGCGGTGAGCCAGACCGCATCCACGCACAACCCGTGCGCCACATTTACAACTTCCGCGCGCGATGACCGGAAGGCAAGGCGTCGGCGGAGCCGAGTCACTGCTTTCATCCTGGGTGCAGCGCTGATCTGCGGCGGGGACGCCCCGACCGCACGAGCCGACGGCGTCACGATCCCGAACTTCTGGAACCCGCGCTCACGCCAGGAACGGATGGAATCCCAGCCGGGTACGCGCACGGTCCGCTTCCTCACCGACGACGACTTCCCGCCGCTGCATTTCGCCGGACCGGACGGCACTCCCACCGGCTTCGTCGTGGAACTCGCCCGGGCCGTCTGCGAGCGGCTCGCGATGTCCTGCACGGTCCAGGCCCGCCGCTTCGACACCCTCCTCGACGCCCTGGCCGACCGGCAGGGGGACGTCGTCGCCGCCGCGATCCCACTGACTCCGACCCTGCGCGCGCGCTTCCTTGCCACCCGTCCGTACTTCCGCTGGCCGGCCCGCTTCGTCGCGCGCACCGACAAGGGCCTGCCGGTTCCCTCCGCCGCGGCCCTCGCCGAGAAGAGCGTCGGCGTGGTCGGCGGCAGCGCACACGCGGCCTACCTGACGGCCTTCTTCCCCAAGGCGGTCGCGAAGCCCTTCACCGACCTCGCCACCGCCGAGGCGGCTCTGCGTCGGGGCGAGGTCGACTACGTTTTCGCCGATGGGCTCAACCTCGCCCTCTGGATCGGCGGCGTCGAAGCCGCGGGCTGCTGCGCCTTCCTAGGCGGCGACTACCTGGAGAACCGCTATTTCGGCGAGGGCATCGGCCTCGTCACCCGCTCCGACGACCCCGTCCTGTCCCGGGCGCTGGATGACGCGCTCCAGCGACTGTGGGACGAAGGCAAGTATGCGGAGCTGTATCTGCGGTTCTTCCCGGTGAGCCCGTTCTAGAGAGGGGTGGACCTCCCACCCCCAACGTCTTTCTCGGACGCTGCGCGAATTCGGGTCGGATCATTCCTCGATAGCCAACCCGCGTCCTTGAGATGAATCACGGCGGAGCGGGCGACGGGGGCAACAACACCGTTTGAGAGATGCAGTCGCATCGCCCGTGAGGTGCCCTCGATGGACACGACGGCGTCACGTGCCACCCACCACGAACGGTGAATCCGCAACCCGGGGATGTCGACACTCTCCATGGCGCGGGTCAGCGGCATCAGGACCAGATCCGAACCCTGAGGCGTGTGGACGCGGACATAATGATCCTCCATCTGCAAGGCCAGAACGTTGCCCGCCAGGAGGCGGCGGGGCGGAGCAACGATGGACGGATCCCCTGGAGAAGTGGTCTCGGATGGCCCGATACGGCGCCGATATGCGCTTTCGGCTATCCCCATCGCGATCAGCCCGAATGCGCTGACCTGTGCGAACCATAGGGACCAGGGCAGTTCCAGCATCTTCAGGTCGGGCCATAACCAGAATGCCAACGCGCGGGTGATCGCTGTTTCTGCAATGCCGGCGAGCAACGTCACGATGAGGAGAACGGGCCATCTGTAGCGACGCTCCGGCGGCGCAAGGAGTCCGACAGCCGCGAAGGCCGCGCCGTAGAGAACAAAGCCGATCAGCATCGCTGCGATCCAATAGGCAGCCCGCGCGATCAATCCAGGGTTGAGATAAGTACCAAAGGGACCGAGCACGGCGAGCAGGGCACCCGCACCGGCAGCGACGCCAACACCCTTCAGCAGCCGTGCGTGCGGCAGGCTCATCGCGCCGAGAAAGACGGGACCAGTCATGAGAACCTCCAGCCCGATGCAGTCGTGGACCAAAGCCTGGACGCCCATCGGCGAACCCGCTGGCCTACTCGCGAAAACCGGCTTTGAGGACCGATCCTGACATCGTCACGGTGCGGTGCCCATACCGGAGTCCAACGATGCCACTGCACTTCATCCTGACTGCCCTCCTCGCCACCACCTCACTGCACTTTGCCCTGGCGGCCCTGATCGCCGGCGCCACCTTGATATCCTCCGCCCGCGCCCAAGGGACTGGAGCCGGCTTTGAACGTCAGGTCTCTAGCGACGGCGTCGAGATTGGCATCTGGTATCCTGCGGCCGGCCGGGACTCGCCCCAGCGGCTCGGCCTCTTCACCCACGAGGTGGTCCAGGGAAGCTCCCCACTCCCGGGTCCTTATCCGATGATCGTCATGTCGCACGGAACGGGAGGTGACTTCACGGGTCACGCCGACACCGCGGTGGCGCTGGCACGTGCCGGCTTCATCGTTGCAGCCCTCACGCATCCCGGCGACAACTGGCGGGATAACAGTCGCGCCACGCACATCGAAGAACGCCCAAGGGCACTCAGCCGCCTGATTACCTACATGCTCGCGGACTGGCCGGGCCATGCCGGCATCGATCCCGAAAGGATCGGTGCATTCGGCTTTTCCTCGGGCGGGTTCACGGTTCTGGCCGCTGTCGGCGGTCGCCCCGATCTCACGCGCTTGACGGAGCATTGCGCAGCCAATCCCACCTTCTTCGACTGCAACCTGGTTAAGGCTCAACCGCACGTCTCAATTGGGGCATGGCCCGACATGCGGGATCCGAGGATCAAGGCAATTGTGATTGCGGCACCGGCATTGGGTTTTACCTTCGATCGCGCAGGTGCCGCCGCAATCCGGATTCCCGTGCAGCTGTGGCGAGCGGACGACGATACAATCCTGCCGCCACGCATTTATGCGGATGCGGTACGCGCCGCACTGCCCATTCCGCCTGAGTTTCACGCTGTCCCGGGCGCCGGCCACTTCGATTTTCTGGCGCCTTGCACCGTCCCCTCCGTGATGCCGATGATCTGCAGCAGCCGGCCCGCCTTCGATCGGGCTGCATTCCACCGCGGGTTCAACACGAACGTGGTTCGATTTTTTCGGCGGACCATCGGCATCGATGCAGGGAGCGCCCCTTAGCGCCAGATTCTGATTGAGCGGGATCGTTTCCTGTTCCAGGCAGCATAAGCCTCCAGGACATCGAAGAACGCTGACGAGACCCGTCACTCCCATTGCGCATTCCTGCGGGCAGGGCCGGCGGTCAGATCACCACGATTGTCTTCGACACCCCCTATCGAGGCTGCAAGCCGGGATTCAGCGTGGTCAGGATGCCAATCGCCGCGAAGGCCGATTGCAATACTCTTCGCGCCTCGTCCGTGAGCCTCAGTCGCGCAGCCGCCCCGCCCCGGACGCGACGCCGAGGAGGAGGACGGCTACCGCGAGGAAAGCCCAGGTCAGGCTGGTCGCGTGGGCCAGGATTCCGATGGCGGCCGGGCCGGCGAGCACGCCGGCATAGCCCAGGGTGGTCACAGCGGGAATCGCCAGGGCGGCGGGCATCGAGGCTTGCCGCCCGGCGGCGGTGAACAGCACCGGCACGATGTTGGCGCACCCCGCCCCCACTAGGACATAGCCCAGGAGCGTCACCGGCCAGAGCGGCACGGTCGTCACCAGGACGAGCCCGGCGGCTGCCAGCAGGGCGCCCAGGACCACGATTCGGCGGCGGCCGAGCCGGTGCACGAGACCGTCGCCGGTAAGCCGGCCGAGGGTCATGGTCAACGAGAAGGCCGCGTAGCCGAGGCCGGCCTGGGCTGGCGCAAGGCCCCGCTCCTGGATCAGGAAGATGCCGCTCCAGTCCAAGGCCGACCCCTCCGTGAGAAAGACCACGAAGCACAGGAGGCCGATCACCAGCACCTGGCCGCGCGGCACCGCGAAGGCCGGGCCGCGTGATCCGCCTTCGCTGGGCAGAAGTCCCGGCAGGGCGGCAAGGAAGGCAACCGCGATGCCGGCGACCACCGCCAGAGTCGCGGCCGGCGGTGTCAGGCCGAGGCTCAAGAGGGCGCCGAAGCCGGCGGCGCCCACGATGCAGCCGAGGCTGTAGAGCCCGTGGAAGCCCGACATCATCGGCCGCCCGGCGCGGCGCTCCACCACCACCGCTTGAAGATTCATCAGGCAATCGAGCAGGCCGAGCCCGATCCCGAGCCCAATCAAGGCGACGGCGAGGACCGCGAGATCGGTGGCGCGGGACAACGCCAACAGCGCCGAACCGGTGGTGACGACGGCGAGCGTCAGAACCGGGCGGACACCGAAGCTTTGTGCGAGAGCGCCCGCCATCGGCATCGTGGCGAGGGAGCCGATGCCGAGACAGAGGAGAAGCAGCCCGAGGGTCGCGTCGTCCAGGCCGGCCCCGGCCTTCACGAGGGGGACCAGAGGCGCCCAGGCCGCAACCCCGAACCCCACGATGAGGAACAGCAGGCGCGTGGCACGAATTTCGGGGGCGCCGTTCATCCGCATATGCGGACGGGCGATCGCGGATCGGGGGTTCGACGTCATAAAGCCTTGGGGGCTGGGCAGCCTGAGCGCATCGTGATGCGAGACGACGTTTCGCAGGTCGACGCGGCAAAGGTGTGAAGCCGACCCGCCGTCGAGACGGAGCCAGGATCGCCAAGATCGTTAGGCTCGTTAGGATCGTTAGGCTCGGCTACCGACGCAGATCCGCGACCAAGACCTGAGTCGCCCTGTGTCCGCCCGCGACGCGCGACATAGATGCGGCGAGGCTGAGTCGGATCGAAAGCGCCGGCCTCGGCGCGACCAGAACCCTGCGCGTCGCGAGACCACTCCGCGTTGACCCTCCGGGTCACCCTCCCTACGGTGCCGACCTTCCTGATCATCCTTGCAGAACTGACGCTGTCTCATGTCGTCCCCGTTCCACCTCGACCCGGATCTCATCGCGGCGGCGGCCACCGCCGCCGCCTGGCCCTTCGAGGAGGCGCGCAAGCTCGTGGCGCGGCTGGAGCGTCGTCCGAAATCCGAAATCCTGTTCGAGACCGGCTACGGGCCGTCGGGCCTGCCGCATATCGGCACCTTCGGCGAGGTGGCACGGACCTCCATGGTCCGGCACGCCTTCCGGGTGCTCACCCAGGACAGCGTACCGACGCGGCTGATCGCGTTTTCGGACGACATGGACGGCCTTCGCAAAGTGCCGGACAACGTGCCGAACAAGGAGATGCTGATCGGCGCCCTGAATCAGCCGCTGACCCGCGTGCCCGACCCGTTCGGCACTCATGACAGCTTCGGCGCACACAACAACGCCGAGTTGCGCCGCTTCCTCGACGCCTTCGGCTTCGACTATGAATTCCGCTCGGCGACCGAATGCTACAAGGCCGGTCTGTTCGATGCGGCGTTGATGACGGTGCTGGAGCGCTACGAGGCCGTGATGGCGATCATGTTGCCGTCGCTGCGGGCCGAACGCTCAGCGAGCTACTCCCCGTTCCTGCCCATCCACCCGGTGACGGGCGAGGTGATGCAGGTGGCCATCGACGAAGTGCGGGTGAACGCCGGCACCCTGGTGTGGCGTGACCCGAAGACGGGCGAGGCCTACGAGACCCCGGTGACCGGCGGGCATGCCAAGCTGCAGTGGAAGCCCGACTGGGCCATGCGCTGGATGGCGCTCGGCATCGACTACGAGATGGCCGGCAAGGACCTCATCGATTCGGTGAAGCTTTCGGGCGAGATCGCCCGAGCGCTGGGCGGCGAACCGCCGGAGGGCTTCAACTACGAGCTTTTCCTCGACAAGGACGGCAAGAAAATCTCGAAGTCGAAGGGCAACGGCCTCTCGATCGACGACTGGCTGGTCTACGGCACCGCCGACAGCCTTGCACTGTTCATGTACAACAAGCCCCGCGAGGCCAAGCGTCTGTTCGTGGAGATGATCCCACGTCAGGTCGACGACTACCTCGGCTTCCTGGAAAAGTATCCGGCCCAGGGGGCGGCCCAGAAGCTCGGCAACCCGGTTTGGCACCTGCATGGCGGCCATCCGCCAGCGGCCGAGGCCGTGGGCAAGGGCGGCGCCCTGAACTTCGCCATGCTGCTGAACCTCGCGGCGGTGGCCAACACCGAGGATCCGGCCGTGCTCTGGGGCTTCATCCGCCGCTACGACCCGGAGGTGGGCCCCGAGACCCACCCGGTGCTGAACCGACTCGTCGGCCATGCGCTCGCGTATTTCCGGGATCTGGTGCGACCGGCCAAGACCTACCGGGCCGCGACAGACGCGGAACGGGCCGCCCTGGAGGACCTCTCCGAGACGCTGGCCGCACATGGGGGTTCGGGTGATCCGGAGGGGCTGCAGGGGGTGGTCTACGAGGTCGGCCGCCGACATTTCCCCGACCTGTCGGGCAAGGCCAAGAGCCCGGATGGGCGCCCCGGCGTATCGCAGGCTTGGTTTAGCACGATCTATAACGTGCTGTTCGGAGAGGCACGCGGCCCACGCTTTGGCTCGTTCATCGCCCTCTACGGCGTCACCGAGACCCGGGCGTTGATCGCCACGGCGCTGACAGGAGCCTTCCTGCCCGAAGCACCGGCGGCTTGATGAACCGCCTTGCGCCGGCGCCCCCGGGCGCCTGCGCAGGATAATGTGTGCGGCATGACGTGCGCTTTCGCACAATTGTGCTTGTCTCCGCGGCATCCGAAGGATAAACCGCCATCGCCTGGACAGAAAAAAGGCCGCCCCGGTGAGGGAGCGGCCCGAAGTCTAGGGAGGAAACGCCCAAGAAGGGCACACCGCGGCGACGCCATCGCCGCGGTGCATGGCCACCACATGCCATCCCGCACCGCACCATGCAATTGTCTCCTTGAGGGAGCGGCTATGCGTGCAGTGCATGAAATCCGCATCCCTTGCGCTAACAGGTCGCTCCAGGGCCAATGTCCGACCGGCCGAGCTGGCTCAGGCTCATAGCCCAGACCCGTTCCTGCAACGCCACGTCCCGGCCCCGGGCGGAGGTCGCCACCGGTTGGCTGCGAACGAAGTAGAGCCCCGTCGTGTCCGCCGTCTCCGGTGCGGTCGCGACATGGATGGACGTCGCGGCTCCTGAAGCCGGATCGGCCATGAAAGGCCGGATCAGGCGCCAGCCGAGGCCGAACCAGCCGCCGGTCCCCGCGGCGAACCCGCTGGCGATGACGCCGGGATGCAGGGCGTTGCTGGTGACACCGGTCCCGGCCAGACGGCGCACGAGGGCGGCACTGAACAGCACATTGCCGAGCTTGGCTTGGGAATAGACCGTGATAGGGCTGTAGCCTTGGGTATGGCCGATGTCATCGAAGGCGATGCGACCGCGCCGATGCGCCGCCGAGGCGACATTGACGATGCGGGCCGGCGCACTGACCTTCAGAAGATCCAGAAGTTCGAGGCTGAGCTGCATGTAGGCGAGATGATCGAGCGCCCAGGTGCGCTCGATGCCATCTTCTGTCACGGCGTAGCGGTCGAAGATCGCACCGGCATTGTTCACGAGCACGTCGAGGCGCGGGTACCTTACCCGGACCTCCGCTGCGAGGCGACGGATCTCGGATTGGGACGAGAGGTCGGCCGTGAAGCCGTCGACCTCTCCACGCGATACCTCTTCGCGAAACCGCTTGATGGTCTCACGGACGCGCCCGGCGTCCCGGCCGACGATGCCGACCCGGTACCCAGCCCGGGCGAGGCCGAGCGCCGTTTCGGTGCCGATGCCGGAGGTGGCACCGGTGACGAGAGCGATCCGGTCCGGCATCGGCGCGTACGGACTAGAACACCGCCTGCCCGATGGCGAAGGCGACGATCACGATGATGATGGCCACCACCAGGAACAGACCGAACAGGATGCGGGCCAGGGAGCCGGCGCCCGAGGCAATGCCGGTGAAGCCGAGACCACCCGCGAGCAGGGAGATCACGAAACAGATGAGGGCCCATTTCAAAAGGGTCATGCGCAATACTCCAGCTCGCGAAACCGAGCGATAACCGCCCTGAGCCGCAAGCGTTCCGCCCAAGCTCGGCTGTTTTACGACGGCATCGGAGATGCGGGCGCGCTCGGGCGCCCCTCCGTGCCGTGCCGCTCGAGAAGGATGTGCGCCAGGGCGTGGTAGAGTCCCTCGCGGCAGACTGCCTTCGAGACCGCGTCGGCGATCAGAGCCGCCACCATGAGGGGGATCATCAGGGCATGGTCCTGGGTCATCTCGGTGACGATGACGAAGGCGGTGATCGGCGCCTGCAGAGCCCCGGTGAGGTAGGCGACCATGCCGATCAGGACGAGGGCAGCCACCGGCACCCCCGAGAACCACCCCTGGAAGGCGGCGCCGAGGCCGGCCCCGATGCTGAGGGAGGGGGCGAACAGCCCGCCGGGTATACCGCTGATCGCCGAGAACAGGGTCGCCAGGAACTTCAGCGGGGCGAAATCGACGTGGCTCGCCGCGGTGCCGTGCAGGAGGGCGCGGGCCTCCTCGTAGCCGGTGCCGTAGACCGCGCCGCCCGAGATGAGGCCGCACAGGGCGACTCCGAGGCCGCAGGCCGCCGCGAAGGCGATCGGGTGTCTGGCGATGGCCGCCCCAAGGCGTCCCGGCAGGCCGCGCGCGAACAGGATGACGATGCGGGCGAACCCACCGCCGGCAAGGCCGCCGAGAGCGCCGATCACCGGGATGGCGATCCAGCCCGGACTGAAGGGCAAGGCGGCGTCGGAGGTGCCGAAGTAGGTGTAGTTGCCGGTGAGCGCCATGGCGGTCAGCCCCGCCGCCACGATGGCGGCGACGATGAGTCCGCCGGTGCGCGCCTCGTAAGCCCGGCCGAGTTCCTCGATGCCGAAGACGATGCCGGCGAGCGGCGTGTTGAAGGCAGCCGCAACGCCGGCCGCGCCACCCGCCAGGATCAGGCCCGGAACCCGCTCCGGCGTCAGGTGACCGGCCGCCGCCATGATCGCGGCCCCGACCTGCACCGTCGGGCCCTCGCGCCCGGTGGAGGCACCGAACAGCAGCCCGAGGCTCATCACCACGATCTTGCCGATCGCGACCTTGAGCGAGACAAGGGAGCGGCGCAGGGCGACCTGCCGGGTCTGGCGCGCAGCGATCACCTGCGGGATGCCCGACCCCTGCGCGTTCGGAAACACGTCGCGGGCGAGCCAGGCACAGAGCGCGAAGCCGAGCGGGGTGAGGCCGAGGGCCACCAGCGGCGAGAGCGCCAGCACCTGCCGAAAGCCTCCCTGGGCCGCATCGGCCAGCCAGGCCATGAGCACCGCCGCCAGCCCGACGCCGACGCCGCCGGCAAGGAACAGCAGTCGATGGCGCCACACCCCGAAGGCGTCCTGCGTCGCGCCACGCAACCGCTGCATCCCGGGCAGGAGTTTGGCAGGCAGGACTTTGGCAGCCAGGACCTTGGCAGGCAGGACCTTTCCGCGAATGAGTTTGGCGCGCCGGAGCTTTGCGCGCCGGGGGGTCGGAATTCGGAGCATTCGGTCCCGGAAGTGAAACGAGGACGGACGGCGAGGCTCAGGACGAGCCCTTGGCGCGGCGAGCGGAGCGCTCAGGCAAGGGCTGTACCTTCGCGTGCTCGTCCTTTCCCTCCGCCTCCGCCCGACAGAGGGCCTCGACGGTCTTGAGATACGCCTTGGCGTCGAACTTCCGAAGAGAATTCTCGCTCTGGTATCGCACGGTCCCGAAGATCTTGCGGCGGGCCCAGGGCCGATCGTGCAGGCCGTAGACCCAGGCGACGTTGGTGAAGGAATTCGCGTCGCGGCCGTCGAGGAAGTAGCGGTTGTTGAGTCGCAATGTGCGGGCGAAGCCCTCCTCGGGTGAGGGCGACCATTCGAGGATCTTCTTGCCCCAATACATGCGCAGATGGTTGTGCATGTAGCCGGTCTCGCGCATCTCGGCCTGAGCCGCATTCCAGTAGACGTCGTGCGTTTTGCCCTCGGCGAGTTCCGTCTCGGTATAGGTCCTGGGACGCGGGTCAGCCGCGTGCTCGGCCAGCACCTTCCGGGCCCATTCGGGGACGGCGCGGGCATAGTCGTCGTAGCCCTCCGTATGATGGACGTGATTCATCGCCAGTTCGCGACGGACCACGACCTCCTCGACATAGGCCGTCTTGTCCTCTCGGCCGCCGGTCTTCGCCGCGCGCACCGCCAGCACGATCTCGACGGGTGAGATCTGCCCGAAATGCAGGTAGGGGCTCATGTGCGAGGCCGCCCCGGCTTCCGGGCGGTTGCGGTCGCTTCCGTACTGCGCGAACGGGCCGTCGAGATAGGCCGCGAGCCGCCGGCGGGCCTCGGTCTCGCCACCGGTGAAGCGGCGCACCGGACCCACCACGCGGTCGAGGCTCATGCCCGCCAGCACCGCGTCGGGATCGGCGATGTCGACCTCGGAACGGGGCAGACCCGCCCCGGCCCTGTGCTTCACCGTGCGGGCAGCGAGGGGCGCCACGTAGTCGTCGAGATGCTTGTGCAGCTTCGGGCGCAAGGTGCGGGCCGCGTATTCGTGCTTGCTCGAGACGACGTCCACGGGGACGACCACGTCACCCTCCACCTGTACGACTCGGGTCTCGACGGCGGCGGCGATCTCATCGTACCAGCGCTTCTGGATGGCGAGATAACCCCGGTCCAGAACCAGAACGGCCGCCTGCTTCGCGAGGCCAATGGCGATCGCGGCGGGCGAGGCCTTGCGCAGGCAGAAGCCGATGCCGCGTGCCTCGAAGCCCAAGGCCGCATCGGCGAGACCCTGGAGCAGGAAGGCGTAGTGCCGGGCATTGGCCTCGGGAAACCCATTGGCGCCGTCGAGCAGTCCGAAGCAGGCGAGCACGGGAAGACCGAGCCGGTTCCCCTCCTCGACGGCCCATTCCAGAGCCGGGTTGTGGTGGGCGCGGTTTGCCTGTTGCAGCAGATAGAGCACGTAGCGCCCGTCGCCGCGGGGCTCGACATCGTTGAGAATTCGAACCCGTCCCGCCTGTATCGCCATCGGCCGACACCCATTTCCGAATCATGCTGAAAGATCGAGCGCCAAGTTCATCCGGCGCCGGAGGCAGAAAGGCCCACTCGCGCGGAGGGCCGTTCTACGGAGAAGAACAGACGGAACGACGAAAGCTGAATTCGAACAACCTGTTATCGTGTCTTCACTTCAGATCGTACCCGATCCAGGAAGCGAGCATTTGCGGCTGCTCAGATGCGACATTTTGGATACAGAAATGGAGCAACCGATCGCGCCTCGCGAAAAGAGACACGAGTGCTGCCCTATTCACCTTGCAATTCTCCACAGGAGGATCAGATTGTGCATTGCGGGAACGCGATGGCGTCGCGGTCCCGCTGCCCTCCTTGGGCGTTTCCTCCCTAGACTTCGGGCCGCTCTTCGGAGCGGCCTTTTTTCTGTCGCGCCCCCGTCACCCACGGGCGCGCGCCCGGATCATGAAGTTGTCGTAGGTGTATTCCGCCACCTGGAACCAGAGATATTCCTCGTTCCGGAACACCTTCATTGCCTCGTAGATCCGCTTGAAGTCGGCATTCTTGGCGCCGATGTCGCCATAGACGTCGTTGGCGGCCTTCAGGGCTGCCTCCATCACGTCCTGGGGGAAGGGACGCAACTGCGCACCGCCGGCCACGAGGCGACGCAGGGCCCGCGGATTGCGCGCGTCGTACTTCGCCTGCACGTCGGCATAGACCTGGGCGGAGGCAGCCTGCAGGATGGCGCGGTACGCCTTCGGCAGTCCCTTCCACGCCTCGGCGTTGAACCAGAGGTGAAGCATCGACGCCCCTTCCCAGAAACCGGGATAATGGTAGGTCGGGGCCACCTTCTGCAGTCCGAGCTTCTCGTCATCGTAGGGTCCGATCCACTCGGCCGCATCGATCGTTTTGGCTTCCAGGGCGGCGTAGAGGTCCGACCCCGGCGTGGTCTGCGGCACGACACCGAGCTTGACCAACACTTGGCCGCCAAGCCCACCGATCCGCAGCTTCAGCCCCTGGAGATCCGCCAGCGTCTTCACCTCGCGGCGGAACCATCCGCCCATCTGCGCACCGGTGTTGCCGGCCGGCAGAGCCACCAGACCGTGCTTGGCGAAGATCTCGCCGAACAGGTCGGCGGCTCCACCCTGGAGCCACCAGGCGCCCTGGCCGCGCGCGTTGAGGCCGAAGGGCAGGGCGGTGGCGAGGGCGAAGGTCGGGTCCTTGGACGCCCCCAGGGTCGCCGACGCGTAGCCCATCTCGACCGTACCCGCGCTCACCGCGTCGAGGACCCCTTCGGCAGGTATGGGCTCGCCGGGCCCCGAGGGTTGGATCTGGAAGCGCCCGTCGGTGGCCTCGCTGACGAGCCGGGCCAGCATTTCCGTCGCACCGAACAAGATATCGAGATTCTTCTGAAACGCGCAGGCGAGACGCCAGCGCAGTTCCGGCGCAGCCTCGGCGCGCGCAGGCGCCCCCAGGAGGGATGCCGCGCCGCTAAGCCCTGCGGAGAGGAGAGCACGGCGCCCGGTGGAGGGACCTGCGGAGGATGGAGGCATGACGTCTCGCTGAAAGTTCTCGAATCGTCCCGTCGCGGCGCGTCCAGGCCGAGCGATGGCCTGAAGATTCGCCGTTCACGAACCGATGAAAGGCCGGAAACGATCCCGAAACGTCAGAATGTCAGTTCCCGCCGACCCAAATGGCATCCTCACAGGGACGTTTCGACGCCATCAATCACGCCAGCGGACACGAGCTGATGTCCGTGAACACTATTTGGCGTACGTGAAGGTGCCGTCGTTCCAGACGTAGAGGACGTATCCCTGGGCGGTGACGTCGCCCTTGCTGTCGAAACCGACCGAACCGAGGACGAGGTCGAAGCGCTCCACGTGCAGGGTGGCGGCGATCCGCTTCGAGTCGGTCGTGTGGGCAAAATTGCCGGCCGCCACGAGGGCCTGCAGCGCGGCGTAGCCATAGATCGTCGATCCCTCGGGCTCGACACCTTCGGCCTTGAAGGCCGCGACCACGGCAGCGGCCTCGGGCTTCCGGCGCGGGTCGAGATAGAAGGTCATCAGCACGCCGTTGCTCGCTGGCCCCGCGATGGTGGCGAATTCCTGGGTGGCGATGGCGGAAGTCCCGAACCATTGCGGCTTGAAGCCACGCTCGGCCGAAATCCGCACGAGACGCCCCATCTCGCGGGCATCCCCGCCGTAATACGCGACAGCGATCCCGGCCTCTTTCAGGCGATCGGCGAGGGCGGCATCATCGGCATCGCCCGCCGCGAAGGCAGTGGCGATGGCCTCGTTGATGCCGATGCGATTGAGGTTTTCCTTGGTGGCGGCGGCGAGGTTGCGCGAGCCGGGCGTCAGGTCGTTGAGAATGGCGATCTTCTTGTCGCGGAACCGCTCGGCGAGGACGGTGGCCGAGAGCTTGGCCTGATCGTCATCGCGCCCGCACACGCGGAAGATCGTCGGCAGACCCCGGTCGGTGAGCTTGGCGGCGACGGAGGCCGCGGTGATCATCAGCGTGCCGTTGGCGGCATAGACCTCAGAGGCGGCAAGCGACGCGTTCGAACAGACGTGGCCGACCACGAGGCGCACCCCCTGGGTGGCGTAGTGGTTGGCCACCGCCACGGCCTTGTTGGAGTCGCAGGCATCGTCCTGCACGTCGAGAACGATGGTCTGGCCATCAAGGCCGCCCTTGGCATTGGCATCGCGGGCCGCGGCCTGGACACCGCGCAGGACCTGTTCGCCGACCGCAACGTAGGCGCCGGAGCGCGGAACGGCGACGCCAATAACCACGTCGGCCCGGGCCGGGGTGGCTCCGACCATCGAGCCGGCGACGAGGAACAGGCTGCCAGCCAAGCCGCCCGCAAGCCCGAAGCGCCGGGCCGCGCGTCTGAACCTCATCCCGCCCCGTCTCACGCCTCGGTCGACCTCGCTGAAAGATAGAGGCGGATCGGCCTGCCGCCAAGGTTCGGCGTGCACCGGGTCCACGACCCGTTGCCTTCCGGCATCGAACCGGGCCTGTGCGACCCGTGCGCGATGCTGCACGAGAACGCAAGAGGGAGCTTCGGCGCGGGCGTCAGGCGGCGATGCCAGATGCCCGCAGCGCCACCTTACCGGGTGGTCGCGTAGAGGGAAGCGCCGGCCGAGACCGGCGCGGTGACGGTGGAGAAGACGGAGAGGACCTTCTGAACCTCGGTGAAGGGGGCGTTGGAGACGTAGACGAGATCGCGATTGCGCATGCGGAAGGCCTGGGTCAGGAACAGGCTGTTGGGGTCGCGCATGTTGATGCGGTAGACCACCGGCACCAGGGGCGTGCCCAGCAGCGGGCTGCCCGGCTTGAGGCGGCGCACCACCGCGGCC